>PAQH01000128.1 GCA_002709225.1 Planctomycetaceae bacterium
GTCCTCGGTCACTGCGTCCTCGGTCACTGCGTCCTCGGTCACTGCGTCCTCGGTCACTGCGTCCTCGGTCACTGCGTCCGGTCGATGATCGCCGGGCACTCGAACTGCCTTCTTCATCACTACGTTGAATCGCATATCGTGTCGCAAGCTCCATACGCGTTAGTTTGCCGTCTCCATTTCGATCGTGTTGTTCCCAACCGGAACGCCAACGCACTCTGCGGATCTCATCCTGGTCCAATACACCATCTTGATTTCGATCATAACGCGAAAGCGTGTTTTCTGCCTCGCGCAGATCTTCCGGAGTCTTTTCGACACTAAATTGCTCTTGCTCTGGCCCAAACCCAAGCGGAGGCTCGTTCAACTCATCAATCCCGAACCCGGGCACCAATGGCTCAACCGCCGATGACGAAGAACTCGACCGTTCTTCACGCCCGCCACCGCGTATGTCGCGCGCCAATCGTTCGATGGAGATAGGTCGTCCTGCCGGAGGTAGGTTCGGAATACGGTCGCGCATTCGATCCAAAATAAACCGAGCAGGCCCTTCCTGCTCGCTGGCATCCAGCGTCCCATCCCCGTTGCGATCTAACCGTCGGAGAAAACTAGTCGGATCAAATCCCCCACGACCACCACGTTCACGACCACCACGCCCGCCGCCCCAGCCACCGCGACTACTACCGCCGCCCCAGCCACCGCGACTGCGCCCGCCACCCCAGCCGCCACGACTGCTACCGCCGCCCCAGCTACCTCGTTCACCACGACCACGGTCGCTTCGTTCACCACGACCACGGTCACTTCGTTCGCCACGACCACGGTCGCTACCGCGGCGCTGCGCTGAAGCCAAGTTGGGAAGTAGCTGAATCACAGCCAGAAGAAGCAACGTAATCGACCATTGCATCACTCGGGTAGCAGACATCGATCGTTCCTCTTAATCCAGAAACCGGGGGTCTTGCTGGCGGCGTGCCGAAACGTCCCTAGCGAGTTTGCGCGAACACTTTCTTATTCTCACAGGAATTTCGCCTTAGTACCAGCTCCTTATCGTATTTCCAACCACATATTAGACGTCAAACAGTACGAATACCGGTATTTTCGTCACACCAATCCCCGGTCACGCCGCAGTAAAACCTAATAGCGGGCCGCACATCCGCTTCGCTGTCATCCCGGCTTGACTTCACGTGCACTGGAAAACGCGAAACACGCTAGAGCCGGCTGCTCTTAAAGTCGGGCAGCAACCCGGTTTCTGCGGTCACAAACAAACGTAAAAGACTGCATTTCAGCCTGAGAACGCCTTCTTGCTTTAGCGCCCATTTCATTGGCGATAAAGCGAAAGGCCGGTCACGCCGGGATAAACTGGGGGATACCGAGAGGGAAACAAGGCAGCTGCGCGGCTCACCATGGTCGCTCGTATTCCCAACGTTCCGTCTAGTGACGTGATGGTTGTGATCACGGCGAGGCGGTCTTCTTAGTTCGCGGGGCCTATGGCGCCTCTTGCCATGCCTTGTCAAACGCACTCCGGGAACGGTCGAAGGGCGGCCTCGTTACGACTCCTTCGCTCAGCAGACGAGCATGGTTTCCTGTCAGTGCCAGCGCGCCTTCGGCGTCAATACCAGGCACAGTTGGCGTCGTACCTGTCGCGCAATAACCATTGTCCAGAGCGGACCGCAGCTATTCATCACGAGTCCCCATTTGCACTTGAATCACCATCCGCCTGGCGTTTCGCAAGACAACAACCTCCACACTGGCATCAACTGGAGTCAATTTCACCTGATTGATCAAGTGGTTGTCGTCTTCGATTTTCACACCATCAAACTGAATAATCACATCATCCGGTCTAAGCTCAGCATTCGCAGCGGCTGAATTCTCTGTGACCAGTTTGACCCGCGCACCACCCGGGCTCAATAAACCTACCTCACGAGCTGCATCCCTGTCATAGCTGCTATCCAGGTGGACGCCCAAAAACGCGCGTGTGACGTTGCCATGATCAATGAGCTGCTCGGCAACTTCGTTCGCCAAACGAAGTGGAATAGCAAAACCAATGCCCTCACTGCCGCCACTACTACTTGCAATCGCGGTGTTGATTCCGATCACCTCACCACGCAAATTCAATAGCGGCCCACCGCTATTACCCGGGTTAATCGCCGCATCCGTTTGCAGAAAGTCTTGCAGCTCTACTTCGGAACCTAAGGTGAGATCACGACGGTTCTTCGCACTGATAATTCCAAAGGTTACCGAGTGACTCAAACCAAAAGGACTACCAAATGCCAGCACGAAGTCACCGATCTCAGCAGCTTGACTATCGCCCAATGGCGCCGATACTAGACGCGCTGCGGCAATTCTCATTACCGCAATATCGGTGATCTCGTCTTTTTCAATCCTGGTTGGTTGAAGCCGCCTGCCATCAGCCAAGGCGACAACAATGTCAGACTTCGCCGAGTTTCGAATCACATGCCAATTTGTCAGCACATAGAAGGAATTCCTTCGCTTAATGATGACTCCAGCCCCAGCTTCTGCAACGTCCCTGTCCAATCCGGTCCTGTCAGCTGACTTTCGACTCTCAACGTGAACTACGGAAGGTCTCACAAACCGGATTACTTTCTTGAGCAAACTGCGTTGGCGACTGACCGCCTCAAATTCTGCCTGGATTTCACCGTAGAGACGATCACGCGCATTTTGTGGATCGCTCACAACTGGTTGTTGGGCAGCAACTGGCAAAATCAAACCGACCAGCACGCATACGCTCAACGTGGCGCGGAGTACCTTATCAACCTGGCACTTTGCACTTCGTCGCATGGCAAGTTCCCGCGAGCCGTCGGCTGGAGCAGAGAGTAAATCGCGCGCGCGGCGACCAAATCCTGGCACGCAACGCGACCCACTGTGGATCGCGACAACACGCAAATTGCGCACGCCCCTGCGCACCTGGGAGTGTGCCTTCTCAATCCACTCGAAGAAGATTACACCTCTGGTCGCGCCGCAGCTGAATAGACAAATCAGGTCGCGTCCATTTCCAGATCGCTGATCATGATTTCGTTCTCGCCAGCAGCAGGGTCAATCAACCTTCCCCAATCCGAACTGTCAGTTAGATCTCTCCCTGACTTCTCGATCTCTTGCTGACACTCAATACACACGATTGCATAGGGCAGTGCTTGCATTCGAGCCAAGGGAATTGGCTTCTCACAACCTTGGCAAAGGCCATAACGACCTTCACGCATTTGCTCCAATGCATTCTCGATTTGAGCCAATTCCCGACTCTCAACTTCAGCCAGTTGAGAGTTGATTTCGTCATGCGCGTTATCTAACGCAGCATCAAGAACATCACCTCGCGATTGATCGCGAAGAGCCTGCAAAGAACTCAAGTCTCCCGCCAGCGCCTTACGAAGGGCGTCTCGACGTCGGATCAGTATCTGCCCCAAGCCCTGAATTGCCTCGTTTCGTGACATATTAGCCTCTACCTTCACGATTCAACGTTGACGCACGTCACATATGAACGGGTGCAAAACCGCCTGCCACTGCCGCTCCGGGTTGCAACGACCGGGATTACAAACAACCGGGATTACAACGGCACAAAACTATAGTGCGCATAGCGGCGCAAGGCGAACGAAATAGAACCGCATACGAAGAATCGCATACCGGCCCAAGCAACGTAACGTAACGCCTTACCCCCCAATAACACTTGCAACAACGAAGACCTTTTGGGACTGCGCCCGGCAGATAAAAAGCGAGCAGTCGGCAGTAGAACTACGAGGTTCACCCGTTCCTACTGGCCGCAGCACTACTGCAATTCTCCCCCCTGGAACAATCGTCCTCACTGGTTGCCTTTCGATAATCGACACATCCGGCACAGAGATACAACCGTTTTTGTGACATTTCGCCATGTTTCGCGGCTCAGTCTTCACAAACAGGGGTCAAAGTCACCAACCAATTCCCTGACTTGCGAAATTTGACTCGTTTTCCATTGCGACCTATAGGTCTCTGATGGGGTGGACCTGCCGAGCCTGGTCGCCTTGGCTCTGAACTTGCACATCGATGTGCAGTACACCACGGGTCAGGAGCCTCCTACAAACAGACACAAAACAAGCTGCTCCCCTGCGCCTTCCTGACCGAAGTGTTTGCCATGCCTGATTACCCTCACGCACATCCACCTTTAACGCTAACCGCAGCCCACCTACAGACCAGTAATGGCATCGCCAACGAACGCAAGTTTCCAACCTTCAACGCTGTTGGGTTAGCTTTCCAGCCTACCGGTAGTTCAGACCTGTCCGACGACCATGGCGACAGCACTGATCTGAAAACAAATGAACCACCCACTAACTCCAATCCCAATTTCCAACTAACGACCATGGCGGCTTACTTGACGAACCTGAAAAATGGTACCCAACCGGTATCCAACGCAAACCAAGAGAAGGTCGGGGCCCGCAGCCGACACAGCCTCGCTTCATCTTGTCCGTCAAAGTCAAAAGCAATAGCACTGGAAACTGAAATAGCACCTCACTCACGACACAAAAAGCAACAACCACCAAGTCTGCTCAACCCAACCAGTCACGTTTGCTCAGACACCCTCCAAATTCAGCTCGCGCCGCTCAGAAGTTTGGCAAACGAAGTTGCAAGAAACGCCGTCCTCGCATCGTGTCGCCGCAGGCGTGTACTACGAAAACTGGCGTGTTTCGCAACAGGTTTGCTGGCGATTTATACTGCGTACTATCTGTACGGTACGCTGGAACCTACTGCGTGGCCCATTTCTTGGCCCCTGGTATGGTCACGTTAGGGTGGAACAGGGTAGGGTGTTGGCATTATTCAGTCTTCACCATCGTGACGCACCCGCCAACCGTCCTCCTGTGTCAATCCTGTCAAACCGGACAGGCCCCTCCACCAACCCGAGGCGTTGGAACGGAATTAGATTGCAACTGCAGGGCCGTCTGTAAACAAGCTGTAACCACGCGGTAAAATCATCAATCCCCAGCCTATTTGATTGCCTTCTTCGCACTAGCAACACCTATGACACTCCATCAAGCCGTCTTGATTCCCGGTGACGGAATTGGTCCCGAGGTCGCCGAGTCTGTCATCCGCATTCTGGAAGCTGCCGAGGCCCCCGTCAGTTTCACGCGATTTTCCGCTGGACTGGCCGCACTTGAAAACGGCCAGGACGCATTACCTACCGAGACTTTGGAAGCCATCCAACATCTAGGAGTCGCACTAAAAGGCCCTTGCACCACACCCGTTGGCAGGGGATTTCAGTCCGTCAATGTTCAGTTGCGTAAACAACTGCGTCTGTACGCCGCAGTTCGTCCAGTGCGGAATTTGGCCGGTGTCTCCAGCCGTTTTGAAGACATCGACTTGGTCGTAATTCGTGAAAACACTGAAGGACTTTATAGTGGCGTAGAAAATCAGGTAACTGACGATGTGGTGATGAGTATGAAGGTGGCGACCGAAACAGCTTGCATGCGCATTGCGCAATGGACATTCCGTTTCGCGACTAAACGCAAGCGTGATAAGATCACCGTCTTCCACAAAGCCAATATTATGAAAATGACGGATGGCTTGTTCCTACAGTGTGCCAGACACGTACACGAACATGACTACCCGAACATCGAATATGAAGAAGCGATAATCGACGCCGGATGCATGAAGCTTGTCCAGGACCCCACACAATTCGATATCCTGCTCCTGGAAAACCTCTATGGCGATGTCGTAAGTGATCTCTGTGCCGGGCTAGTTGGTGGCCTAGGTGTTGTACCTGGGGCTAATTTTGGAGACGACCAGGCAGTTTTCGAAGCCGTACATGGCTCCGCACCCGACATCGCTGGCCAAGGTATTGCGAACCCTCTCGCGTTGTTAATGTCGGCCGTGATGATGCTGAATTACCTCAACGACACACGTGGCGACGACGCCTGTAAAACCGTAGCAACTCGACTCAAACGCGCATACAACCAGACACTCCTCGAAAGACAAACCACACGAGACCTGGGAGGGTCCCTTAACACACAGGAGTTTACCGAGGCCGTCATCCAAAGAATTCCGGCAACGTAACCCCTGGCAAACATAAGCTCGCAATACTAGAGCAATATGTCGTTGACAACTTGACCAGCGACATCTGTCAAACGGTAGTCCCGACCACGGAACCGGTAAACCAGTCGTTCATGGTCAATTCCGAGACAAGCCAAGATCGTCGCTTGCAGATCGTGCACGTGGACCGGATTCTCAACAATGTTGTAGGAGAAGTCATCGGTTTTTCCATAGACGAACCCTGGGCGGATTCCTCCACCCGCTAACCAAGCGGAAAAGCAACGCGGATGATGATCACGACCGTAGTTTTCAGCAGTTAATTCACCTTGGCAGTAAGCAGTACGGCCGAACTCGCCGGCCCAGACGACCAAAGTGTCCTCTAACAATCCGCGTTGTTTCAAATCCAGTACCAATGCCGCCGACGCCTGGTCCGTTTCGCGACATTTTCCTTGGATTCGAGTGGGGAGATTAAGGTGGTGATCCCAGCCCCGGTGAAACAGTTGTACAAAACGCACTCCACGCTCAATCAAACGTCGTGCCAACAGGCAATTTGCCGCATAGGTTCCGGGAGTCCGCGCATCTTCTCCGTAAAACGCAAGTGTCTCGGCTGACTCCGCTGAGAGGTCGGTCAATTCGGGGACGGAAGTCTGCATCCGGTACGCCAACTCCGCCTGTTCAATACGTGACTGGATCGCAGGGTCAGCATACCGTTCGAACTGTAAACGGTTTAGATTCGCCTGCGCATCAAGCAGACGTCGGCGCATCTGTGCGTCAATTCCAGCCGGATTCGAAAGATACAGCAGTGGTTCACGTCCACCACGAAACTTCACGCCCTGATGACGACTGGGAAGAAAACCCGCACTCCACAGCCGTCCAAACAATGGTTGATCGCCAGGACTGCCCCCTGAGATCATGACAACGAAATGTGGCAAGTTTTCGTTTTCAGCCCCCAAACCATACCCCAACCACGCTCCAATGCTGGGGCGTCCTGCCTGCTGACTTCCAGTCTGCATGAAAGTGATCGCCGGATCGTGATTGATTGCTTCTGTGTGCAGTGAGCGTACCAGGCAAATCTCATCGCAAATTTGTGCGGTGTTGGGCAACAGTTCACTTAGGCCCATTCCAGACGTCCCATGGCGAGCAAAACGAAACATCGACGAAACGATCGGTCTGGTCGGTTGGTCCGAGGTCATGCTCGTCAAACGTTGTCCCATACGGACTGATGGCGGCAAATCCTGACCGTGCGCTCGCCGCAGTCGAGGCTTGGGGTCGAATAAATCCAGCTGTGACGGCGCTCCCGACTGCAACAGGAAAATGACCCGTTTCGCCCTAGCCAATGGCCCACTATCGAGAAATGAACCCGCGGTTCCAGCCTGCTGGGCTTGCCCGGCCAGCAAGGTCGCCCACGCTGAAGCCCCAATACCGCCCGCGGCGCGCTCGAGAAATTCTCGCCTTGGAAACAGGCGTTGCCCAGTCGGTGGTACCGCCACGCCAATTTTCATCGCAGGACTCCATGCCAAGATCTGCAAATCGGGGCGCCGGCATTGGTTCTGTCAACTGCTCACAAGCGCCATGTGCCCTTCACAATTCTACTCCTACCAAGCGAACGCAGTGGATGCTGCTTGAACAGGGAGCCTCACACAGGCTTCGGTACCGCAATAACAGCTACAGGTAAGCTATCGACCAAAACTCGAAGCAGCTTTCGTGTTAAAGAGCGAGCGACTGGCCAATGCAAATCCAACATGCATCACAGAACCGGGCCAACCACCCAGGGAACAAACTCCTCATCACCGATCCCATGTTGCTCGCTCTTGGGTTGCTCACCACTGGCAACAGCCAGGATTTTCTCATAAATCTCGGCACCAACTTGCTCCACGGTACGTCCCGACAATACCGTGCCTGCGTCGATATCCATATCGTCACGCATGCGTTCGAACATCGGTGAATTACTCGCTACCTTGATCGAGGGAGTTGGCTTGCAACCAAAACAACTGCCACGACCAGTGGTAAACACACAAACATTGGCGCCGCCAGCCACCATGCCCGTGACGCTAGGTGGGTCGAATCCGGGCGTATCCATCACAACAAACCCCTTTGAGCTGACCGGCTCCGCGTAGTGGTAGACTTCTTCCAAGGCCGTAGAACCGGCTTTGGCAACCGCGCCGAGTGATTTCTCGGCGATCGTCGTCAAACCACCTTCTTTATTTCCCACAGACGGATTGTTGTCTAATTCGGCCCCGAATGTTTTCGCATACCACTTCCACCAGTCAATGCGTTCAAGCAGTTTCTCCGCAACTTCCGGTGTTCGAGCGCGACGGGTGAGCAAGTGTTCCGCGCCGTAAATCTCAGATGTTTCCGCTAGAATCGTAGTTCCGCCACTAGCAACGATCATATCGGAGGCACAACCCAGCGCAGCATTCGCTGTGATCCCCGAATTTCCATCTGACCCGCCGCATTCGGTTGCCAAGATTATCTCACTGGCCGGAATAGACTCGCGTTGCGTGTCATTGGCGTAAGGCAATAGTTCCGCAACTTTTTCGATAGCAGCCTCCGCGGTACGTACGGTGCCCCCCATATCCTGCATAGAAAACACCGGCGGCCTTTCTGCAGATGCCACCGTTCCTTCGATTTGAATCAGTCCCTGATCTTCCATCAAATAACCCATCGCGCCCTGCTCACAACCCAATCCAATCAACAGGTATGCACCAATATTCGGGTGACGGGCAATCCCACCCATTACCCGGTTTAAATACTGGTGGTTCAAACCACCAAATTGCATGCCGCAACCCGTGTTGTGTTTAAAGGCAACAACACCATCAACATTTGGAAATTCCGCCAAGGCAGCTGAACCAAACCGTTCCGCGACGTATTTACTAACCGATGCCGAACAATTCACGGTTGAAATGACCGCCAGGTAGTTGCGTGTACCAGATTTGCCATCCGACCGCCGGTATCCCTCGAACGTCCGTCCGGTTAGAGGTTCAGGCGCCGGCGGAATCTCCGTCGCACTCGCGTATTCTGTCTGGAACTCTCCGAGCCCCAGATTGTGCGAATGCACGTGCCCGCCCGAGTCAACTTTCTGTGTCATAAAACCAATAATCTGTCCATATTTACGAACCGGTTCACCGCAACCAATACCGGCCAAGGCAATCTTGTGCCCCAATCGCACCTCTTCATTAACGGTAAACGAGTGATCGTCAATCTGTATTACTTCGCCAGCCTGGAGGTTGCGGGCCGCGACACAGACGTTGTCTTGCGGATGAAGTTGAACTACATCGGTAATGGCATACGAAGACATGCAAACAACTCACTGATTTCGGTAACGAATCACTCAACCCGAATCACTCAACCCGATAATGCTCGGACTTTGTCTGTATATCAGGTCATCACGAAGTCACTACAATGTACTACTAAAGGCAACCAATCAAGGCAGGGTAACCGATCCGATGAAACGTCCGCGATTGATCGTGCACCACCGGCGGTCAGCATGGTCTGAAATTCACGATGGATCGGGTGGAGAACCGACAAAACCACCTGCTGCGCACATGCGTTTTACGTTACGTGGACTATTACTCCTGACTGCCTTGGCAGGTGTGCTAATGGCCCTTGTAGCGGATCACGTGAATAAATCCGAACAACAGCGGGCCGCTGTCACAAAGCTCAGGCAAATAGGTGCCAAGGTCAAATACAGTGAACCACCATCGTGGCCATTGGTTGGCTTTATTCAACGAAACTTTGGAATCGACTTTGTCGCAAACGCGACGTTCGTGTCATTCATTTATCGTCCCGTTGCTTCACGTGAACTGAATTTGCTGACAGACCTGCGGCAGCTACAAGGTCTCGACCTTTTTCGTGCCCAAATAGACGACAATGGCCTGGCGCAACTTGCGAGCCTAAACAAACTTGCGTTTCTGGATCTTCGGCACACACAAATCACGGATGCCGGATTGCGACATTTGCGCCAATTACGCCAACTTGATACGCTGCATCTGGCCAGCTGCCAGATCAACGGCCCCGGCCTTATCAATCTGCAACCGTTATCCGGCCTAGTCACACTGGATCTCGCGTTTACTTCGATCCAGGACCAGCATCTGGCGCCAATTAGCCAACTCAAAACACTCGTCGACCTGAACCTCAACAACACGGCCTTAACCGGAGACGCGCTGCAACACCTGCAACCTTTACACGAACTCCGCCGACTCAACCTGTACGGTGTAAAAATCCCACCTCAAAAGTTGCGCGCATTTGCACAGAAACATCCGGAGTGCAACATCAATAGCGCCATTAACCTGAACACCCTACGCCCCCCATCATAGGGGCCCGCGCCAAAGCCCAATTCTCCATTCATCGGATATACTAATGGGTGCCGATAATGCTCTGCAGCCTTCCAGGTTTTGGGATGTGCGCGATGGTCCCGACATACCTGTGGACGGCAGGGGCTCCCCCACATTAGTAGTTGAATTCATCGCAAGCTTGTCAAAACTCCCCAACGTTGCCACACATCCCAACAAACGGTGAGCACTCATGGCGACTGACAGCACAGCGCCGCCTGCACTGCCGGCAGATCAATACGCAGCTCTAATTGAACGCCAGCTGGGATCTGCCCGGCGCCAGGTCAAAGTCACGGATCTATTAAGCCGCTGTATGCTGCTGGTCATTGGTGTCCTTGTTTTCTTGTTCTTGGTGAGCCTTGCTGACCACTGGTTGTTTGATCTTGGCTACTGGGGGCGAGCAGTGGCATTCGTTGCATTGCTGGCAGGCATGACTGGCTATTTATTACGTTTCATTCTGCCGCTGGCAGTTCGTAGCATAAACCCGGTTTTCGCCGCCCGGGCCATCGAACGAAGTGAACCAAGACTAAAAAACAGCCTGATCAATTTTCTTACCTTTCGAACGGACACGCGTGTCAATCAAAGTTCTGTGTTCCAGGCACTGCAACATAAAGCTGCGACGGATTTGGCGACCGTTTCAATTGACGATGCGGTAGATCGCAGCACAACGCTGAAACTTGGCTACGCGCTCGCCACAATCGTTACACTATTCGGCCTCTACAAGATCTTCTCCCCAAAAGATCCTTTTCAGTCGATATCGCGAGTCGCAGCTCCTTGGAAAAGCATCGAACGTCCAACGAGAGCCGATATTTTCCTGATCCAGGAGCACCATCGAGCCACCGCAGACGGTCCGATCCTATCTTCAGTACCACCAGGAAAACGCGCTGCGTATCAGGGCCACTTCGTGACCATCGGTGCGGGAATTTCAGGGATTGGCAATGATGCCCCAGTCGAACTGCAATATTCCAGTGTCGACGGCCAATTGGTCAACCAGACCTTGCCAATGCAATGGAATGCCGAAACCCAACAGCACGAAGCAACCCTACCTCCGACCAGTTCTGGCATCCAAGCCAGCCTTGTGTATTCGATTCGTGCGGGCGATGTGCTCAGCACGGAGTATCTTCTCGAAGTCACCCCAACACCAGTAATCACCGTGCAAAGCGTGGACTACGAGTTCCCCGACTACACTCGTTTACCCAAACAAACCATCGTCGGAAATCCTCATATCCAAGCTGTCGCAGGCACGCAAATTACAATCCATGCGCAAGCCAACCAGAAAGTAGATTCGGCGGTCATTGAATTATTTTCGCGCGATACCAAAACCGGCGGGTCGCCGCGTGCCATGCGGTGCGATCAGGATCGATGCGAGGGTGGCTTCCGCTTAGTGGACAACCACAATGGCGAATTGCAACTCAGCGAATACGGGATTCGGTTCCGCAATCTCGGTGGGGAACGCAATCAAGAGGTGATCCGCTACCGGATTGACGTGCTTCGCGACCTTGTGCCGGAAATTGAAATTCTCAATCCCAAGTCACGCGAAATCGAATTGCCAGAGGATGGAACACAGCAAATAGAGATTCGAGCCATTGATCCCGATTACGGTTTGCGCCGAATTCAGTTACGTGCTGCAGCCGGTAACGACTCAATACTGTCACACGACATCCTCGAGGATGCCGCTGGGCGGACTGGCCAAGTCGTCGAAACCTATCCATTCACACCTCGGAAACTGGGGTTGCGGACAGGTGATCGGATCGCCCTATGGGCACTCGCCGAGGACAATCGAGTCGACCCCAAGACTAGCACTCCCGCACCGAATTCACGTACGACCCCCAGGTACTACATCGTTATCACTCCTCCCGTACACTCCACCGGCCTGCCACCCGATCACGACCCACAGTCGGATACAGAATCCCCCGAGAAGAACTCTGGAAGTAAATCCGAGAAGACCAACAATTCAGGGGATGGCCAAGGCGCAGGTGACGGATCCGATACTTCAGCCAAAAGCGAAGCAGGTTCCAAAACACCACAACCTAGTGACACGGAAGCGCAGGCCACCGATCAGGAACCGAGCGACGTGGGCTCTGACGACACGTCGGAAACAGGGAACCAGGAAGGAGAAAGCTCAGCGGAATCTAATGAGCCAGGCTCGACGACATCCAACGCGTCACAAGAGGACCCCGACAGCTCAGCTGATTCCTCTGCACCTGACGAGGGATCCCAAAATGGTTCCGGGGAAAACCGGACGCCCGTTGATCCAACAGCCTCTGAAGGTGTCTCGAACGCCGGAAACATGGACCAGAAATCTACCGGGGATCCGCCTTCAGACCCACAACCCGCGTCACACGACGGAGAAGCCATAGAACGCGTGCTGGACTACTTACGTGAAGAAGCCGCGGGAGATACGCAACCAGACGATTCCGCTGCAGAAGAAACTTCATCGCCAGAAGATCGACCAGCAACCGAGTCCCCGAGTCGCAGAGAAGCCACAGGGAATGGAACAGCCTCCTCCGGGCAAGCAGATAGCCAGCAACCGCCAAACGCTACTCAGGCAAAGAACGCGGGCAAAGATGGCCCAGCGCGATCTCTTGAGAGTCCCAACGAGTCACCGGAAACTTCCCCGTCTCCCGGTGACAATGGCCCAGGCGACAACACGGAACAGGCTCCACCTGCGACGCCCGCGACTGGGGGTGCGACTGATGATTCCCCGGAAACGGATAACGCCAACACGCCCCAAAAACCAAGTTCTAACCAAGCCAAACAAGATGAGAACCCGTGTCCTGACAACGCCACGGATACTTCCCAAGCGGATGCAAAACCGGCCACTGTCCAGTCAAACCCGTCCACCTCGCCACAGGAGAAATCCGCAAGCGAAAATCAACCGTCACAAGACGCAACATCTCGAACCGACACACCCACAACCGACGTTTCCAAGCCTGGCCAGAAACCAGACTCTGGTGAGTCATCCAGAACTGATCAATCGCCACAGACCGAAGAGCAACCAGAGAAGAAACAGGGGGACTCGGAGCAGCCCAACGCCACACAAAATAACCAGACTCGCAAGGGCAGGGGGGCTGACGATACGAGCAACTCATCCTCCCCGGAACAAACTAGTAACGACTCTACTGGCTCCGGCAACCAAACCGCTCCCGAATCCGAACAAGACAAGAAAGCTGGAGATGAAGGGGCTGCCACTGCAGGTCGCAGCAGTCCGGCAAAAGCAAATCCACGAGGCGGCGGCATTCCGTCCGAGTCTAATGACGCAAGCCGAAGTAGCGAGGCTGAAGTCCGCGCTGGTGATACTCCTGACCTGGAACACGCGCAAAAAGCCACTGACCTGGTTCTCGAGAAACTAGCGGAACAGGAAAGCAATCCTGACCCCAAACTGCTCAAGAAACTCAATTGGAATGCAGAAGATATCACCGAATTCGTACGCCGCTGGAAGCAGCTCAAAAGGAATGCCGCGACCCCCACCGGTAAGTATGAATTGCAGCAGGCATTGCGCAGTCTCGGCTTGAAACCGCAAGGAACCCGCATCAATCAACGGGATGCCCGCAAAAGTCGAATCAGCAATCTGAATGATGCGGGAGCCCGTTTCGCGCCTCCCCCTGGATTGCGGAAACGGTTCAATGCTTACAAACGTAGCGTATCTCGAACCCCCAGCGAGTCTCCGTGAGCGAAATCCCCCGGTACCTCACCGCTTTCGACCCTAAACGTCTACCGCATCACTTCACAGATATCTTAATCATCGGAGCGGGGCTCGCGGGTCTACGAGCCGCTAATGCCGTTACCAGTAACCAAGAAGTACTGGTGATTACAAAAGACGACCTACGGCAATCGAATAGCAACTACGCACAAGGGGGCATCGCCGGCGTGCTGGCCCCGGAAGATCGCTTTGAAGACCATGTATCCGACACCGTGTTGGCCGGTGGTGAACTGTGCCATCGCGAAATTGTCGAGATGGTCGTGCGTGAAGCGCCGGACCAGATCCAGCAGCTCATGCAGTGGGGAACCCGATTCGATAGGGACAACGGTGAACTCGAATTAGGGCGGGAGGGGGGGCATAGCCGCCATCGGGTCGTTCATGCGTTGGGCGATGCAACCGGCAAGGAGGTCATGCGGGCCGTAATTTCCTGGACCCGAAAATTGCCAAATATACGAGTTTGGGAGAACACCTTTACCGTCGACTTGCTCACCCATGACGGGATCTGCCGAGGCGCATTGGTATCTACCGGGCAAGACATGGCATTGGTATGGGCTAAACAAACGATCCTCTGCACGGGCGGCGGCGGTCAGCTTTACCGCGAATCTACGAATCCACCAGTCGCCACGGCTGACGGACATGCCTTGGCATTTCGAGCTGGGGGCGAATTGCGAGATCTCGAATTCCTTCAATTTCATCCAACCGTGTTGTACATCGCTGGGACGAGCCGCAGCCTGATCACCGAAGCCATAAGGGGAGAGGGGGGCTACCTGGTCGATCGCAATGGCCTGCGATTCATGGAAACATACGACCCGCGAGAAGAACTGGCGCCACGAGACGTGGTGTCGCAGGCTATTGTGAGCCAGATGCAGGAGACACAACATCCCTGCGTCTATCTCGACCTGAGCCACCTGGACGCGCAGTTCGTACGTGCCCGATTTCCAGGAATCGCTCACACCTGCGAGGAATTTGGGATCGATGTGACCCGAGACCCTATTCCGGTCCGCCCCGGCGCACACTACATGATTGGCGGCGTGATCGTCGATGATATGGGGCGCACCCGTGTTCCCGGTCTCTGGGCCGCCGGCGAAGTCACTTCTAGTGGCCTTCACGGAGCCAATCGACTCGCTTCGAATAGCCTTCTGGAAGGCCTCGTCTACGGAGACCGGGCCGGCGCAGGCGCCGCACAAGCGGCCGCGACACAAACCGATGACTACCGCGCCCCACCGATCGACCACATGAAGTCGCTACAACCAGTCGAAGCACTCGACCTGGCGGATATTCGCAACAGCTTGCAAAGCCTGATGTGGCGTTCAATGGGCGTCCGACGTGAAGCCAAAGGCCTAGAAGAAGCACGTCAAACGATCGAACACTGGTGTCGCTACGTACTTGTTCGACAATTTGATACGCAAAATGGCTGGGAGTTGCAGAATCTGCTAACCATCGCAAGGCTTATGGTTGCAGCAGCCTCCTGCCGGCAGGAATCTCGAGGAGTCCACTTACGTACCGATTTCCCCACAGCCGACAACGCCCATTGGAAACAGCATGTATCATTTCGGCATACCGCGACTCCGCTCCTGGAATCTGCGGTTCGATCGGGCCAACCTCAATCATGAGAATATTCTGGCCCACCGATCGCCAATCCGTGCCCTGAAATACCTGTGCAACAAAGGCACTGTGGGGCCAAAGAAACTGTGGGGCCAAAGAAACTGAGGGGCCAAAGAAACTGAGGGGCCAAAGAAACTGAGGGACCAAAGAAACTGCGCAGCTGTCGAAAACCAAAGTGTCAGCGAGTGGGCACAAGCGCCCATTCCTCGTACACCTCATACGTGTCTGCGTAGCGGGTCGTGGTGAGCCTGAGTTCCGCCCGCAATTCCTCCCCCGCCTTGCGAGTCCGCCCCAATCCATAAAAATCCCCAACTGACCGAAAAAAGTGTGGCTAGCCGCTTGAATTCCGGCTCTCTGGTTCATAAATTAGCGGACCTAACACCTGTTGCCAAAATAACAGTATTTAGATTGCCGGAGAACTTTCCTGGGGGGGGTCTTCGAGCTGCGGCACCACCCTCGGTATCGATGGCAATCATCTAACCGCTCAACCCCTGAATCATATGTTCCCCGGGTAGCGAGAATTCCCCATGGCTGAAGTCGAATCTGACCCCACTCCCAATAGACCCGCGATGATTGAGGCGGTGGGTTTGTCCAAATTCTATGGTGTTTTTACCGCTTGCCGCGATGTCACGTTCACGGTGAATCAGGGAGAGGTTGTTGCTTTCCTCGGACCAAACGGCGCAGGAAAAAGTACCACGATGAAAATGCTCACGGGATACCTGGCGCCCTCGGAAGGGGCTTCCAGGATCTCCGGCCACAACATGCAAGAAGATCGTCTTGCCGGCAGCGAGCGGCTGGGCTATTTGCCAGAAAACGGACCGCTCTACCCAGAAATGACACCCGCCTCCCTGTTGAGCTTTTTTGCCGAAGCGCGGGGCATGGGCCCCGAGCGGCGCAGCGAACGTATCGACTCGGTAGTCGACCTTTGCTCACTTGGAAGCGTCTATCACAAGCCCATCGGAAAACTCTCAAAAGGATATCGGCAGCGAGTGGGCTTAGCGCAGTCACTTTTGCATGAACCGGATGTCCTCATTCTGGACGAACCGACGGCCGGACTTGATCCCAATCAAATTCGCGACGTACGGGACACAATTAAGCAACTAGGGGAAGAAAAAACAATCCTCCTCTCTACACATATTCTCCAGGAAGTCGAAGCTATGGCGAGCCGGGTCATTCTGATCGACGAAGGCCGTGTTGTGTACGACGGGCCAGCTACGGACCTCGACAAGAACGGCAAAGGCATGGAACAGGCGTTTTATGAACTGACCTCAACTGACGCATAGTCAAACGGAAAAACATCGTCAAACGGAAAAACATCGTCAAACGGAAAAAACAGTCTTCCTTTCCCCGAAACTGGGCAACCTATACTGTGCAACGACCCATCGAGATCTAAGGTCCCTGTAGATCTAAGGTCCCTGTAGATCTAAGGTACCTGGGCTCGATCAGTCCTGATTGATCGACAACATCATACGCGAGTTAAAGTAATGGATATCGTAATTGCCCTGATCAATTTTCTTTTCATCGATGCCGTTTTCGTCTGGACGGCGATCTCTATTGCGATGCCGCTTGCTGTCTATCGAGATCCCAAGTTTATTGGCGGCTTTGCCCTCCTGCTCATGGCCTTGGTGATTGCTCTCCAGTCGTTGGATAACGTGGTTTATCCATTGGTTGGCTTCAATCTCGTCGCTTCCCTGATGCATGCAGTTTATCTGCGTGCAAACTCCAGCGGCCGAATCGCTTTTGCGGTATTGAAACGCAACTTCATCGGCTATTTCAGTAACCCTTCCGGCTATGTCTTCCTGTGTCTATTCGTCCTGCTTACTTCGCTGGCTGCATTCTGGCCGCCAAACTTCTTCATTAATAACCTCGCCAATCTGGACCAGCTCAATCAGTACTTGCCAATGGTCATGCTGATTTTCATCCCAGCTATCACGATGGGGATCTGGTCTGAAGAGAGCCGTCAGGGAACCGACGAGCTGCTGCTCACCCTGCCGGCCAATGACTTCGATATTGTGGTCGGAAAATACCTGGCCACTGGTGGGGTTTTCACCGCGTCGCTCTTGTTTTCCCAATTGGCCAACAGCGCCGTTTTGGCAGGCTTGACCAACGGAAATCTGGATGCCGGACTGCTCTCAACAACCTATTTGGGGTACTGGTTAATGGGTATGGCCATGCTCTCTCTTGGCATGGTGGCATCATTCCTGACAAGTAATCTGACGGTCGGTTTCATTCTGGGTGTGGTATTTAATGCACCGCTCGTCTTTATTTCGTACATCGACACACTCACGCCCGCTTCTCAGGCTACCACCGCGCGAACTATTGCGTCTTTCAGCATGTCCGCCAAAGCTGATGACTTAGGACGTGGAGTCGTCAGCAGCTCGTCAATGATCTACTTCCTGCTGGTCATCTCCATCGGCCTGTACCTGAGCATGATCTTGATCGGCAAGCGGCACTGGTCGGCTGGCCAAACTGGAAAAGGAATGGGACTGCACTTCCTTATCCGATCGGTTGCCTTGATTTTGACGATGCTTGGTCTCAGCCACCTCGTAACAAACCAAGACTGGTTTCGCAAAGATCTTTCCGAGGGAAAAATCAGCACAATCTCGAACGACACAAAGGATCTGATTCGCAGCCTTGACATCGATAATGGCGTCATCCGTATCGATGCTTTCATCAGCAGTACCGTTCCAGAAATTTACGTTAAGACGCGCACCGACCTGCTCTCGATGCTCAAAGAGTTCGAGCGGTTGCGGGGTAGCAATATCGAAGTGAATATCTATCAGGACCTGCAACCCTTCAGCGACGAAGCGACCATTGCCAAGGAACGATATGGGATTGAACCAACCATCGTTAACGTGCGCACGCGAGGACGCTTTGAACAAACGGAGGTGATTATGGGGGCGGCGTTCCGCTGCAACTTGGATAAAGTTGTGATCCCTTTCTTCGACTATGGGGTACCTGTCGAGTACGAACTCGCCCGTTCGATTGCCACCGTTGCCAAAACCAAACGTAAGAAACTGGCCGTCGTCAAGACAGACGCCAGCATGTTCGGGTCGTTCGATATGCAACGCATGCAACAGATTCCCAAACAACTCATTATTCAAGAGTTGGAAAAGCAGTACGACGTCGAAGAGATCGATCCGACAGCGCCCATCGATACCAGTAAACACGATGGCAAGATGAAGTACGATGCCATGATGGTGGTTCAACCTTCGTCACTAGGGCCACCTGAGCTTGACAATGTCATCGCCGCCATCAAAGACGGAATGCCCACGGCTATTTTTGAAGATCCTCGACCGATGCTGATGCCTGGTACACCAACAGGACAACCGAAGCGTCGACCTCAAAATCCAATGATGGGTGGTATGGGCGGCATGGGTGGTGGCGGTGGCCCGATCCCTAAAGGGGATATTCGCAAACTCTGGAAAGTCCTTGACATCGACGTGCCGGGAGCCAACGGGATGGATGGACTCTACCAGCCACATCTCGTTTTCCACGAATACAATCCTTATCCGCGCATCGACCAAACGCAGCAATGGAATGATCTCTGGGTCATCATCCGCAACGAGGCAATTGGTGCTGAAGAGGCCTTTTCAACCGAGAGTTCAATCACCAATGGAATTGCCGAGCTGCTCTTTATCTTGCCCGGCGGCATCTCAAATGACGAGAGCGTGAAAAGCAAGCTGACTTTTACACCACTAGTCACTACTGGCGCTCAGGCCGGAAGTATCGCTTCACAGGATTACGAAGATGCAGAACGACAGATGCAGCAAACACCCCAATACCTGGGGAACCTATTAAAGGAAATCCAGCAGGTGAATTCGAAGGCCAAAGGTTCTCAGATCCTGGCCGCGCGAATCCAGGGCGAAGTCACCGAAGACGAATTGATGGCCGATGAAGAGGAT
Source organism: Planctomycetaceae bacterium (assembly GCA_002709225.1). Classification (GTDB taxonomy): domain Bacteria; phylum Planctomycetota; class Planctomycetia; order Pirellulales; family Pirellulaceae; genus UBA9264. The sequence continues at coordinate 19,542 of PAQH01000128.1, forward strand.
GGATCAACCTCGGCCACTGATGCCACTGCAACACCTGCCCCAGCTGATGAACCCAGTGCGGAACAAGAGGAGAGCAAAAAGGAAATCGACGTCATCTACGTCGCCGATATCGACGTTATGAGCCCGGCCTTCCTGCGAATCCGTGCACAGCCCGACCAGACCGGCGAATTTAACTGGCAATTCGAGAATGTGACCTTCATGCTCAACGTCATTGACGCATTGTCAGGAGACGATGACTACGTTGAAATCCGCAAACGCAAGACCCGACACCAGACACTTTCACTGATCGAAAATGTGCGGCAAGATGCACGGGCAAAAGAACAACAAGCTCGCGGCGAATTCAAACAAGAATTTGACAAGAAGCTACAGGAAGCGGAAGCCAGTAACCAGAAGCAAATCGACGAGTTCCGCAAGAAGGTTGAGTCGCTGGAAGCACGTTATCGCAATGGGGAGGACGTCTACGAGGAATACCAGTCGGAATCGCAGCAATTCTCCATCGTGCAGGAAAAACTAAGGCGCAGACTTGACGTACAGCGCGAAAAGGAACAACGCGCTATGAACACCTCGATTGAGGCAAGTCGCCGTGACTCCGACAATCAAGTGCGTCAAATACAAAACAGTGTGAAGTACATGACATTGTTAGCAGCAATTCCACCCATCTTGGTTGGGTTTGTCGTGTTTGTCTCTCGCAGCTTGAGAGAACGTGAAGGGGTTGCCAAGTCGCGGCTGAAATAGCCACCGTGCAGTCCGTTACGAAATAGCCTCAAGCCCCATTGGTAAGAAAAATCATGAATGAGTTAACCAAAACTGCTGCATTTGGAGCCGTCGCTGCAATCGCACTGGGAGGAGCAATTGTTTTTCATCCGTCGACCGAGTCGACTGTCAGCGACCCTGGAGAAGTCGCGCTGACGGAGGGATTCGAGGACCCCAACAAGGCTGCGAACTTGCGCATTGTCAAATACGATGAAGAACTAGCCGAACTGAAGGAATTCGAAGTTACTCGAAGGTCGGAAACGAGCGGTGTGTGGTCGCTACCTTCACACGACGGCTATCCCGCCGATGCAGCAGATCAGATTCGAGATGCAACAGTTGGATTAACCGACCTGAAGAGTCTCGCTACGGCATCGTTAGAGAAGAGTGACTGGAAGCTATATGGAGTTGAGGAACCGAGCGAAGAACAAACCAGCGCTGGAGATGTGGGCATCGGGATGCTGGTCGAAGTCAAGAATGAAGCGAATGACAACGTTGTCCAAATCATCATTGGCAAAAAAGTCAAGGGCAGTGAAGGCCAGCGGTTTGTCCGCAAAGTCGGCCAAGATCCTGTCTACGTCGCCAAAATCGACCCCGAAAAACTGTCCACCAAGTTTTCCGACTGGGTCGAACAAGACTTACTCAAACTCAGTACTTTCGACGTGGAAAACTTACAGCTTAAAGACTATTCGGTGCAAAAAGTACTGCGTGGCAATCGTTTTGCTGTAAGCATTAATCGGCGCCACGACATTACCTTGAATTACAACAGTACAGACAGCAAATGGGAATTGGGAGACCTAATCACCTACGACAAGGAAAACAAGCCGTTTTCCGGCAGTCTGGCCGACGCAGAAGAGCTCGACAACACCAAACTCAACGATCTCAAGAACGCGTTGGGGGACTTGAAGATTGTCGACGTCGAAAAAAAGCCGGCAGGGCTTGGCAAGGACCTAACAGCCGGCGCCGACTTCATGGCTGATCAGGAGAGTTTCAATAGTCTTTTTCAAAAAGGATTTTTCGGCCTCACGATGGGCCAAGAGCAGCGTCAGGAGCTGCTTTCAGTTAATGGCGAAGTACTAGTTGGCATGAAAGATGGCGTGGAATATGTGCTACGTTTTGGAAACGTAGCCAGAACACAGGCAGAAGGGGACGAAGCAGGGCTCAATCGGTATCTGTTCGTGCTGGCACGCCTGAACGAAGCCAAAATCGAAAAACCTGCATTAGAAGAACTGCCCATGGTGCCGGCCGGTCCCAGCGGTCCTGAAAAACCGGCTGATCAGGGTGCCGAGGCGCCCGCACCAAAACCCGCAGCAGAGTGCCAGGATGAGGCACCGGCCCCCCAGGACACACCTGCGGCGCCTCCCGGCAGCGTACCTGCGGGTGACCTCGATGAAGAGAAAGCCAAGGTTGAAAGTGAACGCGAACGTATTCAGAAAGAAAATGATAAAAAACTGGAAGACTACCAAGCGGCGGTCAAGAAAGCACGCGAACGTGTAAACGAACTGAATGCTCGATTTGCGCCTTGGTATTACGTTGTTTCTGAAGACGTTTACAAGAAGATCCGACTCGGTCGTGGAGAAATCATCAAAGAAAACGAAGAAGCCAAGAAAGACGGCTTTGGGGTGGATGCGTTCCGTGACCTTCAGGACAAAGGGCTGAAGAAAGAGGACAGCAGTAGCAGTGACGGAGCGACAATTCCACCAAATTGATGTTGTCGTATTCCTGCCAGTCCATCACGAGCGCGCGCTGACCTGCTTGGCAGCGCATTAGAGCTGACATCCTCTTGTGGTTCGTGCTTGTCCCAGTTGGCAGGTTTATTGATCAGGTTCGCCCAGACTCACCAACAATGTGAGTGAGTAGATACCTGTATTGTGACCGTCGCTGAATTCAATTGCGTATGCGTAGTTCCCCATAGGCGTCATGCGCACAATCTGCAGTTTTTCCTGCCCGCCCACCGACAACACAGGAAACATCTCCGCATCTGACGCTACGGCCTCTTGACGGCACGTCGCGCATGGGCAGCGGGAACGAAGTTCCTGTACGGTGTACTTGCGAACTTCTCCATTGCTCCAAGCGATCCGCAGAGCGCCATCATCAAGTCGTGTCAATTGAGTCGGTTCCACTGTCGGCATGGTATCTCCGCCCTTAGGTGTCACTGTAAACCGGGTGTCTGTAGCCAGCCCTCTTCAGTCTGGCAAGAACCCGTCTGCGACATCAGGTTTCACTAATGCCCGCCAACTCACACAAATTGGCGGCGAGCACCGGCTGGGGGCAACTCCACACGAGGAAAAACAAGGCTTCTCGACACCATCTTCCGGTCGAATGCCCTGTCACATAGCCGGTCCCCTTGGCAGCTGCAAGCCCAGCTTGTGTTGCCCGCAAGACATGGCTGTTGACGCGAGTCCTCATCGCCTGGTGGTCGCAATCGCGACGTCCGTCCAGATGACCGAACAACTCGTCGCAGAGCGACTGCCACTCGCATCGCAGCGCCACGGTGGGTGGCTCGAGGTCAGGACGTTTGCAGACCTCGGTATCCAGATAATCAAGCGCGCTCGCCGCGAGCCCCAAAGCCAGAATCGACGTCTGTACCCCGCCAGTCTTGGCACCAGCGCCGGTCTTCATCACCTCTTCAACTGGCCCTGCCAACAAAAGTTCACGAGGCACATCCACATTCTCACAACGCAGTGGTCCTGTGCGACTCGCGCTCAATCCCACTAAATCGGCCGACTCTGCGGCCATGACACCGGGCAAAGTTGTGGGCAGAGCAAGTAATACTTGTCGGTGATCCTGAAGTGTGGCCCCAACCACCACTGTGTCGGCGAATGTGACACCCGTAACCCAAGGGCTGAAACCATCCAGTCGAAAACCGGTTGGAATTTCTTCCGCCTGCAAAACCGGGCGCGTCTCATGACGGCGACTCGTCGTCAAATGAGAAATACCAACCGTTGCAAATTGCGCCCCACAAGCAAGATCTGGAAGCAACCGTCGCTTGAGCTCGTTATCTTCAGACAATGCGATCCGTTGACAGGCTCCGGTTCGTTGCGTGATGACAAATGTCGTTGCTAGACAAGCCGCGCTCAGCTTCAAGTACGCGCGCATAATCGCCGAAGTATCCCATCCCTGTCCCCCGAATTCGCGCTCTACAAACCACTCAAACACGCCATATTGGGCACACAGCTGCAATTGCTGCTGAGGCCACGCCCCGGGCTTCTCCAAACTGGGGGACAATGCACCAAGTTGTTCGCAAAGTTCACCCAGCTGATCGTCATCCGGCGAGACGATACGGCCGGGCCGACTGGACCGCTCGTTCATGGTGTTTTACCGCATCTCGTCTTTTCGAAATCCAAGCAACTTATTACAATTCGGCCGCTTTTTCTTGACAAATACCTAACGTGCGGGACACAGGACGTGATCGTGAGCACTGTTGAAATCCCCCAAGAACATGGGGCGCAAATCCCTAGTTCCAGTGACTTATCACCACAAGTACTTTATGACAAGTGCTTGGCACTGGCAAGCAACCTGTGGTGGTCCTGGCATCCTGAAGTGATTAACCTCTTTCGCGATCTAGATCCCAATCGCTGGAGACAACTAGATCACAATCCCATCGCTTTGCTGCGTGAATTCTCTCCACAACGTCTAGCCGTACGTGCTGAGGAAATGGTGCTGTATAGCCGCATCAATCACGCCTACCGTCGCCTCAAGGAATACGTCGCTCATTCACAATCATGGGGGTCGACCCACGCAAACGTCCTGGGGGCGAATCCGGTAGCCTATTTTTCGGCCGAGTTTGGCATGCATGAATCGATGCCAATCTACTCGGGTGGTCTCGGGGTCCTGTCTGGTGACCACGTCAAAAGCGCCAGCGATTTGGGTGTGCCACTTATTGGTATTGGCCTGTTCTACGACCAGGGTTACTTCAAACAACACCTCGACACCCACGGGTACCAGAACGAAGAATATCTGGACACCAAGGTCGAAAATTTGCCACTCACTCCGGCGCGTTCACCTGATGGCAACGACCTCACCGTCGAAATCGAAACTCGCAATGAGACCTTATTCGCCAAAGTCTGGCTCGTCCGCGTCGGGCGTGTTCAACTGTACCTGCTCGACTGTGATGTTGAAGGGAATAGCCCACAAGACCGGCAACTCACCAGTCGGCTGTACGGAGGCGACGAACGTACACGTATTCGCCAGGAACTTGTCTTGAGTGTGGGCGGCGTCCGTGCGCTTAAAGCCCTCCAAATCACCCCGGGTGTTTACCACCTGAATGAAGGCCATAGTGCCTTTGCACCTCTAGAGGTCATTCGAGAACGCATGCACGATGATGGTCTTTGTTTTGATGATGCGGTGCGTGACGTCGCGCAACAAACCGTTTTTACCACACACACACCCGTACCTGCTGGACATGACCGATTCGACGGCGTCTTGGTCGAGGAACACCTCGGACCGTTACGTGATCAACTGGGAATTTCTTTCGACCAGCTGATGGGGCTAGGCCGTGTCGAACCACAAAACGACACAGAGACGTTTTGCATGACCGTCGTGGGGCTCAAACTATCACGCAAAGCTAATGCGGTCAGTTCTCTACATGGAAAAGTGTCCCGGCGCATGTGGGCACATATTTGGCCCTGGCGAGTCGAAGAGGAAATTCCTATCGGCCACATCACAAATGGAGTTCATATTCCAACGTGGCTCGCATGGCAAATGAAACAACTGTACGACCGCAACTTTCCATCCGAGTGGATGCGTCGCATGGGGGAACCGGAACTCTGGAAAAACATCCACCAGGTCGATCCCGGTGAGTTGTGGGAAACACACAACGGACTGAAGAACCTGCTGCTGGAATTCGTGCGTCGGCGTGTCACACGACAAACACAGCGGCGAGGAGAAAGCGATCAGATAATCGAGACGTCGCGGCATCTACTGGATCCAAATGTGCTGACTATTGGATTTGGCCGCCGCTTCGCGACGTATAAACGAGCAACGCTATTACTGTCAGACCTTGACCGCTTCCGCAGTTTGCTGACGCATCCCAGCCGCCCAATTCAATTGATCTTCGCTGGAAAAGCGCATCCGCGAGATGAGCCTGGCAAAAAGCTCATTCAGGAAATCGCCAACACGCGCCACGACAGTCACTTTCAAGACCGCATCGTGTTCCTTGAAGATTATGACATCAACGTCTGCCGACACTTGATCCAGGGTGTCGATGTCTGGCTGAACAATCCTAGAAGACCGCTTGAAGCATCGGGCACAAGCGGCCAAAAAGCGGTCCTCAACGGCGCTCTCAACCTGTCCGTACGTGATGGATGGTGGGCAGAAGCCTACGATGGTGCAAACGGGTTCTCGATCGGAAATGGGCGCCACCACGTTGATGACAAAATCACTGATCAACGTGAAGCAAGTTCGCTTTATCACGTATTAGAACACCAAGTCATCCCCATGTTCTACGACCGAGACATTGACGGGCTACCACAGCAATGGATCAAGTACATGATGAACTCGATCAGCACGTTGGCCTGGCGATTCAGCGCACACCGAATGGTTATGGACTACGCAACCACGTGCTATGTACCTGCTGCAGGTGGCTTGAGTTGTGACATGCATCGGATCTAGGAGACGCCCATGAATCACTCCCCCGTAGCAGCAGCGCATAGAACAACTCATTTGCATAAGCCACACACGTTATCGGAGAGAGCAGAAAGTCCCAGCCATCCCAATGCACCGGCATGCGCTGTTTGTGGCGCCAGGTTGATCGAAATACGGGCCAAACTCCAATGCGTTCGCTGCCGAACGATCTGCGAAACTTGCTGTGAAGGAGCACGCTGGTAAGCTCCTGTCATTGATTTGTGCTAGAGACCGTTCATGTCCGTATCCGAGTTCCTCGACAGACATTTCCGGCATTTTAATGCCCGTGAAACTGTCGACGCCGCACGCGCCTACCAGACCCATTTGAACGACGGCGGAAAAATACTGCTGGCGATGGCTGGAGCTATGAGTACGGCAGAAATCGGACTCTCGTTGGCCGAGATGATTCGCTCAGGTAAGGTACATGCGATTTCCTGTACCGCAGCAAACCTAGAGGAGGATCTTTTCAATCTCCTGGCTCATGGCGAATACAAACTGCTGCCTAACTATCGAAATCTGTCACCACAGGACGAGCAACAGCTACGCGATAGCGGATTGAATCGGGTCACCGACACGTGTATTCCAGAAACCGTGATGCGACACATGGAGTCTCGGCTGGTTAATTACTGGAGCGAAGCCGCTGCAACAGGAGAATCCTACTTTCCATTTGAATACTATTACCGGCTACTCGACGATCCGACTCTGGAAGAGCATTTCCAAATCCCTGCAGAATCAAGCTGGGTCGTGGCCGCTCGACAAATGGAAATCCCGATTTATGCGCCTGGATTCGAAGACTCAACTCTCGGCAATATCTTTACCGCTCGCGTAATTGACGGAACTGTGAGTTCGCACCGTGCGATTCGTACCGGCACCGAGCAAATGGAACATCTTGTCGGTTGGTACCTGGAACACTCAGCAGATTCACCGATCGGGCTTATCCAGATTGGTGGTGGCATTGCTGGAGATTTCGCGATTTGCGTCGTACCACTCATACTTCAAGACTTGCAACGCGACGTTCGTCTTTGGTCGTATTTTGCACAGATCTCCGACTCGACAACCTCTTACGGATCCTACTCCGGCGCCGAACCGAATGAAAAAATCACCTGGTTCAAACTCGGTGTCGATTGCCCGAAGTTCATGATTAATTCTGATGCTTCAATCGTGGCCCCTCTGCTATTTGCTTACGTAATGGGCCAGTAGAACAGAACTGAAAGAGAATTGCCCATTTCCTGCCAACGAGCTTAACAGGAGTAACTGTTGATACACTCCTGGGATCCATCGTACTGGTCTTTTCGCGTTTCCTGAGCAATAGCACACGTGCAAGTCAGTCGCCCAGCCCGGTGGTTTCGTCGAATCCGCACATCACATTGTAATTCTGTACCGCTGCTGCAGATGCGCCTTTCCAGAGATTGTCTATGCTTCCAATAAGGACCACGCGATCAGCGATGACTCGAGCTGTTAGATCGCAATAATTTGATGCTAAAGTCTGTTTTGTCGTCGGCAAATCGTCGACGACACGAACGAATGGCCGATCGCGGTAATAATCGCGTAGAACAGCCAACACCTGTTCCTGTGAAACTGGACCACAGGCAGTTGCATACGTCGTGGTCAAGATACCGCGATCCATCGGCACGAGATGCGGAATGAAAAGCACCTCGACGCTGGCGCCGGAAACTTTTCCCAGCACTTGATTGAATTCCGGCGTGTGGCGGTGGTGCCCGACGTTGTACGCCACAACGTTTTCATTGCACTCCGGGAAATGAGTCACGAGTTTAGGCGTACGCCCCGCTCCACTGACCCCACACTTCGCGTCCACAATAATATCCACGGGCTGGACACAACCTGCTCTTAATAACGGCGCCAACGCGAGAATCGGGGCGGTAGGGTTACACCCTGGGTTCGCGACGAGCTGCGAATCTGCAATTTCATCAAAAAACAACTCCGGCAATCCATACGCAACCGTTCCAACGCGTCCGGGATCTGGGTGCTCCACTTGATACCAATGTGTATACGTCTCGACTTCTTGTAATCGGTAGTCGGCGCTCAAATCAACGACACGAAGACCTGCATCAACAAGCGGTTTTACTCGGGCCGCTGATGCCGCATGTGGTAGACAACTAAAAACGCAATCACAACGAGCGATGATCTCGTCGGCCTCAAGGTTCTCCAACGCCAGATCCAGGCGCCCGACAAACTGAGGATGTACTTCCGACACGTGCACATTGCCTACCTGACGTGTAGTCAGCGCTACGATTTCCGTGTGTTTATGCCGCAGGAGAATATGTATCAGCTCGCGAGCAGTATAGCCCGTTGCGCCTAAGATTCCTGCTTTCACCATAACCGTATGCCTAAAATGAATCGTCCATTGCGTGAAAAACTAGCATGCAGGTGGCCACATTTAGCCAACATCCATGATGCCACCAAAGGCCGAGAGGGTCCCCTAATGAACAGGTATTGCTGTCGAACGACTCGCGCCGCGTAACGACAAGTTCAAGGGGTTCCCGCTCAACTTGGCAACGCCGTTACGGAAATCACCATGTTCTGAGATATCTTCACTACAGAGGCGGTACCTTGATTGCACCGCTACAACTAGGGCACGCGACTGTCTTACCAGCCAGCGACTGGCTGGCCGCGAATCTCTGACCGCACTTCTTGCAGCTTACCGCTCGCGATTTAGGGTTAGGAATAGAAACCGGTTTACGGCACTGCCGACACTTTAGTGTCTTCCCAAAAGCGCCACTCGTAGCAAAAAACCGTACGCCGCAGGGGCATTGCACGTCGGCATATTCACCGGCAACTCGTTTTTTCGGGTCCGGAATCGGAATTTTTCCCGAACAAGATGGACAGCTTAGTATCTTGCCGGCGAGTTTCCCCGGAGCGGCAAACACCGCACCGCATTTACAAGCAAGTACCAATGACAAGTTTGTTGTACCAGAGTCCTTGGTAGCAGGTCGACTCGGTTCGACTTGGCGTCTTTCACTTCTGCGCTGCGAGCTTTTGTTTCTTCCGTCCCGCGCATCATCCTCAACTCCCTGAATCAACTCATTGACATCCGTCGACGTCGAAGGCTGCTTCGATGTTACCGGTGTCGTGACCGGCTTCGTTCGCATCATCTGCTCTGTTTCGCGCTGCTCACGTATGCGACCTTCACTGCGTCTTTCTTCTTCCAGCGGGCCAAGGAGTTCTGTGATCCCTTGCTTGCTCTGGGAACTTGCAGGATCTTGACGACGCTCTTCTTGAAGTGCCTCGATTACAGCGTCCATCGTCTGGGGACGATCGTCAGGACTCTTGGCCACCATCTGTTGGAAGAACAGGTCCAATGATTCGGAAACATCCGGACAAATCGACCTCAGCGACGGCACGGGGGATGTGCGGTGGGCCAGGAGTTTCTTCAACACAGTTTCCTCAGGAAAGAGGTACTGCGCCGTCAACAGGTAATACAACGTACAGCCAAGCGAATAAATGTCGGAACGAGCATCTGCACGCCGCGTGTCTTCAGCTTGTTCTGGTGACATGAAATCGAGAGTCCCGATGATCTCTCCCATCTGCGTCAATCCAGATTCGTCCTCCTCGTTACCATCCGCTTGCTCGTCGAATCGCGCCAGCCCCATATCCAGGATCTTAACGGTTCCACTTGTATCGAGCAGAAGATTGGCTGGCTTGATGTCACGATGCACTACGCCTTGGTTGTGTGCATAGTTGAGACCATTGGCAACCTGGATGATCCAGTCGACAGATTCGGCAGGCAATCGACCACACCGGTCGACAAGGTAGGCCAAATCAAATCCGTCGACATATTCCATCACGAGGTAATGTAAACCGCGATGCTCGTCGGCGTCATGCGCCGTCACCACGTTGGGATGATCTAGCTTGGCCGCAGCCTCAACTTCGCGCTGAAACCTTTCCACCATGCTAGATTTTGACATTTTCGCAGTCGGCAACACCTTCAGAGCAACCACGCGTTTCATCCTGCGGTGCTGGGCCTTGTAAACCGTACCCATGCCACCCGCACCCAACTTATCGAGAATCACATAACTTCCCAATACGAGGCGGTTCGCTCCACCAGCAACAATATTTCGGGCCTGAAAAATGGTCAATTTCCCCTGATTGACCAATTCACGAGCGAAATCCTGGACCTCGAGAGGCTGGCTCGCCATCGCAGAGCGCACCGCATCCATCTCTCGCCCTGACAAAATTCCGCTGTCTGAAACGGATTTAACGAATTGTTCCAGCGCAATAGCCATCGCAACAACCTAAACGGGGACAGACCAAAGTACCAGTATACCAATGTTGCCAACATTGTGGGAATATCTGGAACGGGCGGCGGACGATCCTCTCCCTAGAGACGGACTCGCGAGTGAAGACCTCCCGCCAACTAGATCCCCCCCAAATTCGCCCTGGCCACAACGCCCACACACTGCGCCAAATAAAGTACTACTAACACCACTTGAGGAACGGCCTACCGCTGTTCCCAAAGCGAATCGACGCGTTTTTTATCGTCATTTTTCCGCCAGTGCGACCATGCACCTCTTCATCTTGAGTTACCCCTCGGTGACCGAAAACCTATATCCGATACACGTCGCGTTCATCATGATTTGAGCTGAGTACCAGTTGCTTACAGGGCATTCATTCCATGGTTATTTCCTTTTTCGTGTATGCCACACGTTCTGTTAAGATTGGAGGACAACATCGCTGCCAAATTTCCAACAATCCGCTTTGATCGGCACGCACCACCGAGGCCAATTGACTCATGGACACGCAAACGTCAGCTCGCCGAACCTTCCTGCAACAGCTAGCTATCGGAAGTGGTAGTGTATTTCTGTCCAACCTACTTCGCACTTCAACTCTGGCTAGTCGTAATCCAGAAGGCCGTGAACGATCACTCATTCTGCTCTGGCAAGATGGTGGCCCCAGTCATTTTGAGACGTTTGATCCCAAACCAAATGCGCCTCTTGAATTCCGAGGCGAACTTGGTGCAATCGCGACTGCTATTCCAGGCGTCCAGTTCTGTGAAGTGCTACCGCGGTTAAGTCAGCTGGCGGATCGTTTCAGTGTTGTTCGCTCCATTCACCAGCCGTCGTCCGGACATGTGATTGGCACACACAACTTCATTACCGGTCATGAAGGTTCACCTGTCGTCAATGGTAAATCGCTCTATCCAGACGTGGCTTCCATTATCCACCGAATGCGTTACGAAGCATCACGTTCGACACCCTTACTCATCGGCGAATCGACAGATCCACGCCTTGCGGCCGGCATGCTGAATGCCAATAGTGCGTCAGGGAAAACACTTCCGGGCCGGGGCGAGCTACCAAACTACGTTGGCATCGGCGGCCAATACTCAATTGGGCTACATCGTGGCGGACCCGCCTATCTCGGGCCTGCGGCAGGCGCGTTTGAAGTCGCTGGCGACCCATCGCTCCCAGATTTTCAAGTGCAGAATCTTCGGCGATCAGCGAGTCGTCAGCAATTCGGTGACCGCCTAAATATCTTGCAGCAGCTCAACCTATTCGGTCGCACGACCACTGCACAGACAGCATTACCTAACGTGGCACTTGATCTACAGGGGCAAATGTCCGCGATTGACCGATTTCAGCAGCAGGCCCTTGATTTATTGTCTGGATCAGGTCAAGCCGCGCGTGCTTTTGATCTAAGTCGGGAAGCTCGGAAGACACGAGAGAGATACGGGTTGAATACTGCCGGCCAGCAAGCTTTGATGGCACGGCGTCTTGTCGAAGCCGGTGTACGCGTGACAGCAATTCGTTTCTCCCCAGATGGCCGCGGTGACGGTGATCGCAGTGGAATTGGCTGGGATGACCATGCGGTGCATGGAAATATATTCCAGATCATGCGAAGACGTGGTCCACAATTTGATCAGGCAGTAAGCGCCTTAATCGAAGATCTGGAGGAGCGTGGCCTCAGCGACAGAGTACTCGTTGTCCTGGCAGGTGAATTCGGTCGCACCCCGCGAGTACATCAGCACAAAGGTTGTCCAGGTCGGGAACACTGGGGCCCTGCTGGCAACGTGCTCATCTATGGTGGCGGGTTAAGAATGGGACAAGTCATTGGCGCCACCAATGCAAAAGGTGAACGACCCGCAGAACGCCCGCTCAAACCACAAGACGTGTTGGCCACGATCTACCACTGCCTGGGAATAAACGCATCGCAAACCCTGATCAACCAGGTCGGACGCCCTGTTCCTATACTGCCAAGCGGAACACCGATTGCAGAACTTGTAGGTTAAGACACTGGTAGGTTCTGCATCTCTGCAGCCAGTATGCGTTCCGCGATTCATCAAGGCCCTGCAACCGTAACCAAGGGCAGTGCACGCTTCAAATCCTCAACCGCCGCCGGGCTAAGCTTAAGGTCCGTCAGGTAAATATCCCGTAAAGACTTCAACTCTTTTAGATGCTTCAATCCCTCATCAGTGATGTTCGTGCCATACAAATTCAACGACTGCAAGTTCTTTAACTTCCCTATATGCTTGAGACTTCGATCTGTCACTGCACAGCGGGCAATATACAAACCTCTCAAATGCGTCAAACCAGCCAGATGTGCGATCCCCGCGTCGCCGATGCCGGTGTTTGAGAGTGTTAATTGCTCAAGCTTAGTGAACTGCTGAAGGAACTTGAGATGCTCATCGCGTATCTTGGTGCGTCCCAGTTCCAAACGTACCGGCTGCTGGTCATCTAACGAAACCAGCCCCAACATCTGCAAAGCGACTACAAAACCTCGCTTCTGGCTCTTGGTGACCAGGTCTACAACGCCAGAAAATGTCACATCCGTCCCACGGACATAGAGGCTGTGCAACTGTGTCATGTGAGACAGGTAACCCAATCCGCCATCAGTAACGCCAGTGTTGGTCAAGTTCAATTCTTGCAGGGAAACACAGTTCGTGATGTGACTCAGCCCAGCGTCCGTGATGTGACAGCCATTCAAGTCAAGTTGCTCTAGCTGGGTCACTCCTCGTATTTCTCGAAGAGCAAGATCCGTAACACGGCTATCACGCACACGAATAGATCGCAGCAATGGCCAAGAGGGAAGATCCCTGAATGCCGCATCGGTTATCAAATGTGAACATGCAACATGGCACAGCTTGGACAAGCGTGTGAAAGATGCCATCCCGCGGTCCGTGATTCGACTTCCTTCAAACTCCAGATATTCCAACGAATTCAAACCTGCAATCACAACCGCGCCTTTGTCACTAACCCGCGTATCAACAAGTTCAAGGTGTTTCAAACTTGCGCAAGCGGTTAGTGCGACTAGCGCATCATCATTCAAACGTGGGCCCACCAAACGCACTGCAATCACATCGTCACCCGAATACTCAATTCGAGCTCCACGATTCTGCAACTCCAACAGTGTGTTTTTGTGCACTGTAATTCCAATCTACGTCACAAGGGTCGAGCAGTGAACGACAACACCTCAACAAGCGGATGCTACGGAAACCGCTTCCTCCGCAGCAAGGGCGTTCATCATGCCTCGGTTTCATGCGTATTGCAATCGAACTTTTGACAAGTACTACCACCCGCGTCGAAGTGAAAAAACACCGGGCACTCAAAACACGCACCGCGGAATCCAATAATCGCTAGAGAACAACAAAACATCGGACGGCACTTACAATATTCAAACAGCTATGTTCAAATCCTCAGACAGTATCAAGTCTACTGTTGTCACGATTCACATTAGCCCATTTAGCCGCCGGCCACCGTGTAACCGTACCGACTGCTATGCGTCCGTCATCGCAATGACATCAGCGTGTCGAGTGAGCAGTGCAATCAAGTGTTTTCACATTTCCGATCTTACTGCCATAAGGCGTGTAGCAGATTCGCGACCATCAACATGTAAAAAGAGCGGCCCCGCGACGTAAATAGCATGAGCCACTGTAGCACTAAATCAAATCCACATACTTTTGCCACGAAGTATCACTGGCTGACATAAACACCATGAGCAAGAACCACGCCACTCCCAGACTCCAACACCTGGCAGAACTCCCACTAAACAGGGAGATTCCAATAGGGTGCATCGGGGCTGGATTCGTCATGGCCGACTGTCATCTGGTCGCCTACCGGCAAGCCGGTTTCAATCCTATTGCGATTGCCTCACGCACAAAGGAAAAAGCGGACCGGGTCGCAGAACGTCATGAAATAAACCGAGTCTACAGTTCCTACCACGAGTTGCTCCAGGACCCAGCTATTGAAGTCATCGACATCGCTGTACCGCCAGACCAACAGTGGCCCGTTATCCAGGAGGTGGTAAAGCACGGCAATCACATTCGCGGCGTCCTGACTCAAAAGCCTCTGGGAGTGGACTACTCCGAAGCTAGAAAAATCGTCGATGCATGTCAGCAAGCGGGCCTCACACTTGCCGTCAACCAAAACATGCGTTACGACCATTCAATCCGCGCCTGCAAAGACCTGCTAGGCCAAAACTTACTGGGGGATCCCGTTTTGGCAACTATCGACATGCGGGCGATACCGCATTGGATGGATTGGCAGCAACGACTTGGTTGGGTCACTTTGCGGATCATGTCAATCCACCACCTCGATGCATTCCGGTTCCTGTTTGGCAATCCAGTACGCGTATTTGCTAGTTTTCGTCCCGATCCTCGTACCGCGCAGCTATTTTCGCACCGCGATGGAATCTGTCTCTACATTTTGGAGTACGAGAATGGTCTCCGCGTCTCGGGATGGGATGACGTTTGGACGGGCCCTGCTCGTGAGGGTGCTGAATCAGACATCTATATACGCTGGCGCGTCGAAGGAACGAGCGGACTGGCAATTGGATCGATTGGCTGGCCGAGTTACCCAACACCGACCCCGAGCACGCTTGATTTTTCGACCAACCACTACCCGGAAAAGTGGTTTCGCCCACGTTGGAAAGAGTGCTGGTTCCCCGACGCGTTTGTCGGGCCAATGGCAGAATTACTATGTGCCCTCGAAAAAGATGCAGAACCTGAGATCAGCGGACGTGACAATCTCGACACGATGGCACTCGTCGACGCATGCTACCTTTCCGCCGCCGAGCATCGCTCTGTATCGCTTGAAGAAATCAAGCGGGAAGCCGCATAACCCAACTAACCGGAAAATCTATCCGGGCGCGGGTGATTAGCGCGCGTCGTATCCCCTGATTCTGGCAACCAGAAAACCCGAACAGTTTTCTCTGCCGGGCTGATTTCTTGAGCTATGTTTCCTAGTGGAGAAAGCCCTGTTCGTTGTAGCACCGCCCGCACTCGGACGCCATTTCCTCTCTACACAAAGGCAGCGCAATATGACCCTGTTGTACCGCCCCAGTCGCGAATCCTGCCCCTATCGCGTACACAATGTGCGACGTGGAAACATCCTCGTTCTGACGTCCTTGTTCATGACTGGCCTGACCGCATTGCTGGCCCTTTCAATCGACCTTGGCTACATTTACACAACCCAATCTCAACTTGATCGATCGGTTGATGCTGCAGCTTTGGCCGGTGCTAGCCAATTATCCGAAGGCCATGAAGCGACCCTAGAAACCATCGTGGAATATCTTGTCCGCAATCCAATTGGACCAAGTGCCTCAATTACCGATGAAAACGCGTTAGAAACGCAGAAACTGGAATTCCTGGCCCAACACTCGGACGACCTGGAAGTCCAAACTGGCCACTGGAATGCATTGACACACAGCTTTGAGGCTGGTGAGTCACCACACTCTGCAGTTCTGGTCTCAATGACCTATCCACGACAACCTATGTTTTTTGGCCGTGTATTTGGACGCAGTCAATTTCAAGTACATCGCAGTGCTGTTGCGATGTACCAACCACGTGACATTATGCTGACGCTTGACCTATCCGGTTCAATGAATGATGACAGCGAATACGGCGCAATACAACAACTAGGTGAAGACGCGGTAAACCTAAACTTGGAGCAGATATGGCACGAAATGGGAGCACCCGTTTATGGAAACATGGGATTTGAACCTACATGGGTGACAATTCCTTTTCTCACACTCCCCGCTGCGGTCACTTGGAAGGGAACCCAAGTAGTGGTGAACTCGTCAGTACCAATCGAGTCAGCAAGGATTTACAAATCCAACGGTGGTTACCGAGAGTACAACAGTGTCGGAACCTCAGGTACGCTGCAATATGAACATCGACTAATCCATCGGTGCGAACTCAGTATTGATGGCCAGGTTGAAACGGTGAATTTCTTCGACAACGCACACATCCGCCGCGGGCTTGGCCTGGACGGAATCAACTATCCTTCAGAAGGTAGCTGGAATGATGTCATTGACGCTTGCCGCAGTCATCACGCGGGTCTGCCGTGGTACGACGACCAAGTCGGCGCTTCCGGTAATCTGCGAAAGTTCGGTGTGAAATCTGCCATTAACTTCTGGTTGAAAAACAAGCCACGAGCCAGCCAATCACCATTTCTCGCACAGGTAAGCGCTCAGCCACTGACTGCTGTTAAGGACGCTGTCGACGTTTTCCTAGACGATGTTGGTCAGGTGAACACTGCGGATCGCGTTGGGGTTAGTGTCTACAACTCAGAAAATGGATTCGGCCGGATAGAGTGTGCTTTAACCGAGGACCTTCAGTCAGTTCACGAAGTCACTCGTACGCGGCAGGCTGGACACTATCAGGGCTGGACAAATATCGCAGATGGACTCAAAAAAGCTCGCCAGGAACTGGAACAGCACGGTCGTAACGGCGCATCAAAAATCATCGTGCTTATGACAGATGGGGTCGCCAACTGGACAGGAGGAACAGAAAGTGGCCACGGCCCCGAACAAGCTCGCCAGGAAGTGGTCAATGAAGCACAACAATGTCGAGACTTACGATTTCCCATCGTAACCATCAGCCTGGGTAGCAAGGCTGACCTGGATTTAATGGAAGAAGTCGCTGATATTTCAGGTGGTATCCACTACAGCATTCCCGGCGGTGTCCCCGTCGAGACTTATGCTGATGACTTAATCGAAACATTCGAGGAAATCGCCACTGCCCGCCCACTAAAACTCGTCCAATAACTCCTCGAGTTGACAGTTTCACTTAGTGAAGACGGCTCAATGCGAAAATCACATCCAATCAGAGGCTATTTGACCGCTAGTGCTCGTAGCTCTAGCTGGCGATTGTGATAAAATCAACAACTTCCGAACCGCCGATTTTTCGGTTCTCCAATTGGTGGATCAATTCGAAAACATGAAGTGAACTGGATGACCGCTGGCACACCTATAATGTGTGCGAGAGGAAAGTCCGGGCTCCACAGGACAGGGTGGTCGGTAACGCCGACCGGTTGCGAAGTCAGGGAAAGTGCCACAGAAAATAGAC
>PAQH01000129.1 GCA_002709225.1 Planctomycetaceae bacterium
CGATTCAGGTCGAGCGTTATCGAGAGCTCCTCGCCTGGGCAGCGGGACGACCGGTGACGATTCGCACACTCGACGCCTCTGTCGACAAAGCGATATCAGGCCTTTACGACCCACCCACATCCCCATTAGGCCTGCGCGGTGTGCGTTATTCACTTGCCTATCCAGACCTGTTTGCCATCCAGCTACGAGCGATTTTACGAGCCGCTGCTGACGGCCCGCTCGAGATCCTCCTTCCCATGGTGACCTGGCCGCAGGAAGTGGAACAAGTTCGTGATCTGATGCATGAACAGCTGGCGGCACTGCGGCAAGAAGGAATTTCCGCCCGACTGCCTCCATTGGGAATCATGCTGGAAGTCCCTGCCGCGGCGTTTCAACTCGAAATGTTTTCGGTCGATTTTGTTTCCGTGGGCAGTAACGATTTGACTCAGTATGTCCTGGCGGCAGACCGCTCCTGCGACAAGTTGCAGTCTCTCCACGACTCGGGCCAGACAAGTGAACAGGAACCGTTCCAGTCGCTTTGTGCCCCCGTTCTGGCCTTAATCGAACGGGCGGCGCGGTGGGGTCGCCAACAAAAGACTCCCGTCTCCGTGTGTGGAGAAGCTGCCTCAATCCCAGCTTGCCTGGACAGGCTACTCAGCGCGGGCATCCGCTCGTTTACCGTTTCACCCAGTGCACTGGGCCCCGTCAAGAAACATCTCGCAACCCACGCAATCGAACCATGAAAAAATTTCTCAATGACCCTGACAACCTGCTCCCTGAAAGTCTGCATGGCTTTGTCCGTGCGCATCAGAACCTGCTGCGGGTTAACTTTAACCCCACCTTTGTTTTTCGACGTGACGCTCCTCGTCAGAGCAAGGTTGCGATTATTTCCGGCGGCGGCAGTGGGCACGAACCGTTGCATGCGGGGTTGGTCGGCCCGGGCATGCTCGATGCGGCCTGTCCCGGAGAAGTGTTCACCTCTCCCACGCCCGATCAAATGCTCGCCGCGGCGCAACAAGTCGATAGCGGCGCGGGCGTGCTCTTCATAGTCAAGAACTACTCTGGCGACGTAATGAACTTTGAAATGGCCGCGGAGATGTACTCCGGTTCACAGGCGTCGGTGCTCACCAATGATGACGTCGCGGTCGAAGACAGTACGTTTACGACCGGTCGCCGTGGCGTTGCCGGCACCCTTGTCGTCGAGAAAATCGTCGGCGCCGCAGCGGAGCAGGGGGCGAACTTGGACCGCTGCTGTGCATTAGCCCAGCGTGTCAATGCCCGGTCAGCATCCATGGGAGTCGCGCTCACCAGCTGTACAGTTCCTGCCGCAGGCAAACCCACTTTCGAAATCGCGGAGCACGAAATTGAAATGGGGGTCGGTATTCACGGAGAACCGGGAAAAAAACGCATGCCACTGGTCTCGGCGGATGAGCTCGCAGCCCAGCTGCTGCAACCCATTGTCGACGCACTGGAATTGACCAGCTCCGATGAAGTTCTCTTGCTGGTCAACGGATTCGGTGCCACACCGATGATGGAACTCAGCCTGATGTTTGAATGCGTCGGCCGCCTGCTGGACGGCAGGCAGGTCACCATTTGTCGCTCACTATTGGGAAATTACGTCACCTCATTGGATATGGCAGGATGTTCCATCACCGTAACGAAGCTCGATCCAGAAATGCGCGAACTCTGGGATGCACCAGTACACACCGCCGCCTTGCGGTGGGGCCGCTAGGGCGAGTTTCCGCAATTTCGTACACCAAACCCAGCCAACGCATGCCCCCTTGGGCTGGCGCTCCGCGAACTCCCCGTGATAATTCCGGCCGCCGCCGCAAAAGCCCGCCATTTCCTCTGATTTCCGCGTGCCGGAAAACCCGATTTTCCACAGTGTTTCCGGCGTCACCCCCTGGCTTCCAGCCGGTTCCGCCATTTACACGCCGGGCTGCAATAAATCTAATACAAGTATGAAACCAATACGTAATCAATTAGCCGTATTATTGACGTGTCTGCTGCCTGGCTTTCTTCCCGGCCAGAACTGCCGTGGACAAACGGAAGAACCCATCGTCTTTTCTACTCAACAAATTTCCTTCTTTGAAACCAAAATCCGCCCACTGCTTATTGAACACTGTTCCGAGTGCCACAGCGGTGACGAACCGGAAAGCCGTTTCAGTGTCGACTCGCGGGCAGCGCTCCTGGCCGGCGGCGAATTCGGCCCCGCGCTGAAGCCGGGCGACCCCGCGGGCAGCCTGCTAATCAGTGCGATCAACCACGATGAATTCCTGAAAATGCCCCCCAAGGAGAAACTGCCCACACAGCAAGTCGTCGACTTGACACGGTGGGTCAAAATGGGCGCGCCTTGGCCGGATTCAAAGCAGGTCGCCAGTCTCGCCGCGGCGGACACTAACCCGGACGCGCCGTTGTTCACGAATCAACAACGAAATTACTGGGCGTTTCAACTACCCGTGTTGCCGGCGCTGCCAGCGACCATCGACACCAAGTGGCCTCGATCACCAATCGACAACCTGATCCTCTCCCGCATTGAAAATGCGGGCCTCACCCCCGCGACTCGCACCGATAAACGTACATTGCTGCGACGCGTCACCTTTGATCTGCTCGGCCTGCCGCCAACTCCAAATGAAGTCGACGCGTTCTTGAACGACGACTCGCCAGCTGCGTTTGAACGCATTGTCGATCGCTTACTCGCTTCCCCACGTTACGGAGAACGCTGGGGACGACACTGGCTCGATATAGCGCGTTATGCAGATTCAAATGGCCTGGACGAAAATCTTTCCTACGCCAATGCCTTTCGTTATCGAGACTACGTGATTGACGCTTTCAACAAAGACAAACCCTACGCACGTTTCGTCCAGGAGCAGATCGCAGGCGACTTACTGGCCGAATCTTGGCAGGGCGATTCGCCGCTCGAAAGGTACATCGCCACCGGATTCCTCGCCATTGGGCCGAAGATGCTCGCCGAGGATGATCCAACCAAAATGCAGATGGACATCATCGATGAACAAGTCAGCACAATCGGTCAGGCTTTCATGGGGCTGACTCTCGGGTGCTGTCGATGTCACGACCATAAATTCGACCCGCTCCCCACGCAAGATTACTACTCGTTGGCCGGCATCTTCAAGAGTACCAAGACCATGGAAAACCACAAAGTTGTGGCGGTCTGGTACGAACGACCGCTGGTAACTCCCCAACGCGCGAAAAAGATCGAGACCCTCCAAGCCAGGATCAAAGAAGCGGAAAAGCGGATCGCCACACTTAAGAAACAAGCTCGGCAATCTGTGACCGCCAGTTTGCGAGTGCACGTTCAATCTTATCTCATCGCCTCACTCGCACTGGAGCGAATCCAGACCGCCTTTCAGGTCCCCCAGTCCGTGGTCAGCGCCAAGCAGAACCAACCATACACTGTCGAAAATGGGTATCTGGCGTTAGAAGCCGAGATCTTCCATCGCGGTAACGCGGTGATTACAACGGATGGGTACGGCGAAGACATCGGTATCATCGGCTCCCGTGGAGCGGCACATGCTGAGTACGATATCGACATCAAGCAGGCAGGCCATTATGCACTCGAAATTCGTTATGCGGCAGCTGATTCAAGGCCTATCGCATTATTGCTCGATGGCCAGCAGGTGAGCTCTTCGATTTTGTCGGCTGTTACAGGAAGCTGGTACCCCGACACGCAGCGTTGGGTCGCCGCAGTGCAGCTCCATCTCAGTGAGGGCAAACACACACTCCGCTTCGATTCACCGCGGGTTTATCCGCACATCGACAAACTCGCTATTGTCTGGGCCAGCAAGGGGAAATGGCCTTTCAAGACACGGGAGCCGGTCTCGGTCACGCGCAGCACGTCAGTCGAAAACGTCGATCCGGCGTTGGTGGCCACCTGGAACGACTATTTCAAAGCACTGGATGAGGGCAAGCATCCAAGTCACGTGGCCTTCCGGCCCTGGCTTGTGCTGCGCAAACTAGATCCAGCGAAGTTTAGCGAACAAGCAGCTCCGCTACTCGCCGAAATTCAGTCCAATACCGGACTCGGGGAACGGTTACCAGAACCGCTGAAAAAAGCATTCCGTAAACAGCCACCCCAGTCACTAACAGATGTCGCAGCTCTCTACCAGGCGCTAACCAAGCGTCTGGACGAAGTCTCTGCGTCCAACAACCAGAAGGCGCAGCGTGCCTTCGCCACACTACAAACCGAGTTTGCCTCGGACGTCTCTCCTCTCTCCGCGCCCGCAGACCTACCGGAGTCCGCGTTTCCTGCACCATTACGTGAACAACGGGGGACCCAGCTGGCCCAAATCAAAGCCTGGAAGGCCGAGATCCCCGACACGGAAGTCGCCATGGGGGTGACGGAAGGAAAGGTCGCTGATATCCGTGTTCATTTGCGTGGTAGCCATATCACGCTCGGCGATACCGCACCCCGTCAGATGCTGCGGATCATTGCCGGCGAAAACCAGAAACGAATCAATGCTCAGCAAAGCGGCCGTCTGGAATTTGCTAACTGGTTGACCAATAAAAGCCACCCACTGGTCAATCGTGTCATGGTGAACCGAATTTGGCGTTGGCGGTTTGGTCGCGGAATCGTAGCCAGCGTTGATAACTTTGGATCGCTGGGAAGCCGCCCCACCCATCCTCAGTTACTCGACTGGCTGGCGCTCGAATTTTCCCGCCAGCAAGGTTCACTGAAGGCCTTGCACCGTGTCATGCTCAGCTCCAGCACGTATCAGATGAGTTCGCAATACAACGCGCACAATGACAGCCAGGACCCGGAAAACAAACTGCTCTGGCGGATGCGCCGCCGCCGCCTCTCAGGTGAGGAATTGCGAGACAGTGTTCTGCAAATTGGACCTGGACTGGATCACGTCATGGGGGGCACGCTGCTCAAAGTCAAGAATCGGGCCTACGTCACAGGGTCCGGGACTAATATCACGGACGAATACGACAACTTCCGACGCTCGGTTTATCTACCCGTGATCCGCAGCTCCGTGTTCGATGTACTGCAAACAATGGACTTTCCCGATCCTGCAGTCTCAAATGGCGACCGCATCACAACCACCGTTGCGCCGCAAGCGTTATTAATGATGAACAGCGCCCTGGTACAAAAGGGGACCCGTCATTTGGCTAGACAGGTCGTGAAGCTGCCTGCTGACCAGCGCGCGGAAAGCGTCTACCGATTCGTCTTAGGACGGCAGCCGTCGGGAGATGACGCAGACGTTGCCAGACAGTTTGTCGTTGAGGCGGAGTCATTAGCTCGTAAACAGGGTAGCGATCCAGCCGAAGCGTCCATCAAGGCCTGGCAAAGTTTCAGCCGTGTCCTGCTATCTTCAAATGATTTCATGTACGTCGAATAAAGCCCCCACGGAATGAGACTACCATGCGCACACAACTCAGGTACCGCGGCTATGGAGCACAACAACAAGGCCTCACGCGCCGCGACCTGCTCCGCCAATCTGCCGTGGGCTTCGGCGGCCTGGCACTCGCAGGTCTGATGGGAAACGACGCCTTCTCAGCGGAATCCCATGCGCCATCATTACTGGAACGCGTCCCTCATTTTCCGGCGCGAGCCAAGCGGATTATTTTTCTGTTCATGCACGGCGGCCCTTCGCAGATCGACACATTTGACTACAAGCCACAGCTCGCGAAGGACGACAACAAACCCGTCCCGTTCAACAAACCGCGCGTCGTTTCAGGAGCTACAGGCAATCTCCTTAAGTCGCCATTTCGTTTCAAGCAACATGGTGAATCCGGGTTTTACGTTAGTGAACTTTTTCCGCACGTGTCAAATCTTGTCGATGACCTATGTTTCATTAATTCCGTTCATGGTTCGAACTCGCGGCACGGAGCGGCTCTGCTCGAATTGCATACAGGCAGTGACACGTTTATTCGCCCCAGCATGGGAAGTTGGTTGAGTTACGGCCTCGGTTCGGAGAACCAGAATCTCCCTGGGTACATCACAATCTGCCCCTCGCTGACCCACGGTGGCGCGAACAATTGGGGTGCCGCATTCTTGCCCGCCATCTACCAGGGAACCCCAGTCGGCAACGCCGCCACCGAATCGATGAACGCCAAGATTCCTTTCATCGCAGGAGCCACCTCAACAGGACTGCAACGCCTTGAATTGGATCTATTGAATCAAATTAATCGCAAACGACTTGCGGAAGTGGGGCCGGACTTGGAGCTTGAATCGCGCATCGAGTCGTTTGAGCTCGCTTTCCGACTACAGTCCGAGGCGCCCAGCATTCAAGACATCAGCGACGAATCACAGAACACGTTACGGATGTACGGCATCGACAAGGGCCCCACCCAGGATTTTGGGCGACAATGCCTGATGGCTCGACGTTTTGCCGAAAAAGGAGTGCGTTTTATTCAGTTATCCCACAGTTACAAATGGGACCAGCACGGCGACCTGAAGAACGGACACACCACCAACGCCCTGGAAGTCGATCAGCCGATTTGGGCGTTATTGACCGATTTGAAACAACGGGGACTTCTCGAAGACACGCTGGTCTGGTGGGGTGGTGAATTTGGACGTACCCCCGTATCACAAGGCAAGCGAGATGGCCGCGACCACAACCCGCACGCCTGCACCATGTTCTTGGCAGGAGGAGGAGTCAAGGCCGGTGTCAGATACGGTGAAACAGATGAATACGGGTACTACGCGGTCAAAGACAAGGTTCACTTTCACGATCTGCACGCCACTCTACTGCATCTGATGGGTATCGACCATCAACGACTCACCTATCGGTACGCGGGACGCGACTTCCGGCTGACCGACATCCACGGGGACGTAATCCACGACCTGATCGCATAGGGCCAATTTGATCGCACAGTGGTCGTGCGTGGGCGGACATTCCACCACCAGAGCAGATGCTCAAAAAGGGGCAGGCGCGTCTGGCCTGCCACTGCGTGCTGAAAACGTTCGGTGAACGAAGATGCGCACCCGCGCCGCGAGCGCACGCTAGTTCTCACCCCGTCGCCCGTTTGTCGCCTGTACCCCATAGCCTGCTTGTGGCTTGCCGTCATCGCGTAATTTGCCACAGGCCCAGAGCAATCCGCGCGTGACCAGGTCCAGATAAATCTCCTCGCGCATCGTCGTGTTATGGTGCCCGATCGTGGTGCCAAACACACGGCCTTTACCATGGCGATTCGTCCATACACAGACATGGTCTTTCTGGGTATCCACACCAAAAGCCGTCGCCAACGGCTGACAATTGGGCCACAATTTTTCGATCTTGTACAACTCGCCATCCGGAGTCTTCCAAGCTTTCGGAAACCCTTTCATCACGGGGTGTCCGGACGCCAGATTGCGAACCGTCAGCGGGCGGTGTTTTTCGTGACTGAACGAACTCACGCCCACCACTTTGCGCCACGCGTCTGTCTTGGCGTTCCGATAACTGTGCGTCGAGCAATGGATAATTACAGCTGGTGTTCCTGCAGCATGCGCCCGCGCAATACCCTCGATAAACGGCACGTCCACCACTCCGCCAAAACACTGATTGTGAACAATCGCGTCATAGCCTGCCGCCCAGTTTGCTTTCTTGAACACGGGTATCTTCTGATTGCGATCCTTGCCTCCCTGGTGGGCGATGGTCCAGGTCACGTTCGCGCGTGCCGCAATCCCCTCGGAGAGAATGAGTTTCTGACTGTCATAATCATGGCTGCTGCCACCGGTAACCATTAAGAGCTTGAGTGGCGCCGTCGGTTTTTCATCACCGGACACGGGTCGCCACAGCATCAGCAAACCAGCCACCGCGAGAACACTACTGCAGACGTGTTCCCAACGGCACTCTGAACCCTTCGCCAACGGCAGTCTTTTCGCCATGTCTTTCGTCCTCACTCGATACTACAAAATTGGAGATACTGACCCTTGCTTGACCGCTAACGTAGCAAACCTGCAGGCACAACGCTATCAACCGCGGAGCAGCCCAAACACGAATCACAATACTGGTGCTAGCAAGCTAGTTCCCGGTGTCGTCGTTCCCGGACACCCCCACCCGTTGTTATCGCAGTCGAGTAACAACGAGATGTCAGCGATCTTGAAAACACGCAGTTACGTTCTCGAACTGCGTCATCGACACGGTAATTCGGTCTTGCGGCCGTACCGCGATGAGTTCGACCGGAGAACCTGGAATCACAAGTTGACCTGCCCGCAAATGCTCCCCGCGTTCCGCCAGATGTCTGATCAACCAACGCAGCGACTTGAGCGGCCCACCCATGATGTCCACGCCAAATCCCGAAGCGGCCAATCGATCTCCGCGCAATACATCGACCCGCTGCGTATGGAACGCGATCGATTCCGGGGAACGTCGCGACTTGCCAACAATCAGGGCTGCATGAATGCCATTGGAAAGAATCAATTCCTGCGACGTCGGGGCACCAAACCAGAATTTGAAATGGTGGACTTCGATACCGGGTGCCACCCAACCTATCACGTCCAGCAAATCTCGTTCATCAACGACATCGTGAGGCACGTCCTGCTGAATATGAAATACAAATTCCGGTTCCACCGCACACTGCACATACGCATTCCAATCAAGCTCGATTCCGTCAGCGTAGATCCATGGCTCCATGAGTCGCCCACAAATGGGTTCCGTGAGACCAAACTGCTGACGGATCGCACTGCTCGTGCAACCGACTTTGTACCCTGCGACTTTTTCGCCGCCGGCGATTCTCCGGTTCAGCACCTTGGTCTGAACTTCGTATGCTTCAACCAGTGACAACGCCTCCATATGAACCGACAATTCTGACGGCAACCTCTGAGTATCCCAGACCTGGAAAGCCAGCTCGGCGATTTGATTCAGATCCTTCATGAGCATTACCTGTCGGATTCAGGCTCACCAACAGCTCCACAGTAGTCGGCCGACAGTAAACGACCCACTAAGCAAACCGCAGAGCAGCTCGCGTTAAGCTACTAGCCTGGAGATCTCGCAATCCTGTGTCAGCATAGCAGTTCTGCTGCCAAGGACTTCTCGCTGCCAGCGCACATCAGAGCCCCCAAAGTCTACCAGTCTTTGCGTCCACATCCAGTCGGCTGAAGGTGGCTCCTGCTTGTTGCCAAGACGGGCCTTATCCCACGACGACACGCCAGCCAGCCCGATGTCCTCCACACTTCGGATCTCTCCTGCCGAATCCTTTCACTGACCGTAAACCCAGCGATACAGTGGTGGTGTATAGTACCAATGCAACGGCAAACCGATCGTCCATGTTCACCGAGGAGAAACAAATGACTTGGGTACCAATGCGGCACGCTTTCGTGGCCAGCGTGCTGGTTGCTGTCTGCAGTGGCCCCGATACTTCCCATTGGACCAGACAGGCTGGCGCGGGTGATGTGATTGATATCGGGTCCCGTCGAGAGCTGTTTATCGATCGTTTGCTGATCGACAAACTGGATGGATTGCAACTCAAACTGCAGCAACCAACGCCAACCACTGTGACACCGAATGCTCCACGCGGCCATTATGCGACTGTGATCAAAGATGGCGCACTCTTTCGGCGCTACGATCGCGGTGGCGTTGCGGATTTCGACGGAGATGCCCGAGAGACCACACACTACTGGGAAAGCCGGGATGGGGCACATTGGACTAGTCCACAACTGGGTTTGTTCGACGTTGGTGGATCCCGTCAAAACAATGTCATCATCGCCCACACCAAGTGGATCGCCCACAACTTCAGCCCTTTTCTTGACCAGCACCCGAACGCTAAACAACAACACAGGTTCAAAGCACTCGCCGGCGTTCACAAGGGGGGAGGACTCTTCGCCTTTTCTTCCGCAGACGGAGTCCATTGGAAAAAGCTTCAGGAAACACCCGTCATCGCATCCCGAGACTTTGCGTTTGATTCGCAGAATGTTTCGTTCTGGTCACCAAGTGAACAGTGTTACGTATGCTATTTCCGCACCTGGAAAACACCACATGGCAACCTGCGAACGATCAGTCGCACGGTCTCGCAGGATTTCCTGAAATGGTCCAAGCCAGTTGCCACCAACCCGAACCGACCCGGCGAACATCTCTACACCAGTGGCACCCACCCCTATTTCCGAGCGAACCATATCTACATCGCATTGCCAACCCGTTTCTTGCCGGATCGGGGCTCATCAACAGACATTCTCTTCATGACATCACGAGGCGGCGCTCGTTATGATCGCGAATTCCTGCAAGCGTTTATCCGCCCTGGCCTGGATCCCGGGAAATGGGGTAATCGATCCAATTACGCCGCATTGAACGTTGTCCCCACGGGTGTCGAGGAGATGTCACTGTACGTGCGTGAACGACGCTACGTACTTCGTACCGATGGCTTCGCTTCTCTCCACGCCGACGCACAACCTGGCGAACTGACGACCAAACCGTTTTGCTTTCGCGGCAAACAACTGGAAATCAACTATTCGACAAGCGCGGCTGGCAGTGTGCGGATCGAGATCCAAGATTCGGAAGGGCGCCCCGTCCCTGGTTATGCACTCGATGAGTGTCTCCCACTCGTCGGCGACTCGATCCAGCGTATTGTCGGCTGGAAACAGGGAAGTGACGTCAGCCCGCTGTCCGGAAAAACGGTCCGCCTGCGCTGGATACTGACCGACGCGGACGTGTTCTCTTTCCGGTTCCAGGATCCGCTGGCAAACTAAATCGAGAACAACACATTGCGGACAACGCGTATTGATAACGCGTCAATACCTTCGACTTGAAGTGCCTTCTCGATTCAGAGAAAATGACAATCTACCGCCTGTCTTCCTCCAGCCCCCATTCCCCCATGACCGAGTTTTCTTCGCTGATCGCGCGCGGGTGGACAACACTGACTCTGGTCGCCACTGTCGCAATCACTTCTCCGCTCGACGCAGCCGAGCCGGATTCCACGACCGTCTTCAAACAAGAGGTTTTGCCGATCCTGAAGTCACACTGTGTACGGTGTCACGGACCAGACAAGCAGGAATCTCGTATCCGCCTGGACAATCTCTCTACCGACCTACTGCAAGATCGCGCGGCAGCAGAAAACTGGAATGAGGTTCTGCACGTATTAAATGCAGGCGAAATGCCGCCTGATGGCGAACCTCAATTGTCCGAATCACAAAACAAGGTGCTGACAAATTGGATCTCCAATGCCATCCGGCATGCTATCGAAGCCGGCCGGTCTACGGACGGACGGGCGGTACTGCGGCGTTTAAACCGCACCGAATACCAGAACACGATGTCCGATCTATTGGGTCTGGAGATGGACTATGCCCGTGACCTGCCACCCGACCCACCCTCGAAAGATGGATTTCGCAATAACGGGCATGCACTACATATGTCGGCCCTGCAGCTGGAATATTATCTGGCAACAGCGCGTCGTGCTCTGAGTCGAGTGATCGTCAGTGGCCCCGCACCGCCGGTCTACCAATACCAGTTTTCCCAAGGAAACGTAGGGAACTGGCTCGGTGGAACCGAACGTTCGAGTCGTCTCGGTAGACGACAGGCTTTTCTGGCAAAAATGGTTGACGACTACCCCGAACAAGGTGCTTTCCGTATCCAGGTCGAATTCACCGCGGACCTGAAACCAGCAGCAGGATTTCCTTTGCTGGAAGTTTCGGTTGGTTATCGCCCAGACACGAAGATTCTGTTCCGCGAGGTCCAAGTCGTAGAAATCACGAGTGCTGAAAAACAAACCCTGGAGTTTTATGGCCGCGTCGAAAACCACCCTCTCCCGGTTCGTGGCCAGGGAAAATTCCCGGGCCTGATCGTGCAAATCCGCAACCGCTATGACGACAATTCCCCTTTACCGAAAGGGAAAGACAACGTCTTTCCCGATGAACCTCACCTGCCAACGATTACCATTCACTCCGTCGAGTTCGAAGCGCCCGTATGCGAAACCTGGCCTCCTATCTTGCACCAGCGGATCCTCTTCGATTCACCACTGCGAGACACCGACGAAGTCGCATACGCGCAAGCGGTCCTGGAGCGTTTTATGCCCAGGGCCTATCGCCGGCCGGTAACGACAACGGAGGTCATGGCCCTGGTAGACTTTCTCCAGACCATTCGCCCGGAATTCCCGACTTTCGAAGATGCCATGCGTGAAACGCTCGCGATGGTCTTGATCCGCCCCGACTTCTTGTACCTGCTGGAACCGGCGGAGGAAGAGAAACGGCAAATCAACGCCTGGGAACTTGCTTCGCGTCTCTCCTATTTTTTGTGGAGCACGATGCCGGACGCTCAATTACTCGCACATGCCGCCAGTGGCAAGCTCCAACAACCGGACGTCCTTTCGCAGGAAGTCGAACGTCTGCTGTCGGACCCTCGATCCGATCAATTTGTCCAGCAGTTTACAGAACAATGGTTACATCTGGATGTTGTCGATCGAGTGGCGATCAACCGCGACTATTACCCGCAATTCAACGAGCATCTCAAGACCGATATGCGGCGGGAGTCCGAACAACTATTTGGTGAGATCCTGCGACATAACTTGAGCGCGTTACATTTCCTGTCATCCGATTTCACGATGCTCAATGGCCGGCTGGCCAGGCATTACGGGATCGATGATGTCTACGGCAACACCTTCCGACGCGTGACACTCCCCCCGGAACGGCACCGCGGCGGCCTGCTCGGCCATGCCAGTATCTTATTGAGCAATTCGACCGGTGCGGATTCCCATGTGATTCGGCGAGCTGTCTGGATACGCGATCGACTGCTGAATGATCCCCCCGCATCACCTCCTCCCAATGTTCCATCTCTGGAACAGGCGAATACTGACGCCTTGCAACTTTCAATTCGCGAACAACTTGAAGCGCATCGCGGAACAAAATCATGTGCCAGATGCCACCGCGACATCGACCCCTGGGGAATCGCGCTGGAACACTTTGACGCCGTCGGTTTATGGCGAGATGAAATCCGTCACAAATCGGGAAAAGGGTTCATCACGCGCCCGGTGGCAGCGACCGCTACCTTACCCAATGGCCAGCAATTGACGGGAGTCGACGAACTCAAAGCCTATCTGGTTTCCGAACGCAAGTCAGACTTTGCCCGGGCGCTGGTCTCACGAATCCTCGGCTACTCAGTAGGTCGGAGAATTGAGTTAAGCGACCGTGAAGCCATTGCCGATCTTACGAATCAGTTCACCGCAGACGAGTTTCGGCTACGGAACCTGGTAAAAAACATCGTCAACAGTAAAGCCTTTCAAACGAAATAACCCAGTAGACGCGTCAGATATTCTGAATGATCACGAAAATTCGACGTGCCAACACTTACGAATCCAGGTACATTAGTTAGCTCCTGGACATTTACTTGCCTGTTTTGCATGAGAACATACCACGATGGCACCTCAGCCTTGGCAGCTTGCGCGACGCACTTTTCTGATGGGTACCGGAGTTTCACTGGGGCTGCCATGGCTGGAATGCATGACCAGCCGTGCCACCGAAATCCCGGTTCGCGCGCCGCGGCGTTTCTGCGCCATGTACTTTGGTTTTGGTGTCGGCTTGCCGAAGCAAAATAGCGAGCATGCAATGTGGCGTTGGTTTCCCGATGGAGAAGGGGACTGTTACCAGTTCACCGAATCGTTGAGACCACTGGAATCCCATCGGGACAACCTGACCGTTCTGGGTGGATTATCACACCCCAATGGCCGCAAGATGGGAGGCCATGACACTGGGGACACGTTTTTGACCGGAGCCTTGTTGAACAACAAGTTCCTGCGTAATACGATCTCCGTCGACCAGGTCATTGCTCGCGCCAATGAAGATCAGACACGTTTTTCATCACTCGTGCTTTCCACGGATGGTGGCGTGGGGGAACCAACCCGTTCCAGTACACTTTCGTACAACGACAAGGGCCGGCCACTACCGGCGCTGAACCAACCTCAGCAGATCTTCAATCGATTCTTCGGAAGCGGCGATGCCGATTCACTGGCACGGCGGCGGCGTCTCAAGAGTGCCGCAGGCATGCTGGATCGCGTATTGGAAGATTCGCGCTCACTCCGTTTGCGGCTTGGTAAGAACGACCGCGACAAATTAGACGAATACCTGTCCTCCGTGCGGCAAATTGAAGAACGAGTTCAGCGCGCCCAACGATGGCTGGAGATCCCACGACCAGAGCTGCGTGACGAAGAACGCGACCTGCTGCACCTCGAATCGGATGACAAGGCTCCGCTCTTGTTTATCCGGACAATGTACGACCTGATCTATCTGGCATTTCGCACCGATTCGACAAGGGTTGCCACTTATCAGATCACCAACATGGCAGACGCCTCATCTAGAGCTGGCAAATTCCCCCAACTCCAGGGTTGGAAGGACTCTTTGCACACCCTGGCTCACGCCTGGAATAAACCTGAAGGCGCCGCAAAGCTCGGGAAATGGGACCGCTTCATGGCAGAGCAATTCAGCTATTTTCTGAGCCGACTGGCCGCGGCGCCAGAGGAAAACGGCTCCATCCTCGACAACTCAGTGATCCTGTATGGAAGCAGTAACAGCCAGACCCACAACAACAACAACTATCCGCTGTTATTAGCAGGCGGTCGCCAGCTTGGATTGCATCACGGCCGGTTCTTGAAATTCGGTTCGGAAGTTCCGATGGCGAATTTACTCATGACCATGTTGGATTGTGTGGGTGTCCCGCGTCAACAATTCGCAGACAGTACTGGTCGTCTCGACCCGTTGACCACAGCCTGAAGCGCTTTCTCACCCGGCCTCATTCGCCGAATCTAGCGGTCCGCTGCTGACACGTTACCTTGCGCGACAACGCCAGCGGACGCTGCGAGTGACAAGGGTGTCTCAACGGTAGGACCGAGCGAGCTCATACCGATCAGATTACCGCTCCCTGCCCCGGAAAAACGAACCGCATGACGAGAAATCGTCTGTGGGCGACTATCGGAAATGGTGCATCCGGTGACCAAGACATGGCTGCAATCTGTGGCATCGATTCCGCACGGCACCCCGTCCAAAAGCTGGCACCCCGAAACGTTGACACGCTGTGATTCGACGAGTTCAAGGAGCGACGCGCCGGAAGACTGGCCCTCCGGGTGTTCATCCAGAACCGAACAGCCACTGAGCGCAATATCCGACGAGCGTACGATGCGCACCCCAGTCCCCATGCGAGAAGTATGTCTGCGGAACGTATTACTACCAACATTGATCTGTCGTGAATCCTCGATCAGGAGATTGCGATTGCCACACGAATAGATGCAATTCCCGGTAATCGAAACACCGTAGCAGCCAGTCAAATGGACGTTATTTTCCTGGCTACCGATAATATTGCCGGCGATGGACCATAATCCGGGAGGCCGCGCATTGCCACCAGCCGCTTCGCGTATACGAATATTACACCCCTCGGGAGAAGGCGTTGCCTGAATGGTGTTGGAAGCGATCGCAATCTCATTCACGCTAGCGCCGGGAGCCGTCGTATCGACATAGATTTCCGCCGTAGGCTCTGGCGCAGTGTTGTGCTGAGCATGGTTGTTGTACTCAATGTCGTTGCCCGTAATCTGCAAGTTGCGAACTTCGGATCCGGCGAGCCGAATCCCGCCTAGACGGTTGTAACTGATATGAGAACTGGCAATGTTGATCTGGTGCAGGTTAACCTGGTCGAGATATATCCCAACACCCGAATTGTGGTAAATGTGGCAGTGACTAATTAACACATTTCGGTTTCGTTCCGTCAGGTGGATACCATGACGGCAACGTCGCACCAACACCCCTTCGAATACGGATTGCATTGTGCGGATCATCTGGATGCCATCCGCTGCGGGATGTGCCCCTTCGATCTCGATATTCCGAATCGTCGGCAATCTCTGCTGCGGGTATACGTTGCCCTTCACTGAGCTCGGGTCTCCGGTTCCATTGTGGGTACCAATCAAACGAAACGCTGGACCGGCACCTGTCATCAGAATGCGGGCAGTACCCCCAGTACCATCAATTCCGGAGGGACCTGAATCTGCCAAGGGGATTTCAATCGGCTGGTTGATTCGATAACTACCGGGCGGAAAATGCAACATTCCATCGCCATACTGGACCGTATGGCGAATCGCGTCCGTATCATCCGCCACCCCGTCCCCTGACGCCCCGAAGCGTTGCACATTACTCATGGGTATCCCTACTGGCTGTCGTTAAGTACCGTGAGAAAGGGCCACTTCCGAGCGACACGATGATCTGCCTTCACTATCCGCCAGGTGCCCGGTTCGTGGCTTTCCGCAATGTGGCTGACTGTAGGGGCGCTCGTTCCAGTTGTCAAATCCGCAACGCACAGCAGGTTGCTCTGCCAATCTTGCGTCATCCGCTTCCGCCTGCCGACGGTTTGCAACGGCAGCCCTAACAACATCCAATCCAGCCGGCAGTTGTCGAAATCGCCGGTCGTGGGGCTTTTGTTGTAATTCAGCAGCCTACAACCTCCTCCCGCAGGGACAACAAGCAATCCAGAAATGAAGCCAACTGATGCAACATGACAGTTCACCCCGGACCAGGTACTGCCAGTCTCAGCCAGCAGACACCAATCTCTAAATCAAATGACTCGCCAGACAATAATTGACAAGGGACCTTGCCTGATCCAGGTTCTGGCCGTACCCAACACATCACTCAGCTTTCGTGCCGTCACGGCAGTGGCATAGATCTTTGGCCGCGATCCATTACACTCTACGAAGTAAACCTCGATCGAACCGCAAACCGTAAACGACGAAAGTTTCCAGCCATGGCACGAGCAAGTGCGCGACATATCCTTGTCAAAGATGAAGCATTGTGTGAGTCACTCAAACAACAAATCCAGGATGGTTCCGACTTTGCTGACGTAGCCAAGGAACATTCCGATTGTCCGTCTGGACAACAGGGCGGAGCACTCGGTGACTTTAGCCCTGGACAAATGGTCCCCGAATTCGACCAAGTGGTATTTAGTGCGGAAGTGAACCAGGTGCACGGGCCAGTCCAAACTCAATTTGGCTATCATCTGATCGAAATCACCGATCGTACTGATTGAAATCAGCCCTTACCGCAACATTCAACCAGGTGACATCCACAACCAGATTGCCCCGCGCTGCTTGCTACGTGCGGGTGGACAAGGCAAGCATGGTCTGGGCGTCTGTTACTCCGTGACGATCGCAAGATCCGGCAAGGCCCGAGTCAGCTGCTCCAGTGCTGCCGGACTGCATGCGTCAACGTCAAGCCAGAGTGTCTTCAATTTCTTCAACCCGCGAAGGTGGACCAAACCCTGATCCGTAATTCTGGTACCAGCAAGGTTTAGCCTCTCCAGGTTACTCAAATTCTTCAGGTAAATCAGACTCCTGTCACCAATCTCAGTATGACTCAGCCGGAGTTCCTGGAGCGCGGTCATGCTCTGCAAATGGCTCAATCCCGCTTCAGTCAACCGGGTCTCAATGCGCAATAGATTGCCAGTCCGATCATCGAAAACCAAATTCCCACTGAGGTCGATGTAATCGACTTGCCCCTGGGAATTCAGCGCGATCTCCGCCCCCATCTCCTGTAAGGCCACGACCGGATCCCGCGGCCCGCAACCCACAACCATCGATACGGCCAGCGTGACTACGACGCGTCCCATGAATACCCCCGATCTCTTTGCCTGTTCCATCAGAATCCAGACAGCAACAACCTCCTTTTCTAGCGTTTCCTTCGTGCAATAAAAGCGCGGCGCGGTCGTTGCACCCTAGCCATTTCCTCAAGCAGGGGCACCGAAAGTCAATAACGCAACGCACCGTCAGCTATGCTTGATTGCCAGAGACCTGTGCGTATGCCGCCACCTCTGCCGCGAAATCCCGTCTCGATCCGGCCTCCTTGGGGTGCCCCGCACATCGCATTTTTGCTGGAAAACAAGGCATTACCACACCCTCAGCCACGGACGGAACACGACTCTAAACCGACCAAAAAAACGGTTCGCGTGGAGTTGCGAGAAGACGGCATGTTTGTGAGAATTCCGCCAGTATTTAGTTAACCAATGACTCACAAAACACTCACGAAAAATTAACAATTCCGGCCAGAATATTGAGGGAACCTAGAAGGTTCTCGTAAATATTCCCCAATAATCAACGCCTCTGCATCCCCAGGAGTTCTGCTGATGTCAAGGATGTCAGTCCCTCAAATTGCTTGCTTTGCACTTTCGTTGGCCGTTTTGGGTTGTGGTGGTGGTAACTCAGGGAGTGACAACACGATTCAGGTCGGCGGTAGTGACACGATGGTCAATGTTGCCCAGAAATGGGCTGAGGTCTACACCTCCGAAAATCCGAGCATCTCGGTGCAAGTTTCCGGCGGTGGCTCCGGCGTGGGTATCGCTGGTTTGATGGATGGAGAGCTGGACATGGCCAATGCCAGCCGCGCTATCAAGGAAGAGGAACAAGGACTGGTCAAAAAGAACCTGAGCAAAGAGGCATTGGAACACATCGTCGGACGTGACGCCCTGGCCGTGTACGTGCACAAGGACAACCCACTTACCAAGATCTCCCTCTCGCAATTGGCGGCAATTTATGGTGAGAATGGAGATATTACACAATGGTCTCAGTTGGGAATCAAGGTCGAAGGTGACGACGAGATCATTCGTGTCAGCCGGCAGAATAGTTCAGGCACCTACGTTTATTTCCGGGAAACCGTGCTTGGCAAGACGGGAAACTACAAACAAGGGGCCATCAACCAGAGTGGTTCCAAGGATGTCGTCGATCTGGTCAGCACAACTCCATCCGCAATCGGCTACAGCGGAATGGGCTACGCGACGGATCAGGTAAAGATGCTGTCCGTCTCGAAAACAAACGACGAGGATCCGGTGGAACCCACTGCGGAAAGTGCCGCCAGCGGTGATTACCCAATCGCCAGACCGCTGTTGATCTACACGATCGGCCAACCGTCGGGAGCGCTCAAAACCTATCTCGATTGGATTCTTTCCGAGAAGGGCCAGAAAATCGTTTCCGATCTGGGCTACGTACCAATCAACTGAATCACTTCCGAAAGACCATCCCGAAATGGGGCGCATCAGCGGCCTGGAGATCATCGCCTTCCTCACAGCCATTGTGCTCAACACTGTGGTTCGTGTTTCCATGGCAGGAGATGACGCAATACAACCAGCCAGCCTTCTTCTGACCTGCCTTGGTTACGGCCTGTTGGCGTCGCTGTCTGCCAACATCATCAGGAATTTTGCGGCTGGTTTCCTACTAGGTCCCAACGCCCGGTTCAACTTATTCGGTTGTCCCACCGGTTCCCGAGTAGGTGCGCCTAGGGGATTCCGTGCCCGGGCGATGTCCGGCTTCGACGCATTGGAAGGACACGTGGAGTGGTTCATCCGCGTCTGTGGCTGGAGCGCCATTCTGTTTGTGGTGGCTATCTTTTTCTTTGTCATCAAGGAAGGCGCACCGGCACTCACCGGATCCATTGACCTGGTGAATTTCTTTTCGAGCGCCAAATGGGATCCAACTGCCGCTGGGCAAGCGCAATACGGCATTCTGGCACTGATCGTCGGCACCCTGTCGGTAACCATTCTTTCGATGTTGATGGCGGTTCCACTAGGACTGGGAGCCGCAACCTATGTTTCCGAGTTTGCCGGCATACGAACAAAAGAAACACTGAAAGTCCTGATTGAGCTGTTGGCGGCGATCCCCTCGGTAGTCTGGGGCTTTATCGGCATGATGGTCCTGGGACCAATCCTGGTCGAAACAACCGGAGCAGCTGTGGGTGTGAACATGCTCAACGGCGCGTTGATCCTGGCCCTGATGAGTGTGCCGGTGATCGTTTCAGTAGCGGAAGATTCACTGCGGGCCGTCCCGGATTCGTACCGCGAGGCCGGATTGGCTATGGGTGCGACCCGTTGGGAAATCGTATTCCGAGTGCTCTTTCCTGCCGCCAAAAGTGGTCTCTTGGCAGCCGTACTCCTTGGCGTCGGGCGTGCGATCGGAGAAACCATGGCAGTACTCATGGCAACTGGTCACTCGGGCCGAATTCCCACGAGCCTGCTGGATCCGGTTCAGACTCTGACCGCGACAATTGCGGCTGAAATGGGGGAGGCCCCCCGTGGTGGAGAACATTACCAGGTGCTCTTCCTGATCGGCATCGTGTTGTTCGTTTTCGCGTTTATTGTCAACATGATTGCGGACCTGATTGTGAAGGGTATTCGGAACGAAAAAAATGGTTAATCGCGAACCAGCAATTGCCTCGCAGACGACTGCGCCGCACCCGTTCATCAGCACCGGTTTCGAGCAAAAGAAGCTGCGCCACGAGCGATTCTACCAATTCCTGTTTCTCAACATGGCCATCATGCTCGTTGTGCCCGTGCTGGCTATCCTGACGTTCCTGACCATCAAGGCCTGGCCTTCACTCACCTGGGCCTTCGTCACCAGCAATCCCACCGATGGGATGACTGCTGGAGGAATCTGGGCACCGCTGTTCGGCACCTTCTTGCTGGTGCTCTGTTCACTGCTCATCGCCGCCCCGATTGGAGTTCTGGCTGGCGTCTATCTCAACGAATATGCGCGGGACAACTGGGCTACCCGGATCATTAATCTGTCGGTAGTGAACCTGGCCGGTGTTCCCAGTATTGTCCACGGGCTCTTTGGACTGGGGGCGTTTGTCTACTTCGCCCAGATGAGAAAATCATTGATTGCAGCATCGTGTACCGTCGCAGTGATGACACTACCTGTGATCATCGCCAGCACCAAGGAGGCATTGGCGGCTGTGCCGATGTCATTCCGAGTGGCTTGTTGGAACATGGGAGCCTCCCGCTGGCAGACGATCCGCACGATCGTCCTGCCGAATTCCATCAGCGGGATCCTGACTGGTGTCATCCTGCAAGTGTCGCGAGCCGCTGGAGAAACCGCCCCCATCCTGTTCACGGGAGTCGCGTTCTATATCAACATGGACCAGGGTTTTGTACTCAATGAGAAGTTCATGGCCCTCTCATTCCACCTTTTCACCATCTCCAAACAGGTACAGAACGTCCCAGAAAGTATTCAGTACGGTACAGCAGTCGTGCTGATTGGGTTGGTGCTGGTCGTAAACAGTGTTTCGATTGCCTTCCGCATCTACTTGCGAAATCGAAAGAAATGGTAACCTCCGTGCCAAAACCTGAGACACCGATGGAAGATGACACGCACATTGCGTTCTCCGATGTCACGGTTCGTTATGGCAACGACATCGCGCTGGACAACATCTCGCTGACCATTCCCAGAAACCAGATCTTTGGCATTATTGGCCCCGCCAATTCAGGCAAAACTACTTTGCTCACGTGCATCAATCGCACGCTCGAACTGGAACCAACCGCTTCACTTCAAGGAACCGTGACCGTTGCTGGCCAGGACGTGATGAAACTGAGAGACGTCTACAAGCTTCGCCGCCGTGTTGGCATGGTCTTTCCATTGCCGGTCGGCCTACCAATGTCTGTCTACGAGAACGTCGCATACGCCCCGCGAATGGCAGGATTACATGACAAGGACACACTTGATGAACTCGTCCATAAATGCCTACAGCAAGCGATGCTCTGGGACGAAGTCAAGGACCGCATGAACATGCTGGGAACCAAACTCTCCGGTGGGCAGCAGCAACGCTTGACCATCGCGCGTGCTTTGTCTCTCACACAGGACGCCCGGCCTGACAACACCGGACCCGAGATTCTCTGCCTCGACGAATTCTCTATAGCTATTGACCCGGTCACTACGATGAAGATCGAGGATGTCCTGCTGGAACTGAAGCAGAACATGACGATCATCCTCGTCACCAACCTGGTCCAGCAGGCCCACCGCCTGGCCGACACGACCGCTTTTCTGAACGACTCACAATTGATTGAGGTCGGTGAAACCGAGAAGATCTTCTCGGCTCCAGACCATAAGATGACCCTCGATTATGTCACCGGGGATTTTGGCTAACTCCGCATCCGGTACTTCCGGATTCATAACGTCCATGCAGCACGAACCCGTAAAACACGAAATACCGGCCGTAGACGATACGGTCGATTACGCAATCCAGACTCGTGACCTGAGCCTCTGGTATGGCGACTTCCAGGCGCTGGACAATATCTCGGTCAAGATCAAGAAGGGGATCATCACCGGCCTGATTGGCCCCTCCGGCTGTGGCAAGACAACGCTGCTGCGTTGTTTCAACCGAATCAACGAACGTTACGGTAACGTGACTACTACCGGCGAAATCAAGATTCTCGACACAAACATCTACGGCAGTTACGTCTCAGTGGGGCAACTGCGGCGTCGAGTCGGCATGGTCTTCCAACGCCCCAACCCGCTACCTATTTCCATTTATGAGAACATTCTGTTCGGCATCCGTGTTCACAGCCCGGCCAACAAATTCTCGCGTGAGGAAAAAGACGGAATGGTCGCGTCGGCGCTGCGCGAAGTGAAACTCTGGGATACCGTGAAGGACAACCTCAATCAACGGGCCACCCACCTGACACTCGAGCAACAGCAAAAACTCTGTATCGCCAGACTCTTGCCACTGAAACCAGAGGTCATCCTCATGGATGAACCGTGCTCAGCGCTTGATGCCGAAGGGGTGGAACGCATCGAATCACTCATCGATAGCATGCGAGGTGACTATACAATCGTGATTGTCACCCACAACATGGCCCAGGCACGGCGGACCACCGACGAATGCATCTTCATGTTGCTGGGAGAGCTGATCGAGCACTCCGAAACTTCCGCCATGTTCCTGACACCACAACAAGACAAAACCGAAATGTACATACAGGGGCGATATGGTTAAAACCATGGAGGTTACGCTCGAGGCCCTCAACGCCATAGGTAATCACGGAGCGTGTGGTGAAAAAATTCGACAGTGAATTATTGGACCTGCAGAATCGCATGAGCCAGATGTCAAGTCTGGCCCAGTCAATGGTTGCGCTTGCCATTACGGCGATCCAGGACCGCGGCAAGAACGTACGAGAAGAGGTGGACCAATTAGAGACAACGCTCGACCAAATGCAAATGGACATCGACCGTGACGCCATTCGCATGTTGACTGTGTATGGGCCTGTCGCCACACAACTACGGTACGTACTGGGTGTGAGCCACATCACAACACAGCTCGAACGTATCGGCGATCAGGTGGTCAACATCTGCGAATCTCTGGATCTCATGCAAACAGACATCGCGAACCATGTCCAAGCGGATCTACACAAAATGGCCGCCATGGTGGGTGAGATGATCGATTCGGCATTCAGTGCCTATTTCGAACGGGATGCCGGCAAGGCTGAAGCTACACGAGCCCAGGATGACATTGTCGATGCCCTAAACGCCCAGATCATCAAGAGACTGCTGAGTGACGAAGTCCTGCACAACGTACTGACAGGTACAGAAGATATCGCGGATGCGTTGGCTCAAATTCTGATCGCCCGCCACCTAGAACGCATCGCGGATCAGGCGGTGAATATTTGCAAAGAAGTGATCTTCCTGGTGCACGGCGATGATGTGCGTCACAACCAGGTCTAGAATATTGAATCTGCCGATGAACGAGACGCGGGTTCCGCGAAGAACCGAGACGCGGGTTCCGCGAAGAAAAGGAACAGCCGGCAACATGTTACGTTCGTCAATTATCCTCGCCGTGGCTTGGGTTACAGTGGGTCACGTCACCTATACCCAATCGCAACAACGAGATGATCCAACCGGACCAGCCAGCCACCACGGTGAAGAGTGGCCGCGTTGGCGCGGACCGCGCGGCAACGGCACTTGGCATGCGCCAAAGTTACTCGACAAATGGCCCGCAGGCGGTTTACAACGCACCTGGGCCACCCCGCTTGGCGGTGGCTATGCGGGGGTCGCCGCGAAGGGGCAGCGGATCTTTACGATGGATCGGCAAACTACGCCACAAGACCGTGAACGCGTTGTCTGCTTGCACGCCAGCGACGGCAAACCGTTATGGACGCACGAATACCCCATCAACTATGGGAAACTTGAGTACGGTAATGGGCCTCGCGCGACACCAACCATTTATGACAACCGAGTTTACACCTTAGGTGCACTGGGACATCTGTGGTGCCTGGATGCCGCCAATGGCAAACCGTTTTGGACAGCGCAGCTGGCTCGTGACTACCAGGGCCGCATGCCGACCTGGGGTTACGCTGCATCGCCACTCGTGGTCGGCGACCTGGTCATTGTCCAACCGGGTGGCAAGGGAGGACAGAGCGTGGTTGCCTTGAACCGGAAAACAGGTTCCCCGGTCTGGAAGACGCTGTCCGACGAAGCAGCGTACGCGACACCGATCCTGATTAAGCGTGCTGGCCAGAGTCAACTCATCTGCTGGACCCCTTCGCACGTACGCGGATTGGAGCCAGAGACGGGTAAACTGATTTGGGCTGTGCCCTATCAAGTTACCATGGGTGTCTCGATCGCAACGCCTATTTTTGAGAAGAACATCCTCTTTGTGAGTGGCTACTGGGAAGGCTCAAAGGCCATCCGACTTGGGGGAAATAGTAACCCGGCGGAATTGCTCTGGGAAGAAAACCGTCATCTGCGTGGCTTGATGTCGCAACCCCTCTACCGCAACGGCCTTGCTTATTTACTCGACAAGCAACACGGTATGATCTGTTTTGACTTCGCTACGGGAAAAAAGATCTGGGATGATGGGAACCGCGCGACTCCTCGAGGTCGTAATCCGCAAGCGACACTGGTATGGATCAACCAGGGCGACCGGGCACTGATCCTGAACTCCGCCGGTGAATTAATCCTGGCTCAGTTAAACCGTGCAGGTTACCAAGAGCTGGCCCGTGCAAAAGTTGTTAGCAACACATGGGCCCATCCCGCTTACGCCGCGGACCACATTTTTGCACGAAGTGACCGTGAACTGGTCGCGGTTCAGCTACCCGTGGCAACGAAGCGGTCTTTCCCCGCTAACCGCTGATACCCATTCCTCGCACTGCCAGCGACTTTGCCGCAGTTCCAGCAAACGCTGCTCCACGGTCACGTAACAAAGCTGCTATCAGCGAGTTGCAGCAGACAAGACAAACTGCACAAGCCAAGACCCGCCTACCGGGCCACTGGCGTATTCCTCCCTTGCTAACAGGGAAATGCCCCCACTATGAGTTGTGACAATCCACGATCGACCGAAGAAAATACTCCACCACCGGTCCTGGCAACCCTTGTTACAGACACTCCTGAACATGCCATGCCGGCACCCACCGAGGCCGCTGCCCATGGCAACAGCCCGGGCGTAGTGCGTTCTCGAATCTGGCCCGCGATTACCGTACCCATCCTGGCGACCATCTGTTCCGCCATGCTCTCGACGGCGGCCATCGTTGTGGCTGGATTGGTCTATACCGGCCCCAGAGTGATGACCGATTCTCTTCAAGACTTGATGTGGCTGGAAGAGTTTTACACGCGTCCGGAAGGGCTGCTTGTACTTTCCCTGCCGAGTCAGAGCGTGCTATTCTGCGCCGCGCTGGGGGCCGCTTCATTGTCACCGATCCCCTGGCAACGCAG
The DNA here is from genome assembly GCA_002709225.1 of Planctomycetaceae bacterium. Classification (GTDB taxonomy): domain Bacteria; phylum Planctomycetota; class Planctomycetia; order Pirellulales; family Pirellulaceae; genus UBA9264. The sequence goes on from PAQH01000129.1 coordinate 25,342, forward strand.
ACTGGGCCTTACCAGGGGTTCACTCCCGGTTTGGAATTGGTGCGTGTTCGCGACCGCCACCCCACTAGTCGGCCTTGTGACCTCGTTCTTTGCTTCCAGGCTCTTGACCGACATGGGTGAGAATCTTGAGATACTGAACCGCATCATAGCCAGCTTTGGCGGTTCTCGCTTGCCGCTGGTGTTTCTGCTCATTGCAGTGGTTCCGGGAGTCGTCGAAGAACTTCTCTTTCGGGGATACGTCCAAACCCGCCTGCTCGCCAGGCTACCTGCAGCGAGCGCCATCTTGATCAGCTCCGTACTCTTTGCGATCGCGCACATGGACCCCGTCCACTCTCTACTGGTCTTGCCGTTGGGAATCTGGATGGGAATCGTTGCCTGGCGGGTGAAGTCAATACTGCCCGCCATGCTATGTCATCTTGCCAACAACGCGGTGTCCATTCTGGAGTTACAAGTCCATTCAGCGGACACTGCAGACACTCTCTTTACGACTGCTGAATGGGGTGTTCTGCTCGTCTGCGGGCCAGCTATGGTACTCTCCGTCTTCCTCTTGATCCAAGCGGATCGTACTGCGGGCCATGCCGCCAGCGCAATGCTTCCTTGACCCCAGTTTCCGGAATCCGATTCATGGTTGGCAACCAGGTCCCGTTGCACTTCAAGCCAGACAGTACGACTCTCAGAAGAGTACGGCCACCGGAGCAGCGTGTCACCCCCTCTCGTGAAATCAGGCCATGTTCAAGTTACCCGCGTCCAGCTCACTGGCGCACCAAGTGGCAAATCACGCTGCTCAAACCAGAGAATTAACCATCAATAGTTGACAGTCAGTGGACCTCTGCCTGATAACAACGCCTCAGAAAGCCTGGCACAGCGGCCATCGTGCAATGCGAAGTGAACCAGGACCAGCTCGCAGAGAAGTGCGTCTTTAACTACAAGGATACCGCAATGAAATTCATGATTACCTGGTCTACGCATACCGCCAACCGGCATGACGTGTTCCAGACCTTTGCCGCGATGACAGACGCTGATCACGAAACGGACCATCCCGGAGTTACGGTGATTGGCCGCTGGCATGATTTAGCTGCCGGCACCGGTGTCGCTATCTGCGAAAGCGATGACGCGGCAGCCGTCCAGGGCTGGGGGCTCAATTGGAATGGGGCGATTGATGTAGAGGTCCGATCCGTGCTGGATGACCAGGAGGCCAGGGATGTGATTCGAAATCGATTGGGGAGTGAATAAGCTATCCTCTGCTCGCGGTTACCATGTACTCACCAGCATGTACGTGTGCAGGACCGCAGCGCACAGAACTCCACCAGGCCCCGGACGTGTCTGTCCGCGCTCCGCGTCAGATTCCGGCGTAAGGCCTGTTCACCTTAGCAATTCCGAGACGCGAAGATGCACGCAGCCCCTGTAGACGCAAACAATAGCAACACTCCGGATCGCAACTGGTCTCCGTTGAACCCGGCACAGCGTCGGGTGTTCGGAGTCTTGATTGAAAAAGCGAAGACGACGCCCGACGCCTATCCACTGACCCTGAACGCGACCACCACGGGCTGTAACCAGAAAAGTAACCGTGTACCACAGACCGATTACGATAGCGACGACGTGCAAGTGACGCTCGACAGTTTGCGCCAGCTGGGCGCGGTTGTGGAAGTACAAGGAGATGGCCGCGCCGCCAAATTCCGGCATCGCGCCTACGACTGGTTAGGCGTCGACAAGGCCGAAGCCGCGGTTCTAGCCGAGCTGCTGCTGCGTGGCCCACAAACGCTGGGAGAGCTGCGCAGTCGCGCCGCACGCATGGAGTCCATCGCCGACTTGAATGCGTTGCGACCGATTATCGACACGTTACTCTCCAGGCAGCTGATGGTGGAACTATCGCCGCCTGGGCGGGGCCAAATCGTGACTCACGGGCTCTACGACGAGGCGGAACTAGAGCAACTGCAAAAGGACGCGCCGTCGAGCGCAGCACCCGCCTCGCGCGGGCAGCCTGCGACAGCTTCAAGCGGCCAGCGAATCGCCAGCCTGGAAGCAGAACTCTCGGCGCTGCGCGACCGCGTGGCGGTGCTGGAAAACAGGCTCGCGTCTTGGGAATCCGCGTAACGTCCGGGACAACTCTGGCTGACAAGGTAACACCATGCGCAGGGCGACACTACTAGGTTTGATCTGGTGTAGTTGGTGCGTTTGCCAAGCGGGCCGCACCGCGTGGGCAGTCGACGTGTACGGCAAACGCTTTGACCCGCCACGCATCTACTTCGCCCACGCCAGTATCAATAAGAATGGCACCACCTCAGCCATCAAAGACCAGGTGAACTTCCTCGACCTCTACATGCCTCCGATCGACAACAGCAGTGGCAAATACACCGCGGAAGGATTTACTTACACCGTCTGGCTACCGGGCTTTGTCGAAATCCCGGATACCGAGCAACAAGGTTTGACCGTGATCGACACAATGCGCGATGGCCAACCGTGGAAACAAGTCAGCAAACCACTCGACGCGGAGCAGGTGCGTATACGGTCACTGCAAGGCGCATGGGGCAGTGACCACGAGTGGCTCTGGTTTCGTATCGCTGGCAAGCAGTCCATCCCTGCGAAGCCTCTGCAAATTGAAGTCCGACTCGCTTTCCAAGGAGAAACCTGTTTTACCGACCGGTCTCAGCTTCAGGTTTTCGACCCCCTGCATGCGCCACGGCTTCCCCCCAGACATTTCAAACTCTGGTTACACTACGGACCACGCTACCGGACCGGCCGATGGGACGAAGTCGCCGACTACATGGCCAAAGCCGGGTTTAACGCCATTCAGTCGTTGGAATCAGCCACCTTCAATCGAGAGCTGCGGGCGCGCGGGTTTTACCTGATCCATCAGCGCTCCGGTAGCTACCAGCAGGTCTACGAAAACGATTTTTTCGACTGCCTGGCGATGGGCCCCGGCTGGTTTGGGCAGGTCCCCGGGGCGGAGGGAACAGCGGCCAGACTGCGCACAGCCGATGCGACGCTGCTGGACTTTGAGCCCGGCCCAGCCGGCAGAATTACCGAGTTCCGAGACTACCCCTGGCTGCTGGCACGGTTTCGACAGCGAAACAAATTACCGGCAGAAACCGAACTCAACGAACAGACCATTCGCCAGAAATATTTGCAAGAGTGGATCGAAATGCGCCAGGAGCTGGCAGCCCAGGTCGTGCGCAACTGGGCTGCCTACTGCCGGTCCGTCAATCCAAAGATCGAAACGATTCTCTGCCAGGGCACCACCAGTGATTTGACTTCCAACATCGACTACGCCCGCTACGCCGATCAGGTCACCTACGTCGACCCCATGAACTTCACCGGCGCGCGATCTCTGCAAGAGATGAAACGCTGGATGACGCGTTCTCCCCAGGCGTGTTTCACGGGCTGCCAGAATGTCAGTGCAGGGGGGTATCGGAACCTGTTCATCGCTGATCAGGACATGATGCTACAGACCCTGTGCGCCACTTTGATTGGTTGTAAAGGTACCAGTTTTTATGCCGGCTGGGCGCTCGACGCCGCGACGTTTGTGCGACTGAACCGCGTCATGACCTTTCTCGCGCAACACCAGCAGCCCCTCTTCGAGGGTGCTCCCGATCCCGACAACCTGCTCATCACCCCGATTCCCAAACAAGATACGGAAATCCTCCTGGGCAGCGGCAAGATCATTCGCAACCGTTATCCCGACTGGGATCAAGACGCGATCCTCCGCAGCTACCAGCGGACCGACGCCAACAGCTGGCTCAGCGTCGTCTGTAACCGCCATCGCCAGGAGCCTTGTTTCGTCAAACTGACGGCAGCCCTGCCCGCAGGCCGATGGTTGCTGGTCGACCGGGAACACGAGGAGATTTTCACCAACGAGGGTCAGCCTGAACTCTCTTCGGCCGACCTGGCCGCCGGTCTCTACCTGAAAACACCCGCCTACGACTACCGAGGTTACTCCTTGGAGCCAGTCAGCAATACGCTTGCGGAGTTTGAGAAGTATCATCCCATCGAGCTGGAACCGCTCCAGCAGGAGGCACTGACCTACACCGAATCCGCCAACTCGCTAGCCCCCGACACGGTTCCCGGTGATCTGCGGCTGCGATTTGACGACTTCAACAAAGACAACCAATTTGAATACCTGGTCGAATCCCCGGACCAGCAGGTCTGGATAAGCCGCAGCGGCACGCTGCTGAAGTGGAAACTCGCAGGCACGGAACTACGCACGCGGGAAACCGGACTCTGTCGCGACATGCTGTGGCACCCCACCTCCGAGCGTGCCAACCGCCAACTCGGCAGCGTAATGCGACTGGTCGACCAGCGGAGTCACGACAAGGGAATCGACCTGGTTTTCCAACGGTCCGTGGCGCTCCAGTCGCTCGGAGCGGGAGTCACGCTGTTGATGAACAAGACCTACTCTTTCGGCCGCCAGCCCGGTCGCGTTCACGTCCGCGTCGAGTTTCTCAATGACTCGCTTGCAATGGATGTTCCCAGTTTCGATCTCAGCTATCGCGTCCATCACTACATCGATCATCAACAGCGAGGCCAGACCGTCTCCTGGAGTTATGACGGAACGCGGTTGCTCACTTCAGCAGCCTGGAAATCCTCGGTGGTTATCAATCGTGGCCTCGCACCTGCTGAAGTGCTGGACGCGTTCACCGATTACCCTGCGCTGGGCACCCGGGCCCTGGCCCATTTTGGCGAATATTTTCCCGAGCAGAAGTTGTTGCTGGCATTCCAGGTCGATCGACCGGAACGCCTCCTGCAGTTGCTGACCTGGCGTGGCGAGAATTCCCAGGACCCGTACGGCACCGCTGAGTGGATGTACCGCGCCACTCCACTGGCACAGGGGCAAACGGTCACCTTCGGCTACACCCTGCGGCTCTACCCCGAATTCACCCGGTTCCATGCCGGATCCATTGCCACGCTGCAGCCAGCGTCCCGTAATACAACTCGTGATAAACACTTGCTGTTTCACGTTGATTTCGATGGAGGCGCCGATGCCCGGATCGCCCGCGGGCTGTCCGGTAACGCAACGATTACCGGCGACATCCGCTACGAACAATCACCCGGAGGAACCGCCCTGCATCTGCCACCAGGCGCCACGGTGAGCTACCTCCCGCAAGGCAACATCAATCTGCAACGCGGCAAAATCCATCTCCGTTTCAAACCGCTGTGGCACGGTGGAGACGGGGTGACACGGTATTTCCTGCAACTTCGCGTGGAACCTGGACTAATGTATATCGGCAAGCTCGACGATGGCCGTTACCTGTGCAACATGTTCGATGTCACCGGTGAGCAACACTGGCCCCACACTTCGCTGCGCGATATGGCTCCCGGCGACTGGCACGATGCCACGGTGACCTGGGACACTTCGGTGGGCGAAATTCGCTTGTTCTTGGACGGCAAGCCGCTCGCCCAGTCACGCCAACAACCCTGGAAAATGGGGCGGGTCGACAATCAAAACGCCAACTGTCGACTCGTCTTCGGCGGTGCCCCGATTGTGATCGAATCGATCTCGATCTGGGACCGACCAGAGGGCTGACAACTTGGTTGTTCGCGACGTACAAGACACGGCGTTCGCAGTGTCGTCTGCCTTCCCATGCACGCGATCAGGCCACCTCGGCGGGAATCTCTACGATCGCTGCAGGCGGTGTGATCAACAGCCAGGTCAAACCGCCAACACCGCTGATCACGCAAGCTGTAGCAATCGCACCTGGCCACCCGATCGCGGCCGCCATGATCGGAGTC
>PAQH01000130.1 GCA_002709225.1 Planctomycetaceae bacterium
ACCGGCCGCGATCACAATCACCACGGGTTCAGCGTCTGGATGGCCGGTGGTGGGGTACGGGGTGGCACCGCCTATGGAAGCACCGACGAATTCGGTTACCAGGCAGTCGAAAACCGTGTCCACGTACACGACCTGCATGCCACTATGATGCACTTGATGGGTTTCGACCACGAACAGCTTACCTACCGCCATGCCGGCCGCGACTTCCGACTAACCGATGTCCACGGAACCGTGATCGACGACCTGATCGCCTGACCAACAAGGGGTGCGTTCCTTGTCGCCCCCCGCCGTCAACCACGAAGCAAAGCTCAGCCGTAGGTCACGTGTAATTCCACCTTTTCAATCTGCACCGGCTCCGCCTCACCTGCAACCGGCCGCGCGTGCCGTACGCTGACCAGATTTTTTCCGACCGCAAACAACTCGGCTGAGGGTGAAAATTCCACCCAGTTCCGCTCCCGTTTTCCTGCGGGCAGCAACCCCGCATTGAGCCGGACTTCGATGGGAACAGCCCGGGACAAACCGACACGCAGTTTGAGTGTCGACAACCCTGCCGAGACGGACTCGATCTCATCGGCCACACTTAGAAAAAGCAGGTTGTCGGCCCGCGCGGCCGGATCCAACGCGACAGGCAGTTGGCCCAGCAGATTCGTGTTCGCGTAAGCCAAACGCGGTGTATTCCAGTTATTCGGGTAAGGCGTCAGCACCGGTGAATGGCCGCCTCCACGTCGTTGGATAGCAAACACTTTGTCCTTGCCACGCAATGTCGCAGGACTCCCGATCTCCTCGTACAAACCCCAATCCTGGCCGCCGTACGTGTAATTGAACGTGCTGACCGCGTCCGCCCCTTGCTGCCACCAATTGGCATAAATGCCCCTGCCGACCGCCGCCACCCCCGGATCGTAACCGTCCGGCTTGTGGACAAAATCGGTGCAGGGGTAGATCTTGATTCCGGTCTCATCGGCCAGCCGGCGAAAATCTGCCAAGTCAACCTCCATCGTACGACAGCCCAATGTCAGTACGTCAACCAAGCGTTCACGCATCCAGAGCTCGATATCAATCCCATCAAAATGGCAACCAACGACCGTCTCGGGAACCCGGGCGCCGATCAGCAGTGGCCTGCCGCGCTGCCTGGCAACCAGCTGCAGCGCGCGACGCAAAGTACGCATGAACTCGGTCAACGCCCCCCGCTGCTCCCATTGCTGGCCGGGTGGCAAAACAGGACTATTGCGTGCATAGTCCACTTCGATGCCATCAAAGTCATAATTTTCCGCCACTTCCCGCAAGGCGCGAATCTTGAGATCCCGTGTTCCTTTCGCGGCAAAATTCCAGAACGCCGACTTGTGATACGGTGAGATGTACTCTGGCGTTCCGTCAGGATCCGGGTTCCAGTTGATCAACCGTTCCTTGTGGTCCCATTTCTGCGGCAATTTCGGAGCGGCACCACGATCATGATCGCCCCCGTTGATCCGCAGCGAGAAAAAAGACTCGATGCCACGTTTGCGAGTCTCATCGCAACAGATGCGGACCAGGTCGATTCCCTCGGGAACGCGGCGAAACACAGGATGATCCAGCAGAGTCGGCAAAACTTTGCTGGGGTACGGCGCTTCGTTTCCTTCGCTCCAACACCAGCCCACGCTGTCGATTTGGCTCCCGCGACGGTCAAGCAGCCCCAGCAAGTGTTTCTTGACTTGCTCCGCATCATCAGCGCCGTCAGCGATTTTGTAATCAAAGAGATGGGCCAAGGCGTCATAATTGACCACGATCCGGCGCTGGCGCTCGACAGCCTGACGGTGCGCAGCGCTCAACCCGGCAGTCGGGGTAGCTGCCACCGCCCGCGAGTGGGTTTGCGCCACCCTGCTCGCGGCCAGCCCCACACCCGCGGCCGCGGTACCCAGAAACGTCCGCCGTTTGGTACGACCTTCTTCGTGCATTTCCGCGGATCCCCCGTTTGCGTTCCAGAGAAATTGGCATCCCTGCCGCTACCATTCACACCGGTTACGCCCACCGCACGCCAACTCGGATAACGATGCGCTGCGGGGCGCAGCCTCTGGGAAATTGTCACCCACCGGAAACCTAAAACCAAGCAGACCAACTCACTTATCTGAAAACGACCTGGGATTCCAAGCAACCAGTGGAACAAATTCAAACGGAGACTCGAAAACGAACCGTTGCGGGCCCCTTGACTGCCGACTAGAATCCGACCACCGCGCGACCGAGCAGAGGTGCAAATTGTCTTGCGCCTGAGCCCCCGGCTATCTCAGGTCACGCCGACAGCGGCAAAACGACGTCTTCTGAGGTGACCCTCTGGTGGATGCCACATCGCTTCCTGAAATCAAAGCGGTCTTTTGCGATCTCGACGGTACCCTCTATCTCGGCGACCAACTCATTCCTGGAACGCTTGAGTTCCTGGAACGCTGCCGTGCGAGACAGCTTCACGTTTTTTTCCTGACCAACAACTCCTCGCGGTCCGTGGAACAATACCTGGAAAAGTTGAATGGCATGGGAATACCGGCCGCGTTTGACCAAGTGCTGCTTTCCACACACGACCTGATGGCATGGCTGTCCGAGAGAGAGATTCGGGACATCTTTTTGGTGGGCACCGCGGCCATGCGCTCGACATTGACAGCTGGCGGATTCACCACGGATTCAACAACACCCGAATACGTCGTATTGGGCTATGACACGGAAATCACTTACCAGAAGCTGGCGGACGCGGCCTGCCATCTCCAACGCGGAGTACCCTTGGTGGCCAGCCATCCGGATCTGGTCTGTCCCACGCCGCAAGGCGGACTGCCAGACGTAGGCTCCTTTCTGGCGCTGCTGAAAGCCGCCACCGGAGTCGAGCCCGAGCACATTTGTGGGAAACCCAATCCATCGGTACTGCGCCGCAAACTGGATACCCTGGGAATCGCTGCTAGTCAATCCGCAGTGATTGGAGACCGACTCTACACGGACATCGAAATGGCCCACCGGGCGGGTGCCATAGGGATCCTGGTCCTCTCCGGAGAAGCCCAGTGCGATGATCTTGAGAAGGCGTCACAACAGCCGGACCTGATCCTGGATTCCGTCGACGACTTACTGCGTTAAGATGTTCGCCGCCCCCCTTTCCATTGGCCACCGACTCCGCCTCACGTTGGCAAATGCGTGCTTCCTCGCGGCACAGGGGGAAACAAGCAGCGTCTCCATGAACACCCGTTTCGGGTTCCTGCAAGGATCTGAGAACACCTGTACCGCGAACCTCTCAAGCCGGGTCCATCAAAATCCTAGACTGAGCAGACCAGCCGATGCCACATATCGAACCAATGAAGATTGCCGTTCCACAACCCGTACTGGACGATCTGCGTCAGAGACTAGAACGCACCCGCTGGCCAACTGAAGTTCCCGAGGCCGGTTGGAATCGCGGCGTTGACCTCAAGTACATGAAAGACCTCGTTGCCTACTGGCTCGACGAATACGATTGGCGAGCGCAAGAACAGGCCCTCAACCAATACCAGCATTTTCGAGCGAACATCGATGGCCTCCGTGTCCATTTCATCCACCACGAAGGCCAAGGCCCCGATCCTATGCCGCTGTTCATGATGCACGGCTACCCTTGGTCGTTCATCCTGCTGTTACGCATCTTGCCGATGCTGACACATCCAGCTGCCCACGGTGGCCGGCCCGCAGACGCCTTCAGCGTCGTCATCCCGTCTATCATCGGTTACGGCTTCTCGGACGCCTCTCCGGATGCCGGATTTGGCTTCCAGCATCACCCCGCTAAGTACGACAAACTGATGACAGCCGGGCTCGGCTACCGCCGCTACGGGATCGAAGGGGGTGACTGGGGCGGTTTCATCACCGCTCCATTCGGATACCACCACCCCGAAAACCTGATCGGCATCCATCTCAACTGCCTGTTTCCCCGCCTGGGTGACGAGCGCGAACCCGGCGACAAGGATCCCGACATCCTGCGCGGCCTCGGCATGAAGTGGGCTCCAGTGAAACCACGAGACCCGGACATGCTGCGTTATTGGAAAAACGTCGAACGCTACTGGATTGACGAGGGAGCCTACTGTCATCAGCAGATGACACGACCTCAAACTCTAGCGGTCGGCATGACCGATTCGCCGGCAGGCCTGGCGGCCTGGATCATCGAAAAATGGCGTGCCTGGTCTGGCTGGGGAGACGATTTTGAGAAGTTGTTCTCACGAGACATGCTGATTACGAACGTCATGCTGTACTGGGTCACCAACTCTTTCTGGTCGGCCATCCGACTGTACAGTGAATCCTACTACCATCCCTGGGAACTCCCTGCAGGAGCACGGATCGAAGTTCCCACTGGTGTCGCCGCCTACCCGCACGAGTTGGCACCGATTGTCCGCAAACGCGCCGAGAAGTACTACAACGTCGTGCATTACACGGATTACCCTGCGGGCGGCCATTTCGCCATCCATGAACGGGCTGCTGAAATGGCCGAAGATCTGCGCACTTTTTTTCGCCCCCTGCGGAATTCTTGAGCAACCGGGGTCGCGCCGCTCCATTAACGTAGAAAGCGAACGGGCAGAACTGTCCGGCCAGGTTACCTCAAAACCGGTTGTGCACCCACACACCTGACTTGCACCCGTCCTCTGGAAAACTGTTGATTCCCATCACTACACGTTACAATCAGCCTTCGGGGCCCGCTACCTCGACACTGCCACCGCCAAGGAGAGCCGCAAACGTGCTTGAACTGCAGAGCAACCCGATTCGTTGGCGTGGTAACGTCTCGCGTCGAACATTGCTCCGCGCCGGTGCCCTGGCCGTCGGCGGCATGACACTGGCCGATTTGTTTCGTCTCGAGTCGAGGATTGCAGCCGGTGCGGTTGCCGGGGCCAAGAAATGCATCTTTGTGTTTCTCAATGGCGGACCTTCACAACTCGACACCTTCGATATGAAGCCGACGGCACCGGCTGAAATTCGTGGCCCCTACCAGCCCATTACCACGAGTGTGCCGGGAACCCACATTTGTGAAAAGTTACCCAAGCTTGCACAGCTGGTCGACCAATTCTCCATCCTGCGGTCGGCCACACACCATCTCAACGCGCACAACAGTAGTGCCGCTTATGTCCTCAGTGGCCATTCTCCGGGTACCGACGCAAACATCGCGCCCACAGCCCTGGACCACCCGACCTACGGCTCGGTGGTCACTCGGCTCAAACCGGCCCCACCCCAACTGCCTAGTTTCGTTCTCACACCCCGCCTGCTCTTCGATATGGGATTTCCCACGCCAAGCGCGGGAGGAGGTTGGTTAGGACGCAGCTACGACCCCTTTCCCGTGGCGCGAAACCAGATGATGTCACGTGCCCCAGTGTGGAACGGTCGTCTGCCCGGCCCTCAGGCGCTTCGCCTTCCTGATGACATTTCACATCAGCGCTTGACAGCGCGCACGGGGCTGTTGGGCGCTCTGAACGAGAGTTTTGCCGATGCCCAAGAGCACGCTTCCATGCACACCCTCGACAGCCATCAACAAAAAGCACTTGATCTGATGCTGTCCGCCGAATGTCGTGCGGCCTTTGATTTGGACCAAGAACCGGCCGCTTTGCACGAGCGGTACGGTCGGTTTGAGATGGGACAGGTCTTGTTACTGGCGCGTCGCCTGGTCGAAGCGGGCGTGCGATTCGTTACAGCAAATGCCGTTTCCAATCCCCAAAACACGAGACTTTCCCCCTTCCAGATCTGGGATACCCATTTCGATCACTTCCGGTTGTATAACGACAACCTGCTTCCGGAACTGGATCAGGCGTTGTCAGCGCTCCTCGTTGATCTCAAGCAGCGGGGCCTGCTGGAAGAAACGCTGGTCCTGGTGATGGGTGAGATGGGACGAACCCCGAAAATCAATGCCTCCAAGGATGGTGGACGCGATCACTGGGGGCGCGCCTATTGCGTATTGTGGGCCGGCGGCGGGATTGTCAAAGGCTCGGTCATTGGCGGAACCGACAAACACGCGTCCGAGGTCACCGAGAATCCGGCCTCCCCCGACGACATTTCCGCCACACTCTATGAGGCGTTGGGGATCCCGCACCAAACCGTACTCCACGACATCGGTGGGCGACCACGTCACATTACGGACGGGTCCCCGATTCAGGCGTTGTTGGGCTAAGCTGTTGGCGCTGCGCGAACACGCGGACGCGTTCCCGACCGGATGCCGTCCCGGACCGGGGGATAAGAGCTCGAGCTAGTTCACTAAAGCCGAACTAAATCGCTAAAGCCGGTGCAAATCACGAAAGCAAGGTACCACCACATCGTTGCCAATCGACTTGGACCTTGTCACTAAGAAACGCGGACGCTCGTTGAAAACGCAGGTGCTAAGTCGCCGCGGAGGGCACGATGGCTGGCGACTTGACGGCGCTCAACAACAAACCGGCGAACATCGCGGCAGGACCTACCCCCAACAGCCATGCCGGCAACTCCAGCAAAGCGGCAACGGCCATCGTCGACAATGCCAGCGCCGCACCGATCAGGTAACACACCACTCCCAGACGATTGGCAAGACCGCCCCAATGAACGCCCCGGGTCCGCTGCGCGAGAAATAAGACCAGCATCCCAAACACAATGGCCGAAGCATGTCCCACACGCATCAAGCGACGGCCCATCGCCTGATAATTCTCGACACCCGGAGGTGCGGAAAAAGGTCCGTCAAACGCGTACATTCCGATCAGCATCCCACCGAGCAAAGAACCTGCAATCATCCACCAGCCAAGTCGTTCCAATCGGCCGGCATGCCGCCATGCGAGCAGGCATGCTGACACCGCACCAAAGCAGACTGCTGTGGAGGGAATCGTTAACAGATATTTGATCTCCAGAAACGTAAAACTCGCCAGCGCCAGGGTTAACGTCATCGTCAGCGCACCTACGAGAAACCCGTGATGCCCCCACTTCACGAGCCGACCCTGCGCGCCAGTACGGTCTACCAAATCAAAGAAGAGCAAGGTCAATACCGGAAGTGCAATCCCTGCAACACGAGCCAGTCTGAGCATCCGCCAGCGCACCTCATCTTGAGTCCCAAACCACTCAAGCTGGACGAGATCCGGGTAAAGGCTCATCACTCCGCTGACAAAATCAAGGAACATTCCCAGGCACAACACAAAAAGGCTCAAGCGGACTTGAATTGCCGCAACACCACCAATTTCTACTCGCAGCGCGCAAAGAAACGTCCCGAGATTGAGCAAAGAGCCGACCAATACCAACAAGCCGCCAAATGAAAAACAAAACAGCAATGCATACCCGCCGGAGTAAGCCATCGCCCCGAGACCTATGCAGAGCGAAGCCTGCAAACGAAACTCGAGCGAAAATGCTTTCGTCGTTAGGACGTAGCCAACCACCAGCTGCAGCAACGCCATTGCCAGCAGCACGCCTTGCGCATGGCGGAGTTGCATCTGCGCACTTCCCAGCAACTCTTGCGGGTCACGCACTGAAAAGATCCACGGCTCGACGAAGATCATGGCTCCAAATCCCACGACAAGCATCACCCAGCCGAGTACCCGATTGAATCGCCCAGTGGCGAAAAACGCTGCCAGCGAACCAGCTAGTTTTGCATCCTCAGAGGGTAGATTCATTCGGAGCGCTGCCTCTTGGCTCGCATGTACTTCTCCTTGAAAGTCTCTCGACGCCAGGCAGTCTGCTGCTCACTATAGAGACGTTTCGAAAGACCGTAGAACCCTTCTCGCAATTCATCTGCAGTCATATGAGTCGGCTCAAAGTTGACATCGAACAACGTACACCGACTCCATTCACCTGGAAATAGCAGGCGTCCTTCACGTTCCAAGCGATCGTACAAAGGTGTCCCTGGAAACGGTGTCTGATACGTGATCTGAACATCAAACAGCTCCGCGGCCTCGGCAAACTCCATGACCTGATCAAACACGTCCGTCGTGTGGCCATCCAAACCGAGCACAAAACAGCCGTTGACTCGGATGCCGTGGGATTGGATCTTCTGAATCGCAGAGATATAGTGTGGAGCCCAATCGCGTTTGCGATTGTGCTTCAATTCGATTCCATCTAATCCCACTTCGCTAGGACTTTCCAAACCAATCAAGATCTGCGCACAACCGGAATTCCGCATCAAGTGCAACAACTCATCGTCTTCGTAAATGGAAATGTCGGTCTCCGTGAACCATTTGACTCGTCGCTCTTGTAACTGGGGCAACAACTTCTTCCAAAACCGTGTGTTAATAAACGAATTGTCATCGGCAAATTCGATAAAGGGTCGTGGCCAGATCGAGCTGATCTTGTCGATCTCCGCCAACACTTTTGCAATTGGCTTCTGCTTGTAGTGTGGCGTCAGCATAATTGACGCCGCACAAAACTCACACTTCAAGGGGCACCCTCTGGTAGTCTGCACGGTCAGGCGATTGTATTTCGAAATGTCCAACAGCTCATAGGCAGGCATCGGCGCATCATCGAGACTGAACAGCGGACGATCAAATGACGAATACCTCGGCCGCAATCGATCCACTGCCAGATCCTCCAGTAGTTCCAGCCACACCGCCTCACCTTCTCCGATCACAATCGTGTCCGCGTGCTGCGAAGCTTCCTCGGGTAACACCGTCACGTGTAATCCACCCAAAGCGACGGGAGTACCTTGCGCGAGAAACTGATCCGCCACGGAATACCCGTCCTGGATCCGCGCTGTAAAACTGGAGATCACCACCAGGTCCAAGTCATCGGCGATCGCTTCACCGTCCGCTAAATCGTCGACTTCCCAGTAAACCACCTCATGTTGTTTGGGAGTCATTCCGGCGAGTGTCAACAACCCCAAGCTGGGCAATGACGCAATCGTCTTGCTACGCTCCACAAACCCCGGGAGCGTCAAACCCATAGAAAGCAATTTTTCATCACATGAGCGCACGCCGCTCATAGCAACAAAGCCGATCTTCACAAGACCCTCTCTGGCTCTGGGGACACACGGTTACAAAGAAATCTGCATCACAGACAAAATACCGCCAAGTTCAGGGAGCCCAGCAAACTCGCTAGCGCTCGAGAAAACCACCGACCTGGCGCAAGATGACCACATTTTTTCGCGTCAACTGTGGAGTCGGTGATGGGAAAGCTTCGCCACAAACGGCTGCACGCAGCGGGCACTAAAGCGGCGGCATCCAAAGGACCGCCTTCGCGCATCGCCCCGTCATGAAACTGTTAGGCCGGCCACCCAAAAGGGCTGCACCGTTGGCCCCGACGCCCAACCTATTAGTCGAGGATTGCCTTGAGATTCTGCACCGTTTTCTCTGCTTCGGATTGTTCCATGTCCGTGAGTAAACTCTCACCGCCCGGTAGTGCCGCCACCGCCGCGGGCACCTCAAAATCAACCGTAATCGTCAGTTTTGTACCGCTCTCCTCCGACTCTACCTGGTAGGTAAACGTACTCACGATGCCGCCTTCGGTCCGGAATGCATAGCGCTTTCCCGCTGCGTACTCAGTACAGACACCGACACCTTCAAGCTCCACGCCCAGCATGACCCAGGACCAATTCCAGCTGGAACCAACTTCAGTGGCCTGGCCTTGCAAATTTGAAATTGACTGTAGCGGATTCAAATACAACGTCCGATTCTGCATATCGGTAACGTAGTCAATAACCGTCTCAGGAGAATTACTAATACTTACAACAGCCTCAACAGAGCGAGATGCCATAATGCGTATCCTTATTAGTTAGCTCTCTTCTTCATAACAATGCGAAAACGTGGCAGAGGCCCCGGCAGGGACTTCTGCAAATACTGCCCCAACAAGGTGATCTTGTCATGCGGCGTTCGCGCCGGAAAGCGAGTCCACACAACACGACGGCTCAACTGTCGGAGCGGCAAGGTCTCCGTGCGACCCTTACCGAGCAACACGACCTTTGTTTCTCCTTCCTTGAGTTCAAATGAAAGTAGCAACCGTTTACATCCAGACCCTAACATATCTAGATAGTCTGATCGATTAATTCGAAGTAAACACGCGCCACCAAAGGTCTGCAACAACATACCGGTCGTAACGCAGGCAACCAGACTAATCTGTATGGAATGACTTACTGCTGATGTCAAATCGGGAGCCCAACCGGTGAGCAACGGAGCAGCCACCACCGCGGCCAAACCGATCTGGTATTTTCCCAAGCGAGTCAGGACAAGTCTTACTGGCCGACGGGCCAGTAAGAACAATGTCGCATGGAGTGCTGCTGGTGCCACCAAGAAAACCAACACCACGGGTAATGATGAAACAAACATCCACGTCACTTCTATGGTTCTGTGGACAACCGAGTACGTTACGAGCTACACCGCACGTGAACAGGAACCGCCCAGACGCGCTGCCCCAACTTACTAGATCCCAGCGAGCCTGCCAGGCCTCGGGCGAATCGTCACTTCGAATCGAATGCGTGAACAAACGCGGCAACTGCAGCTCTACCACGATGCGCAACGAATTGCACCACAGGGACGTGGCGCGACAGCATGCCTAGTAACACCTTGCCGTACGTGAGGGATGGCAACCGCGCCGGTGACCAGCGTTTACTGCCGTTGGCGCGAGCACAAACTAGATTTCCGGCAGCTCGACTTTGGTGTTACCAAACTCCGGCAAATGGACGCCCATCCGCTCCATGATGGAAAGATGTAGCGAGGACATCTTGCGTTCTTTTGCCTGCTCGTAATCCAGCGTACGCCCCGTACGTAGCGTGCCGGCCAGACTACCCGTCATCACCAAGGGAACTTTGGGCGCGTTGTGGGCAGTCCATTGCTCGTTGGCCAACATGATGCAACAGTGGTCGAGGACGGTGCCATCGCCTTCCTGCATGCCATCCAACTTCTTCACCAGATAGGCATACTGCTCCACCCAGAAACGGGTGATCGAAGCGAATTCCTTGTTTTGCCAACTGTGTGAATAATTGTGGTGATCTACATTCAATCCCAGGAACGGATAAACCTGGCCGGAGAGGTTGTTCGTCAACAACAGCGTGCTGATCCGTGTGCGATCCATCTGAAACGCCAACGCCATGATGTCACACATTAGTCTGGCATGTTCGTCCAGCTGATTGGGAATGCCGGCCGGCGGGCGTTCCGCACGAAGTTTCGCGGTATCCGCGATTTCCTCATCATCACGTTGTTGCATTTTCGCCAACCGCTGCTCGACCTCTCTGACCGAGGTTGTGAACTCTTCGATTTTCGACTTGTCCGAGTAAGAGACTTTGCGGCCAACATCATTCAACTGCTCTAAAACGTGATCCAACACGCTTAATTGCGTCTTGCTTCCTTTGCTCTGAAACAGGCTGTCAAAGGCTAACGCCGGATACAGTTCAGTAGGAACCGGGGAAACCGGGGAACTCCACGACACGTGGGACGCATACATCATCGAGTAGCCCGATTCGTGAAAACCGCTCACAGGGCGTTCACACGCCATCACCAGGCTCGGCAACACGGTCTGGGTACCGTGTTTTTTCGCCAGGATCTGGTCCATGCTCGTGGACCCCTGAATATCGCGTCCGCCGCGTGGCTGGGTCCCGGTCAGGATGCCGGCCGCGCCTTTGGCATGACCACCGACTACGTTGGCGGGATGTTGCAGGCCGTGAACAAAATTGACTTTTTGCTTGACTGTTTCCAGGGAGGTAAACGCGGGGCCCAGCTCCATATCGGAACCGTTCCCTTTACTCCACCACTCCGGTGGGTGAATCCCGTCTCCAAAAAAGAGGAAGCCAAAACGCTGCGGCCCGTTCGTTTCAGCTTCGACACCGAGCAGCTTACCTGATTCCAGCCATGGCAGCGCAACACTGGCACCGAACCCACTCAACACCAACCGCCGGGAAATCGCGGTGTTTTGTCCGGCTTGTTCTTCCATTCCAGTTGGCATCACAGCACCTCTTTCTCCGTAGTGATTGATCGAGTCGGGCTGCCCAGTCTCCTGTAGGCAACAACCACCGCCCCCACTTCAGCGTCGGCTGGAAACAAAATCCCTGCCCCGTTGCCGACGGAACTGGGGACTGACTACAACCGTTTCAAACAACACCGAAAACCGATATTCGTTCTGAGCCAATTTTCCTGCATTTCGTGAAGTAGAGGCTGATCCGTCAAGGCCACAGACCTTCCCAACGCGTAACCGAGAAATTTACGGCAGAGTGTTTTAACAAACTCCTCTTTGCGCTGGTTTCCAATATACTCGATCAGTTGCGGAATGCCTGTAGCAGTTGTCCCATCTGGCAACTCCGACCGATTGTCAATCGGACGGCCAGCTAAATCCTGGGAACGCGCTCGGCCAATCGGATCAAAACCCTCCATGGCCAAACCAATGCTGTCAAAATGGGTGTGACATATGGCACACTTCGCATCAGAAACATGTGCGGCCAAGAGCTTACGAATGGTATCGGCCGACTCTTTTTCATTGTTCGGCAATTCCGGCACATCCGCCGGCGGTGGCGGAAAGTGCTGGCCGAGCAGATGATGGACTGTCCAGAATCCTCGTTTTACCGGACTGGTCCGTTGGCCAGCGGAGTTCTTTGCCAGCAGAACCCCCATACCCAACAAACCACCACGGCCGGCCTTCCGTAATCCCGCGACGGGCAACCACACCTCATGGGAATTGGTCCTCTCCGGGGACCGGCGAGACTTGACTTGCTGCAACCAGGCGTCGTGGGCCACGCGATATTGGTCAGCAATCGCACCTCCATAGTGGTCCGCTAAGCGCTTGTTCACGAACGTCTGGTCACTGTCCAACAGGTCCGTGACAGGCCGGTCGTGCTGGATCAACCAGGTCGCCAGACGTGTCGGCTCCTGGAACATGGCTTCACGCAACACATCGTCGTACCCGGGAAACGCCGCGGCATCGATGGGATCCTTGCTGAGGTAATCGCGGTAACGCAGCCACTGGCCGAAAAACTCTCGCGCAAACGCCTGGATACGGTCGTCTTTGCGCATCCGCTCCAGTTCAGCGACCAATGTGTCCAAATCCTGCAGACCGCCCCGCGCTGCGGCGGCCATTAGCGGGGGATCGGGAATCGATGACCACAGGAAGTAGCTGAGTCGACTCGCCAGGTCATTGGCTCCAATCGGGTAGACGCCATCACCGCCGGGAGTGTCGTTAAACCGATAGCAAAAGTCCGGCGACAACAAAATGGCTGTGATCAGACCACGCAATCGTTCCTCTACCGATTGACCCTCCTCGCGCAGCTGAGCGTACAGTGTTTGCAGTCCGCGCCGCTCCACGCTCGTCAGACTCCGCCGATAGGCCCGACTGGCAAACCGCTCGACATCAGCCAGCCCGATCGGCTCGACACGCGCGAGCGTCTCTGTCTGAGTCCGTAATCCGCGACGAATGTCCTCGAAGAACCCGTGCACCATATTAAACTTGTCGCTCGGCTTCTGCGGCTGGAACGAACCCTTTTTCGCTGGGGTTCCTAGTTTATCGAGATAGAGACGCTCAAAACGACCCAGCAGCCCAGCCTCCACGAGCTCGGGATCCTCGGGGCGGAGAAAGTCAAACCGCTTGTCATGCAGCACATGCCGTTCCGAACGCTCAAACCAGACAAATCCCCGCAGCAGCGTCTCGGTACTCTGTGTCACAAAATCCAATTCGCGCCAGAGACGATCAAGCTGCTCGGATTCGTCATCCGTCAGCACTTTGCTCACCAAAGGCCGATCGTCACGAAAAAAACCTTCCACCAGGTGAAAGCCCGCTGCGAGCCCACGTTTTTCGTCGACGTAGAAAAAACGATTCGGGAACGTGTGGCTGAAAGTCTTGCCCGCTTGCGCCAGGCCCCGGGCAGCCGCGCTCTCGCCGTAAACCAGGTGAGCCGGCATTCGATCGAGTCGATTTTCCGGCAAGCTGCCGCTCCCGTGCTGAATAAGCACACTGGCGTCTTTGCTGTACTTGGGATCCAACTGGCAGGGCCACAGTAAGTGCTTTCCTTGCAATTCCCGCTGCATGGCCACCGTGACGGGAATCTCGATCACCGCCGGCGTTTTCACGACGAGCCACTCGCGGTCGAGTGTCATCGGGCCAACATCTGCGAGTGCCGCTACCTCCTCCGCCGACAGCGCACGGTTGAAGAGGCGCACGTCATCAATCAAACCGCGAAAGGGTGATCCCTTCGGTCCCGGGTAACGACGGCCAATGAGCAAGGGAGCATTCGTCGTAATGTCCGATACGAGTCTGTCCGAAATCACGGCCGTCTCGACCACAAGGCCGTCCACATAAACGGCGACGCCGCTGGCTTTGCTCGACCCGTCGTAAGTCACATAAACGTGTTGCCATTGATCCGGTGCGATTTTTTCCACGGTGTGCACCATGATCGAGTTCTCAGGCCACTCGTGTGACAACATGACCTGGATCTTGCCGCCGGATGTGTCAATGAAGTAGCCTCGGTTCTCATCCGCTTCCGACATCTTCCCGAGTGGCGCGCCGCTGGCCTCACCGGTCGGCTTGATCCAGCATCCAAACGAAAAGGGCTGCTGGCGATGAAAACTAGCGGCTTTTCCCAGATCGACATAGCTCTTATCACCGGTTGCCAGCGCGGTGCCCGTTTTTCCAGGCCGCCACGACACCGAACCATGAATCGTCCCCTGGCGTTCCTTGTTGGCGACGTCGCCAACGATGTTTCCTGCGCCCTCGTCAAACGCCAGGTGCACGGTCGCGTCCGCAGGCTCCAGGTTACCGTCGGCATCAACGGCCGGATGCGTACCGAAGCCCAGCCGTTCAACGAGATCAGGATGATGCATTTCCAGCACCGAGCGTAACGACTGGACCTGATGGCTTTCCTTCTCTTCCTTCTGATTCTTAGGTAATCTCCGCGCCCGGCTAAAGATGGGCCTCTTGAGGATCACGTAACCATCCGAGTTCGAAAAGCCGCGGTCAAATCGCAGGAACACAGAATAGGTCTCTGGCTTCTCTTTGCGAGGAGCGCGTATTGTTGCGGCGGAGAGCAACACATCACTCCGCAGATTAGCGGCAGCAAACTGATCACGCCGGGCAGCAACATTCGAGCGAAACTGGAGCCATTGGATGGGCCAGTTGCCAGCGTTCGACTTGATCAGCCCTTGTAAGCGAGGGGTCAATAGCTGTCGTCCAAACTCAACCATCCCGGCAAACGCCAACAGCTCCGCGGGACGGTCAGTCTCACTTTTCGGCGCGGGTAGCGCCAACCAGACCTCACCCAGCTGCTTCAAGATCCCGAACGGTTGATTGCCTGTGGCCTGATGTGCTCTAGACAAGGTCTGCCACACCAACGCCAGGTATTTCGCACTGAGCCCTTTGCTGCCCGCCCACTCCTGAACCGATGTTTTCCGGTGCTGCTCACCCCGAAAGCGATAACGCCAGGCAGCCGTCAGGTACGCGAGCGTATCAACCTTGTGGTGGGCATAAAAATCAATAATCGCCTGTTCGGTGAGTTTTTTTCGTTCGTTGTACGACGTCACCGGATAGGGCGCGAACGAAATTCCCGTAGTCGTAAGCACCATGTGGCTGGCAACTTGCTGGGCCGCGCCAAGGTACTTCTTCAAAAGGCTGGGGGACATACTGAGCGCCTCACCCGTATTATCAAATCCTTCACCTCCTGCGGGATCCACGGGAAAGGTTCTCGTGGGCTGAATCGCAACACCAGTCAGATGCTCAATCGAGAGATCGTATTCGGTATTGGATAAACGACGTGGCAAGATCACGCCCGGGTCGCCGGCGTTTCTCCGGGCCTCCTTAATCAGAATGCCCTCGATGGCGGCAACCACGGCATTGCTCTCCGCGATGGCAGGCTGCCTCTCTTTCTCCGGTGGCATTTCACCACCTTTGATGAAAGCAATGATGTTATTCCAGCGGCGAAAGTGAGCGGTCACATTCACATCACTCCGATAGACCGAAAAATCGAGTTCGCCCTTTGCCAGTTCCGGGTTGTGGCACTTCTGGCAATAGGTCTTAAGGTAGGGCTGCACTCGCTCGCGGAACTCGTCCGCCTGAGCGCGTCCCGTCTCCAGGCAGGACCAACAGACCAGCAACAGATATGGGACCAACAGGGTCGGTGGCTTCATGACTCGCGACTCGCAATCGATTCCAAACAGGCAACTGCCCCTGGCAGGGCCACTATAGCCCATTATAAGTGTCACCACCCGATACGATAATCCACCACCGGCTACGGGCCACAAATCGATCGCAACAGCGAGCAGCGGGAACAAGGCCTGTTAGTACGCCAGGGAAACGACGACGAAGCGACAACACTGAGCAAAGGTCGGAGCCGGAAACCGCCGCACGACGGTCGACTTGAAGTTAGAACAGCTCGTCAACCGCACGGCCCGACGATAACATCTGCAGCCGGCGACCCTGGGCAGTCACTTCCGCATGTGGATTGAGACCCAAAACACGGTAAACGGTTGCCACAAAATCAGCCACAGAAACCGGCCGGTCAACCGGTGTCGCTCCGTACTTATCACTGGCACCAATCACCCTGCCCGTTTTCACACCGCCCCCACCTAACGTCAGACTGAAACAGCCACCCCAATGATCGCGTCCGGGGCCGCGTGCGTGGGTATTGATTCTTGGTGTGCGGCCAAATTCACCCGCCGTAATCACCAACGTGCTATCCAGCAACCCTCGATCCTCGAGATCGTTTAACAGCGCCGCATAACTGCTGTCATAAATCGGCAACTGACGATCGAGGTGGGAAAAAATCCCCCAGTGATGATCCCAGGCATAGATGCCGGTGTCCACGTAGCCCTGAATGGTGACAAATCGGACTCCCGCTTCAATCAAACGGCGCGCCAACAACATCCCCTGGCCTACCCGATTTCGCCCGTACGAATCACGCAACTGGGAGGATTCTCTGGAAAGATCGAAAGCATTCTTCGCTCGCCGCGAGGTCGAAAGACTCAGAGCACGCTCTGTAAATCGGTCCTGAACAAGACCAAGTTCAAGCTGTCGTTCCCCCGCCGACTGAAATGCGTCAAGTGACTTCAACAACCTCTTGCGATCGTCTAACCGGTGAGCACCAACATTTGCCGCAGTGTCAAACTCCTTGACCGTAAACTGTGGTTCATTGGGATTCTGTTCTATCAAGAAGGGGTTGTGCGCGGGACCCAGAATTCCGCCATACCCCGGTGCGCTGTAAGCCGGGTGCTTCATATCGCCGAGATGGACGAAAGGAGGAATAGCCGCTGTTTGCGGTTGTTGCTTACTGAGTACCGCGCCGATTCCAGGAGCCTGAAGATTCTTATCAACCGGACTCCCGCACATAATGTGGACGTCGCCTTCACCATGCTTGGAGCTATACGAATGCGCCGAGCGAATTAGAGAAAACTTGTCGGCCACGGCACTGACTCTGGGAAGCTGATCGCTGAGCTGCAAACCGGGGACACGCGTGGACACCGGATCGTACTTCCCACGTATTTCCGCAGGTGCTGCTGGCTTCATGTCGTACATGTCAAGTTGGCTCGCGCCGCCTTGCAAGAACATGAAAATCACACTGATCTGTTTATGGCTCCCTCCACTTGCTTCGCTGGCCAGAACAGCAGGCAGGGTGATACCCAGCGGTGCAATGGCACCGACGGAAAGCCCCCCCCATCCCAACAACGCGCGGCGGCTTATCGGAGCAGACATCGATCGCAAGGATTTTCTCCCCAAATGCCAGAGGCTCCACTGGATTGCATCGTTACAGGCTCACAGCGCGGCCAGCGCGCCATCCTGTCACGCGGTTGCAAATCGGTCGACAAAGGTAACCCACCAGAAACTGTGGCGTGCGTGCCGACGAGGTTCTATTGAACCACATCGATCTTCCAAACGTAAGGTAAATCTGGAACGACCGCCTGGCGCCAGCGATCTCTAGCGATCTCTAGCGAACTGTGGCAGCGCAGGGGGGCCGCAGTCCGCCAACGCTGCAGATCTACTCTCCCGCATCAGGGGCCGGGGGTTTACCCGGGTCATGATGGAACTCGCCCGGCGCGATCGGAATTCCCGTATGCACATAGCCAATCATCATCTCTTCCCAGGTCTGGTCCCCCCAGCGGACCGTCTGTTCCGGATCCGGATTCGCTAGGTTTTCCGAGGAGTTATCGAAATACGCTGTGCAATGCAGCACACTCCCTTTGGGAATCAACTTGGGCTGAGCCAGCACGTATGCATTCTGCCAATTGAAGTCGAACCGTGGAACGTCCAACAACACTTCCCATTTTTTCTCAGAACCTGGATAAATCAGCACATAACGAAACGACTTCCCACGCATATGCATGTGGGGAAACAACGAGAACACAAACGTATCACGACGAAACGTCTTGCGAGCCACAACCCGGTGATTGGCTTCGCGGCGGGGAATTTCAAACCGATGATTCGCCGCGGCAGTGGTGACCACCCTGTGAGTAATGGTTGCCTTGTCCGCAAAAACCAAGCCAATGCTACTGCGATCCGACTGCGCAGTACCGATCGGTGTATAGTGCATTTGAAACACAAATCGTGACCCCGCCGCCACCTTGTGCGCCCAGCCCTCAGGGGGCGTCAACGGGCGTGTACCGGGTGCAAACCCCGCCAGGAAGACAAGACCGCGACGATTCGCACTTCGCCGGCGGCGAGCATCCGTGGTTTGTCGCGGAGGTCGAACGTAGACGACGATGTGATGGACAACCGCCCGGTTCCCAGGCTTACATTCTGCCAACGAAATCCACTTATCTTCCTTAAAGCCGGGATCAACTTCGATGTACCGATAATTCTCCACACCGACCGGCTTGATCTTCTCAACCTGAGGTAGCGCGACCACCAGGTCGGGGTTGCGAGGCAAGGACCAGTCTTCCGGAAACTCCCGCGTTGCGGGAAGATCAGCCGGATCACCACGGGGACAACCATTCTCGACCCAAGTGTAAATCAACTGTTTCTCTGCCTCCGACAACCGGTTCTCGTTGGCGAATTTGCCGTGCTCTGGATTGGCGTGCCAGGGCGGCATCCGCTGCTCGCGAACGACCTCGGCAATCATCTCACCCCAACCCGACACCTCTTCGTACTCCGTCATCGCAAACGGAGCGATCTGTCCCCGGCGGTGGCATTCCAGACAGCGCCGTTGGATCAGTCGTGAAATCTGCCGACTGTAAGTCACGGGCGAATCCGGCTGGGGTTCGCGGGCCCGGCCAATCAGACAACCTCTCGCTTCGGTGACGGGAACCGCTACCGGCTCGCCGCCCAGCAGCTGTCGAACTGCCAGCACCAAGTCTTGCCGCTGCTCCTGAGGCTGGGCCAGGCCTACGCCAGAACCAAACGTGAATTGCGCGTCGATCCGACCGTAGTAACGAATCTTGCGCAGCCGATCGAGTACAAACACCTGCGGCGTGCGACTGGCCCCAAAGAGATCCGCAACTTTGTGATTCAGGTCTTTGAGGATCGGGTATTCCAACTCATGCAAGCGGGCGAAAGACGCCAGCTCGCTAAGTGAATCCTGCGCATTCGAATTCACCGCCAGCACCGTCACATCGGCCGCAGTGAATCCACTCGCGATCTCCCGCACCCGCGGTCCATAGATCTTGGCCAGGGGACATTCCGTGCCCATAAAGTAAACAATCACCACCTGGCGGTCTCGGTAATCGGAGAGCGCATGCAACTTCCCGCGAAAATCCCTGAGAGAAAAATCCGCAATCTGTCGGCCCAGTATCGGGTCGCCCGCTGCGTCGGCGCGCGCTGTTTGAACCGCAAGCCACGAGGACGATTCGGCCACCAGCGGCAAAACACAACCGGCAAGCAACAGCCCGATTCTCACTCTGAATGTCCCGTGTTCCATCAGACTTCGCCTTAATATTCTCGGCCCCTACACTCCACCAACCACGTGCTGAGCCACAACTGGCTACGGCTCCAGCCTGGCTCTCATCAAATAAACCACCTCACTCCGCGACGTGACGGAGCGGACCACTGGTACGGAACATTGATCTTCAACGCCTCAACACCGATTAGGGGCTGGCTGCCTCATACTCGATACGATGCAACCGGTTCACCGCCAGACCCTCGACACGCTGAACCGACTTTCCTGGCCAGACGATCTCCAAATCGACAGGCCCTTCCTGAGACCCCAACCCGAAATGCAAACGCAAGGCATTCTGATTCCCCTCGCCGGTACCAGCCTCAACCTGACGCGTGACCAATTGTTCGCCCAGACGAATACTCACCCGCGCACCAACCGCGGTACGAGTGACCTGCTCACCATCTCCTACCAGCGTTACCTCAATCCAATGATGCGGGCGGCCCTC
This sequence comes from Planctomycetaceae bacterium, assembly GCA_002709225.1. Classification (GTDB taxonomy): domain Bacteria; phylum Planctomycetota; class Planctomycetia; order Pirellulales; family Pirellulaceae; genus UBA9264. The sequence continues at coordinate 20,169 of PAQH01000130.1, forward strand.
GTTTACAAACAACTTGCCCGCCGTGCAGAGGTCCAGATCGCCGTCATTGTCAATATCGGCCCAGGCTGCCTGATAGGTGGGAGAAAGATTCGGAATCTTCTCCTCGGCGGTCACATTGGTGAACTTCCAGTTACCCTCATTGCGGTACAAGACCGGAAAATTCCCACCATAAACTGTCGTAAAATACAGATCGAGATCACCATCGTTGTCATAGTCGCCCAATGCTGGTGACGCATACGATTCCTGGTAGCCCAGGCCAGCCCCCTCCGACTTGTCTTCAAATTTGTATTCGCCCTCCGGTCCCAGGTTCCGTAAAAACTGTGGCCGGTTCTGGTAAGCCGCAGCGTGCGCGAAATTGCCCACGAAAATGTCCAGGTGACCATCGTTGTCGAGGTCTCCAAAACATGACCCAATCGTGTGGCCGCAGACGGGATACGTAATCCCACCTGTATAGGGGATCACTTGTGATGGTTTTCCCGCGGCGCCAACCTCCATGGCAACATTGGTGAACGCGCCTTTGCCCTGAGCTCCATTCTTCCACAAATGGTTCGGCTGCAGGCGGTAGTTGGACACGTAGACGTCAACGTAACCATCCTCGTTGTAATCTGCCGCCGTCACGCCGCGCGCCGAGTAATTTCCATCGGCACTTTGCCAATGCTTGGTAAACTTCTCACCTTTTTCACTGATGTAAATCGCATCTGGGTGGACCGCTTGCTGCCAGATTTCATAGCCTCCAACATAAAGATCCAAGTAACTGTCGTTGTTGATGTCAATCCAGACCGCTCCCCGCGAATTCACCGTCGGCAAAGCGGGAAACTCCTTCTGCTCGAACGTCCCGTCACCTTTATTGCGGTGCAGGGAACCGGCACCGGTAAACTGGAACAGGTCTGGATGACCATCATTGTCATAGTCACCCCAGATGACCTCTCCGCCCGGCACACCCGCATCATTGACAACAACAAATTTCTGGCCACCTTCGTTGCGAAAAAGTTTGCCGCCCGCGTAAACATCGATCCAACCATCCGCGTTATAGTCCGCAAAGGCGGCTTTTCCCCCACCGGAAAAACCGAGTTCCTCGCTGGCATCACGAAATTGCCCCCAGGCCGCCACTGGTACACAGGCCAACATCAGAGCGGCAGTCGCGCCGTGTGTCAGCAACCGGAGAAAACGAAAGGAAGTGACTGCCGTAGACATTGGGGATACCTCATTTGCGTTGTTTGTTATCCGCCGGCGACTGTGACGACACCTGCTTCGGTTCACCAGATACTTCCCGGAACAACTTCCCGGAACAACTTCCCGGAACAAACAACTTCCCGGAACAATGGCCCCCAAGCGGGCGAAGTAACTCACGAGAGTCGCACAACACCGAGCCGATTTTACGCCCCCAACTGGCATCTCCCAAGATCCCTGCGAATAAAAATCGAGAGGCCCCCAACGGTGATGACCAGCCCAGGGAACGTGACCAGCGGACAGCAAACCCAGGTATCGCGGCCAGCTGACCCGCCAGGGCCGCCGTTGGCTCACCCGCGTTTCCTTTCTCGTAAGCAAATTGGTACAGTAACGCTCATCCTGACCTGAAAATTCGACCGCGGCGGAAAGCGCCCGGTCAACCGTCACAGAACCACAGCCCGTCACAGAACCACAGCCCGTCACAGAACCACAGCCCGTCACAGA
>PAQH01000131.1 GCA_002709225.1 Planctomycetaceae bacterium
AACCTTGATCCATGCCTCTCGATCCCCCCACGGACTAAAACCGTCTAACAAACCGACCAGGTTAAGACCTCCACGTCGCGCCTCTCCATCATGGCACGCCCCACAGCGTTCCAGCAGCACTTCCCGAACAGGAGCCGTGCGGTCCTCAGCGGCGGGGGCGGACAATGTCACCAGCCAGCATGTCACCAGCCAGCATGTCACCAGCCAGCATGCCACCAGCCTGGAAATCGGTAAGCTTCGCGATACTACACGATCTCGCAGCATGTGCTTGTGCCTATTTTCAGCCGTTCGGCTACCCGTAACGTGTCTAAAATCGCCTTCCACTATACACCTCCCACGCCAACACGACTCCCTCAATCGGCCTCCGCCCGAGCGGAGGCGGTGCAATTTCCCCACGAAAGACCTTTGCCATTCGCGACCTACTTCGCGTGGAGTTTGTCCTCGTTAGCTGTTACAATCGTCACGATCACATCGGACCGACCCCACAACTTGGCACCTCCCTCCCCACCGCCAGCCCCGATAGCCAGCACTTAGATTACGCTAGAAGAAAAGAGGTCGCCGCTGGTGTTCAGCAGAATCGCACCCGCGGCGGCGTGACAAGTCCTATTGCTGTATGACTTTAATCCATCCGCCCCGGCTTCGCCCGGACAACGACGTGTGCGTTTACTCGACCACCACATTGTTTCGCAGGCCGGTCAGAATTGTTTCGCAGGCCGGTCAGAGTGGCTGGCAGTTTCGTTCGGTTTGGCTGTTTCTAACATGCTTGGTGTCTCAGCGGCTTTGCATTGAACCGGAGTGCGCCCGTGGCTTCTTTTCGCGTCCATTTTATGACTCGTCCAATTACCAACCAGCTGCCACTGACCCTCGGCGCGTTGTGCCTAACCCTCGTTGCGTTCCACACCGCGAGCGGCCAACAATCGGCTGGCCCCGCGACGCCCACGGAACCGGGCAAAGTCGTACCACAGAAGACACCACAGCCCGCCGCGCTAGGTCAGCCGCCTGCGCCAGCGGAGGCCGCCACGCCATCTGCGCCAGCGGCACCAACGCCACCTGCGGCACAACTTCAGCCAGCATCCCCGCAGCCCGCCGCTGGCACGCTCCGGTTTTCCTTCGATCGCACACCCTGGCGCGATGTGATCACCTGGCTCGCCAGTGAAGCCGACCTCGCGCTCCACGTGAGCGAATTGCCGACAGGAAGCTTCACGTACAACGATCCCAACGTTTATGGAAATGACGATGCCATCGCGCGTGTGAACCTTTTCCTGTTGCCGCAGGGCTTCAGTCTGGTGCGCAGCGGAAAACTCCTGGCCGTGATTAACCTAACCGACCCCCGCAGCCTCAAACAACTCGACGCCATCGCGCCCCTAGTAACACCATCCGCCCTGGCAAGTTTACGGGACCACGACGTTGTCAAATGCCTGTTTCGCCTGGGTGACATGACCACCGCCGACGCAGTCGAAGAACTCGCCGGCCTCAAACTAATGACCGATCCGGCAGTCTTTGCGCGAACCAATCAGCTCATGATCACCGACACGGTTGCGAAACTGGAAGCAGTCCATGCACTTCTGGAAGGCTCCCGGCCCGGCATCCTGGACAATGGCAACGCTGTGCGCACCTTTCCACTAAAGCACGCCGATGCCGAAGACATCCTCACCGTCGTGCGGCCACACCTGGGCCTCGCTACGGGTGAGAGCATCGGTATCGACGTCAGCGTCACTTCGGACCTCACCGGAAAGAATATCTTCGTCAGTGGTTTGGCTGAAAAGATTACGCTGATTGAAAACCTTATCAAGGATCTCGATCAACCCCGCGACGGGCTCTCCCCCACCGATGGAACCGCCGAACTACGGTCCCACCGCGTCGCCGGTGGCAACGTCGACGCGGTATACAACGTGCTGGTCACCATGCTTGCCGGCAAACAAGTCCGTCTTTCCATGGACGCCGCGACCGGTAGCATCGTCGCGCTGGCCGGACCCGCCGTTCACGAAGAGATCGTACAAACCGTAGCTCAGTTGCAGGCGTCCGATACCGTATTCGAGGTTATCCAGCTCAAAAACATCGACCCCTATTTCGCCATCTCACTGCTCGAGGAAATGCTCGAATTGTCGGAACCTACGACGTCGTTTTTCGGCTACTCGAGCGACCGGTGGCGTGACGATCGAGGGCGTGATGATCGTCGCCGCGACGACTGGCGCAGAGACGATCGCCGCCGTGACGACTGGCGCAGAGATGATCGCCGGGGCGGAGACCGCAATCGCCGTTACGAGACTTCCACCAGTTTCAACACTTCCGAGGCGCCGCCACCCAAGATTGACGCGGACCCTGCCACACGCCGCCTGTTTGTCCGCGCGACGAGCGAACAGATCATCCAAATCAAGAAAATCATCGCGCAAATCGACATCCTGCCGGGCAAGACCGGCAGCGGTACCACACGACTCCTGTCCGCCCTCGGCGCGTCCGCGATCGCACAATTGGAAACCGCGGCAAAATTTTGGCGGGACGACAACCCGATCATTCTCTACGCCGAACCGGGTGCTGCAAAACCGGTCAAGGAACAGGTCATTAACGGCGCCCCACCGCAAACAACAGAACTCCCTCAAGCCCAACCTCAAACAGCAACAGCACGCTACCTCACCAGCAATCTGCGCAGCCAAGCGCCACCGATCCGCTGCCAGGTTACACCACGCGGGGTACTGCTGCAGTGCGACGACCCACGAGCCCTTGACCGCTTCGAGGAAATGATTCAAACGTTGGCCGGAACCACCGACAGCACTCCCTCGCCACCTGTCGTCTTCTACCTCAAGTATACAAAGCCGACCGACGCGCTACGAATGCTCGGCGAACTGCTCGACGGCGGTATCACCGCCCAGGAGGCGGAAGCGGGTTCCCTGGTCAACGCCACCGTGTCAACCGGGTTTTACCTCGGTAGCATTGTCACCTCACAGGACGGTACGGCTACCTTGTCGGCCGGCACCATTACCATCGTCGCGGATTCCCGTCTCAACCGCTTGATCGCGCAGGGAACCGTCACCGACATGGAAACCATTAAGCGTTACCTAGAAATCGTCGACAAAGACAGTGGAATCACCACCGTAAAGACCTACGGAACGCCGCATGTCATCGCTCTTAAACACACACGTGCCAGCGCCGTCGCCGCGGTGATCCGCAGTGCCTTTGGTAACCGCGTGGCAGCCAACGCGGGCGGAAATAGCCAATCTCGTGGCGGTGGCTCGCCAGACAGGCCGCGACGTCGCGATGAGGAGCGCCGTCGCGATTCCGACGACCGACGTGGCTCCGATCGCCGGTCCGGTGACGATCGACGCGACGACCGACGGGATGAGCGGCGCGGCCGAGGCGGACGCAACGCGGCGACAAACCGCGAGCCGCAGATGACGATTGCCATCCACGAACCCAGTAACTCACTGATTGTCACAGCGCCTGAACAACTCTTTTCCGAAGTCCAGCAACTTGTCGATATCGTCGATGCCCGCAGCGTCCAGGCAATGGAGATCATTACCTCCACCAGCGCGCCCGCCATCCAGGCCCGCTTGCAGCAGATCTTCTCCGGATCCGGTGGCGGCAATGCCTCCCGCCCGAGTGTCACCACGCGCACCGTCTCGCCACGGCCGAGCAACTCAGGCGGGTCACAAAACTCAGCGGGCGGATCGCGCGGTTCTGCTCGCGGCCAACCGGGTTCGCCGCGCGGCTCTGCAGGGCGTCCCTCTCGCAATTCACGGGGCCGTTAAACATCACGGGGCTGCACTATGGACCACTGCCAACCGAGACTACGGCTAACCTATTTCACTACGGGACTGATTGGTTTCTACCTGGCAACCGCCCAGATGCTGGTCGCCCAACCGGGCATCCGCGAAGCTTTGCTCCGCCTTGACAAGAATGAGGATGGGCAAATTTCACCCGATGAGATCACCGCCCGCGCCCGCCCGTACTTTGAAAGAATCACAGACCGGCAATCCCGTTCGTGGCGGGAAAAACCCATCTCCATCGAGCGCCTCCAGAATATCATTCGCGTCTACTATTCGCGGCGCAACGGAAGCTGGCGAGAAGACATCCGACCTGGTGGCAAGCAGACTATCATACCGTTTGGTCCCAAGCGCAATGAACCCATGGTCCCTGGCTTTGGACTTCCCTACATCAAATACCGGTACAACAAAGGGGACCTGGTCGAAGCCGGAAACACGATGCGACGCTACGACGCCAACCGTGACGGTTTTGTGGACGTCATCGAGGCGTCCCGAAATCGCTGGACCAATCGCGACCCGTTTGAGATGGACCTCAACAAGGATGGGCGGTTGAGTTTGATGGAGCTCGCGCAGCGCTACGCGCGGCGACGCATGCTGGACGCGTCCAGTCAGGAACTCTGGCGGAAAGCCGGACGGACTGGGGGGCTGGTCGCGAAAGAGCGTCGTGTCCGCCCTCTTGGCTCGGAAGAACGCCGCCGCCGCGATGAAGCACGCTGGCGTGGCAACCGGTTGTCGGGCGAGATCATGGGCCGTTTTGACACCAATCGCAATGGACGACTAGAGTACCAAGAGACGGCCAAACTTGGCTTTCCTGCCAACGAGATCGATGTTGACATCAATGGCGAAATCACCCGAGAAGAGTTGCAAGACTATCTCAACCAAGTGCAGGACGAAGCCGCCGCGGCTGTGGACGGGCTGCCCGACTGGTTCACCCAATTGGATAAGAATCGCGATGGGCAGGTGGCAATGGCGGAATACACCAAAGAGTGGACCAACGAAAAACTGACTGAATTTTCCTCGTACGATGCAAACCGCGATGGCCTAATCACCACCGAGGAGGTGCTACAACCGGAAGCGCAGGTGGTCGAAGGGCGCTATGCGAACACCGAGGCGATTCCCATGCCTCCTGGAAAGACAATCATTTCCGAAATTGAGATCTCGGATGATTTCCCGATTGCCGACGTCAATCTGCAGCTCTCCATTACGCATTCCTTCACCCACGGTCTGCATGCCTTCATGACAGGCCCCAATGGCCAACGGATCGAACTCTTCACTGAAGTCGGTGGCCGCGACGACCATTTCGACGGCACGCTATTCGACGACCAGGCTGAAACACCGATCACCAAGGCTCGTCCACCGTTTCGCGGTTCGCACAGACCCGAGGCGAAAGACAAACGTCAACCGAGCCTGTCCGCCTTCAACGGCAAAAGCGTGAAGGGCGTCTGGCAGTTGATCGTGCGCAATACGCGAAACGATCGATTCGGTGTGCTGCACAACTGGGCCTTATACGTCAAACGGCAAGAACCCAAAACAACTGAGTCAACGGCGCCCTCCGCTAAACAGGCGCCCGGAAACAACCAACCCGGGAAAGATCGAGCGGCGGATGCGCGTAATAAACGAGGCGAGTCATCCAACAGCGAGGAGGCTCAGCGACGGCGGGATACCGACCGCGGTGGCGCGGGTCGCAGGTAATTCCCAGGATTCCCGGCGCGACGTCCGTCACGCTACCATATCAACACCGGGGTGGCTGCGCAGCCGTAACGTGAGCCAGGTGTCGAAAAACGTTGGCGCCGGCTCACACTGGGTACAATACAAACCGGGTAGTTACTATGGCTCAGGTTGATCGCAATGTCACCCCAACGTTCTTGCTGCCTCTGGTCTGGGTTGCTGCTGTTTAGCACGAGTGCGGCTGGCGATGAAAAGCGGATTGATTTCCAGCGCGACATCCGTCCCATCCTCTCCGACGCCTGCTTTCGTTGCCACGGGATTGATGCGGCCCATCGCGCAGCCGGACTGCGACTCGACCGCCACGAGGGTCTTTTCGGACGCCGGGATGGGCCCCCCATCGTCGTACCGGGCGATCCTCGGACCAGCGAGTTAATCCGCCGCATCACCACCACCGATTCCAGCCAGCGCATGCCACCTTCCGATGCGGAAAGACAGCTGAGCGTCACCGAAAAGGAACGCTTGTTCCGATGGGTCACCCAGGGTGCCAACTGGCGGGAACACTGGGCGTTTGTCGCACCCACCAGCCCACCACTGCCGAAGACGCCAGCGTCGAAAGCGGGCGACTCCGCCACGCAGACGTGGGCCCGCAACCCCATCGACCGGTTTGTACTGAGCCGCCTTCACGAGCACCGTCTCAGGCCATCTAGCCCAGCCAGCTTTGCCACGCTCGTCCGCCGCGCCGCCCTGACGTTGACCGGCTTGCCTCCGGATCCCGCCGATACAGAACCCCCGCGAGACACCCCTCCCATGGCGTACGAAGAATACGTCGACCGGTTACTGAATTCACCGCGTTACGGAGAACACACAGCAGTGGTCTGGCTTGACCTGGCGCGTTACGCCGACACGGATGGCTACCAGGACGACCAGCCGCGCGTGATGTGGCGTTGGCGCGACTGGCTGATCGATGCCCTGAACCAGGGGATGCCCTACGATCAGTTCAGCACGCGGATGTTGGCAGGCGACCTGTTACCCGATGCAACCGATACGGATCGCCTGGCCACCGGCTTTCATCGCAACCATCGGACCAACGGCGAAGGCGGTAGCATCCCTGAGGAATTCCGAGTCGAATACGTCGTGGACTGTGTGGAGACCACGTCCACCGTGTGGCTGGGACTAACGCTGGGTTGCTGTCGCTGCCACGATCATAAATACGATCCTTTTACGCAACGGGATTTCTATCGCCTGTTCGCCTACTTCAACAATACTCCCGAAAAAGGGGTCTACCGGGGCAACGGTTCCGGTCCTTTGATTAAGGTTCCGACGATCTCGCAACAGTTCCAATTGGACTCGCTGCAGCGCCGGATTCAGAGCGCGGCTGGAGAGGGGCCGGAAAAGACCACGCTTCTGGCACAACGTCAAGAGATTCTCCAGCAAGTCGTCAGCACCATGGTGATGGCCGAAGGGACACCCCGCGAAACCTCTATTCTGCAACGTGGGCAATACGACCGCGCCGGGGAAAAGGTTTCCCCCGGTGTCCCAAGTCACCTGCCCCCAGCGGGTTCCCCGGTTCCCGCGAACCGGCTGGGCCTGGCAAACTGGCTGTTCCACGAACAAAATCCGGTAACTGCCCGTGTCGCCGTCAACCGGATCTGGAGCATGCACTTCGGTCAGGGCCTCGTCGCCACACCTGAAGACATGGGGTCCCAAGGCAGCCCACCCTCGCATCCACAACTGCTCGATTGGCTGGCCACGCATTTCCTCCGATCCGGCTGGGACGTCAAGGATCTCCATCGCCTCATCGTCACGAGCTCAACCTATCGACAAGCCGCCACGGCCCGACCCAAGCCACTGACTGTCGACCCCCAGACACGTCTACTGTGGCGATTCCCGCGACGAAGGCTCAAGGCGGAAACGATTCGCGACCGCGCACTACAGGTCAGTGGCCTCCTGGTCGAACGGCTCGGAGGCCCCTCCGTCAAACCGTACCAACCGCAGGGAATCTGGAATGAAATCGCGGGAGGATCAACGAGCGTCTACAAGGACGGTTATCAGCCCGATCAAGGGTCCGGGTTGTACCGACGCAGTTTGTACACCTTCTGGCGTCGCACCATTCCCCCGCCCGGCATGACGGTTTTCGACGCGCCGACGCGAGAAACCTGTAGCGCCCGGCGCCCCAGCACCAACACGCCACTCCAAGCCCTGGCTCTACTCAACGACGTCACGTTCTTGGAATCAGCGCGGCAGCTAGCCGAATTGATGCTGGCCAGCGGCGGCACGCCACGCCGGCGGGTCCAGTTCGGTTTTCAGGCCGCCTTGTCCCGCAACGCCACCGACGAAGAGCTCGATACGCTGACCGCCGCCTATCTCCGCGCGCATCGGACCTTGCTCGCGGATCGCAGCGCCGCGAAAGTCCTTAGTACAATCGGCCGCGGCACCCGCAGCCCGTCACCAGACACCGTCGCCTTGGCTACTTGCCTGACAATTGCCAACACGCTCTTGAATCTGGATGAATTCGTTGTGGTCGAGTAATACAGCAGGACTTCCATGAATCCCAACGCCGGACCGGTCCGACACGCTCCCCGCCGTCAGTTCTGTAGCACGGCAGCGTCGCTCGCGGCAGCCGCCCTTTGTGGCCTGCAGCGCGGCGGCGCTGACGGAGCCGCACCCGGGAGAGCCTTGCCACACTTTCGTCCCCGCGCGAGCCGGGTCATTTACCTGTGCCAATCCGGCGCGCCTTCGCAACTTGATCTCTTCGATCCGAAACCGATTACGCACCAATACGCCGGCCAGGAACTTCCGGCATCAATCCGAGGTGATCAGCGGCTGACCACCATGACCGCCTCGCAGAAGTCCTTTCCGGTCACGCCGTCGCTCTTCCGTTTCGCACAACACGGGGCAAGTGGTGCTTGGGTGAGCGAGCTGCTGCCACACCTCGCCAAGGTCGTCGATGAACTCTGCTTCGTTCACTCGCTGCATACCGAAGCAATCAACCATGACCCCGCCATCACCTTCATGCAGACGGGATCACAACAAGCTGGCCGACCCAGCCTGGGTGCCTGGGTTAGCTACGGCTTGGGTTCGGACAACCGCGACCTCCCCGACTTTGTCGCCCTGGTCTCATCCACAGTCCGCACCGGCCAGCCACTCTACAGCCGACTGTGGGGAAGTGGTTTCCTCCCAACACGGCACCAGGGTGTCCAGTTTCGGGGCCAGGGCGATCCTGTCCTGCACCTCTCGAATCCAGCTGGCATGTCGGCCCTACTACGTGGTGCGATACTCGGCGATATCAACACCTTGAATCGGATCAAGCTGCGCGAACTCGGCGACCCGGAAATCGCAACCCGTATTGCCCAATACGAACTGGCTTACCGCATGCAAAGCTCGGTACCTGAACTCACCGACCTATCCAGCGAGCCACCACACGTCGTCGAAGCCTACGGTCCGGAATCTCAGATTCGCGGCTCCTATGCTGCGAATTGCCTGCTCGGCCGGCGACTTCTGGAACGTGGTGTGCGTTTTGTCCAGCTGTTTCATCGCGGCTGGGATCAGCATCAAAATCTTCCGCGAGATATCCGCCGTCAGTGCCTGGCCACCGATCAACCGACGGCCGCCTTGATCCGTGACCTCAAACAGCGCGGACTCCTGGAAGACACGCTCGTTGTCTGGGGAGGCGAGTTCGGCCGCACCGTCTATTGCCAGGGTGCTGCGACGCGCGACAACTACGGTCGTGATCATCACCCCCGCTGCTTTACTGGATTTCTGGCGGGAGGGGGTGTCCAGAGCGGCCTAACCCATGGGAAAACCGATGACTTCAGTTACAACATCACCACCAACCCGGTTCCTGTGCACGACCTTAATGCCACGATCCTCCATTGCCTGGGAATCGACCATCTGCGGCATACCTTCCTCTTCCAAGGCCGCCATCACAGGCTGACCGACGTGCACGGTAAAGTGGTGAAACATCTCCTCAGGTAGTTGTGCTCCGAGTGGAAGGCACCACCACACTCACCCCGCGAACCACGCCCGCTGCGACACCTCTGCACCATCCCTGTGCTCATGAGTCTCTTGACCGTCAGCGCCTTTTCGCGGCCTGCGTACCGTCGCTCCTTGCCCGTCTCATTCTTATTGTCCGTCGCACGTGTGACTCCCCCCACTCTCCAGCAACGCTCGCAGACGTTCTCCATCATGTCTTTAACACGTGTACCGCGCCGCCAACGGGATAGCCACCTCTATTCTCAAATCGCCTGATCACCCTCCTAGACAGATGCGAGTTAGGCACGATGTGGGTCGGTCTGAATCAAGACGGGTAGCTTGATCTCACCAGCGTTTCGGCAACCGGACACGCATTGACCTGGTAGCAAAACCACGGGCAGGCGGTCTTTCCACAGCGCACGATCCAGCGCGCACCCCGGTGGTGCGCACGTCACGCCAATTGTGACCCAGATGCGGATGGGCAGCCCAAGATCGCGTCTACCGTCAAGAGCGCTCGCTACGAACTACAGTGCAGGCTACCACGACAGCGTTGACGCTCAACATGATAAGCTCGCCGCACCTGCCACATCCGCAATAGGTTCCGCCGCGGCCTGCTGTTATAGTAAAGGTTCGACCAACCCGCGGAGATTCTTTTCCATGGCTCAACTGCGTAGCGGCGTTCCACGTCGGAGTTTTCTTCGCAGTCAACTCGCCCTGGGCGCCGCATCGCACCGACCAGACTTGTGTGCGGCAACGTCCGCCTCCCCATGCCGGTCGCCTCTGGCCAGGTCCGTTATCATATGGCTGCAGGAAGGAGGCATGAGCCAGCTGGAGAGTTGGGACCCCAAGCCGGCGGGCTCGGCGGAAATTCGCGGCATTTTCAAATCAATCGCCACGACGCAGGCCGTTTTCCGGATAGGCGAACACATGCCGCGTCTGGCAAGGAAAACAGCACTCTACAATGTTGTGCGCAGCGTCACGATGGACAATACACGCCGTGACCACAGCCCTGGTTTGCACTGGCTGTCGACAGCCTACGACCATCAAGCGGCCGGTGTCTCACTGGAAAAGGTCAACCGATCGCCCTCGGTCGGCGCTGTACTTGCGCACCAACTTGGAACCACAACAGCTGACGGGCTTTCCAATTTTGTCGCCATCCCCAATGCCAGACAACTCGGTAATCGGGTGCGTTACACCGGCGCCCTCCATCTCGGTGCGGCCTGCGACGCCTTTGATGCTGGTCCCATTCCCGCGACGGCTACCGGTAAAGACCGTCTCCCGCAGGGGCTCACACTACCAGCCGACATCGCGCCGGCTCGGCTGCGCCAGCGAAGACTCCTGCTCGCGGCCTTCGCGGAGCGGGATTCCAGCCCCCACCGGGAAGCCACAAACAACGATTTCGGCGCGTTCCAGGTAAAGTCGCACGAAATCCTGGCCAGTCGAGGGGTCCGGTACGCCTTCGACCTCAATCAAGAACCACCCCACGTACGCGAGATGTACGGCGCCAGCGCGATGGGGCAAGGGACCTTACTGGCGCGACGCCTGGTCGAGGCAGGTGTATCATATGTCCTCGCCAACCACTCCGAAAAACATTCCTGGGACACGCACAACGACAACTTCAACAAGCTCACAAACACGCTGCTTCCCCCCATGGACCAGGCTGTTTCCGCTCTACTCGGGGACCTCCAACAGCGGGGAATGCTGGACGAGGTGCTGGTGTTGGGCGAAATGGGACGCACCCCCCGGATCAACAAACACCGCGGACGAGACCACTGGCCAGATCTGTTTTCGCTCCTGATCGCGGGCGGCGGTTTGACTCGAGGCCGGGTACTGGGTTCCTCAAGCCGTCATTCAGGGACGCTACTGGAGCGCCCCGTCCATCACCACGAAATCCTCGCCACAATCAATCACCAACTCGGAATTGACCCCAATCAGATGGTCCGCCACCGCCGAGACCGCCCCGTCCGCATCATGCCGGAAGCAAAACCCCTTCATGAATTATTGGCGTAACCAACCCAGTCGAATTCAGCGCTCGAACATCCGGGATCCCGGCCGGGCTCCCCTGTGCCCGGCCTCTTCAGTCTGCGCCGCCCGGACGGTGACCCCGGCCCTTTTGTGGATCCTGTCAGTCGCCTTCGGCAGCGACGCCGTCTCCGCGGAACGGCCACCCGAGCCAGTCACGCCCGCGCGTGGACCGCAACCAACCATCCAATCGGTCACCCAGTCAGGCCCCTACCGGGTTAATCGTTATCGAGAACAGGATGGTCTGCGAAACGGCCCCCGCTACCGCGGCGCCACGGTTTATTATCCGGTGGACGGGCCAACACCCTTCGCCAGCATCGTGATTGTTCCCGGCTACATCAGTCGCGAAAACTCCATCCGCGCCTGGGGACCGTTTTACGCTTCCCACGGGATCGTGGCGATGACGATTGGCACCAATCGACTTCAGGACGACCCCGCTGCCCGCCGCCGCGCCCTTCTTGACGCGATTACCAGCCTCAAGCTCGAAAACCGCCGCCCCAATTCCCCACTGAACGGGCGTCTGGCAGAATCACGTTTCGCGGTCAGCGGGTGGTCGATGGGCGGAGGAGGCGCATTGGAGGCCGCCACCCGCGCACCGGACCTCAAAGCGGTGGTCGCTCTTTGCCCATGGAACCCCTATCGGACTTTTTCCCATCGTGTGCCGGTCCTCTTCCTGGCGGGTCAACGGGACAGGCTGGCACCTGTTGCCGACAACGCGTTGCGGCACTACGACAAAACACCCGCTACGACCCCGAAGTTATATTTCGAAGTTCGCGACGAAGGGCATTGGATCGCCAACACGCCGCAGGGTGGACAGGGCGCCATCGGAAGACTGGCGCTGAGCTGGTTGAAAGTCTACCTCGAAGACGACGTTCGTTACCGGCGGTTCCTCCTACAGCGTCCGGCGACCGCAAGCCGATTTCACAGTAATTTCACGACCAACGCCTCTCCCAGGCACAACTGATCCACATGTCTACCCAGCCTTGCTCTCCAGACCGCCCGCCCCTTTACGGTCCCCTCTGGTGCCCCATGAAACGACCCGTTACTCGCCGCATCTTTTGTTCCTCGAGTCTGGCCGCGCTTGGGTCTGCCACTGCGTTCCCCACGTCGGCCGTGACCACACAACAACCTTCCCACCCAGCGATCCCGCCCGTACGTGCCTGGAACTCCAAAACCGACACATTCACCCCGTACTTCCCCTACGGCTGGTACTCGTTCGGCCCCTCCGCTCAAGTCAAAGAGATCGCCGCCAGCGGCGCCAACACGGTCCTCTATGCAAGCATGGGGAAGCATGACTGGCAGCGGGCTGACGCCTTGAAGCAAATGGACCTGGCGGCGGATCTAGGAGTCAAAGTCATCGTCGGTTTGCACGGCGCTGTCGCCGGCACGGTTTACCTCGATCGCCCCGACACCCACAGCGTGATCCCCCATTATGTCAATACGTTTAACGATCATCCCGCCATGCTCGGTTGGCAACTTGGCGACGAATTCTCAGCCGAGGCCGCACCCCGGATCCGCGACACCGTGGAACTTTTACGAAAACTTGGTTCCAAACACCAAACATGGCAAGTGCACCCCCACACCTGGAGTCATCGCGACGTACGCGCATTGATGTCCGCAACCGATGTCTGCTCCTATGACGGCTACACCTATCTAGATGGGCTACCGGAGTTTTCGGCACATGCCTCGGCCCGCGTCTTGGCGTGGCAACAAGGCAAAGTCGGCCTGATTAGGCAGGCCGGCTGGTCCGGAAATGTGAATGTCACACAAGCTGTAGGCTGTAAGTGCGGCGACGCACCCTTCCGGTTCCCCACCCCGGAAGAGTACCGCTGGAACGTCTTTTCCGCGATCGCCTCGACCGGCGCACGGGGTACGATGAACTGGATCTACAGTTATTGGGGAGGTTTCTACGCCGATGACCCGGACCGCTTCTTTGCCTTTCGTGACGACACGGTCAGGCCCGTCAACCGCGAACAGCAAATGATCGCGCGTGCGATGGAAACAGGGTATGACGTGGGGCAATTGGAGACGAACCTCGATCATCCCACGGAAACGAACATTCCATCGGCCACGGGACCCTATTCGCGATTTAACAAAGTGGGGCGGATCCTGCTGCACGACGCCCAAGCGCGGACGTACTATCTGATCGTCACCAACAACGAAGGGACCGACCACACGCTTCACCTGACACTGTCTGCCCTACCGGCCCCCCTATCATCCGCCGAAGCAAATGTGCCGCATGAGAAGCGAGCGATCCTGTTGCAACGCTCCGCAGAGGGCCGCTATGCACTCCGTGATCAACTACCCGCGCATGCCGTCGTGGTTTACGTTTTGGCGTAGGCTTCGCCAACACGTAAACCAGCCGCACCCTCTTGATATGCCACCAAACATAAAGAATACTGCGGGCATGCAGAATTCCGGTTGAGCGAGAGAACGCATCAGGTTCGGGCACGAGGCCGCTGCCGGGTTACGATCACCAGCGCCGAATCTCTATGCAACACCCGCGTTTCCTTACCACTAGTCGGTCCCTGCTGGTGTTTTGTGCCAGCCTTGCCTTTCTCGCTGGTCCTCTGCGGATCGCGCCTCTGCCAGACTACGCGGATCCGGCAGCGCAACCAGTCGCGACCAGTGCCGCGTGTTGCTGCGCACCCCGCTCGCATCGTGCCTGTACGAGCACGTCGTGCGTTTGCGGCAAGAGCCAGGATCTGGCGCACGACAACTGGCTAACCTGGCAAACCTCGCATTGTGCGCACCGTGACTTGGGTCTCGTGCTGACCGACGTCACCGCTTCGATGCCCACCCGCAGCACTACAACCTTACGCCTGGCCCCCTACCACTGGCTCTGGTCTGACGCATTATTGTCTCCACTTGAGCCTCACTTCCGGCCGCCCGCGCAACCTGGCTAGTTCCCGTTGACGCCGGTCTCCCGCCGCCTCTTGCGGCGGCTATTTTCGCGTTCCAGCCAGGTTTGTTGGTGCGCTGCAAAACCCCGCACCGATGGGACCTCACCCATTTGGCTGAGGCGACGGTGCCGTTGACCGATCGCCTGCCTGTGTACTCTTACCTGCAACGGGATTCGAATAACCATGCACAACCGAACATTTCTGATCGCCCTCTGTCTAATTCTTCCCACTGGCGCGGTGGCCGGCATCTTCGCCAGCCGTGTGTTCACGTCGGCAAAACTGTCAACCACCCCCAACTCGCTAAACCCGACAGCTGCTTCTAGTGCCTCAGGAAGCTCGTTGGAATCCAGCACACCCGCAGCGCCACAGGGTGAAGACGCCGTGCTGGAATCCAACCAAGCCCACGTTTTTGCGCTGACTTCCTTTGATACGCGCGATCAATTGGAATCGCCCAGCATGGCAATCGATCAACAGGGCCGCGTCTATGTCGCCTGGGCCTCGCAACTCAAAGACGACACGCTCGGCATCCAATTGGCGACTTCGAGCGACGGCGGCCGGACCTTTCAAGAACCGCGCACCATTCACCGATGCCAGCGGTTTGAGTTTTCTGCCAGGATGCGCGGCCGCGAGATTAAACGTAGCTCGCGTCTGTTGCCGCACCTCTCCACTCAAGGAAACCGCCTTTACCTGGCCTGGGTCGAGGGGGGCGTGACGCTCGCCGATGTCACCTATCTGGTGACCCATTCCGACGATGGCGGAAAAACATTATCCGCCCCCGTCCGAACCCATACGTCTACTGCCTCACGCGCTTCCTTTACGGGTTTCGCCAGCGGCGCCGACGGAACACTGGTCTGTACCTGGCTGGATGCACGCAATCGCGCACAACAACTGTTCGCGGCGGTTCACCGCCCTGACGCGGTAGGTTTCTCCCCGGAACAGTGTGTTGACCCCGGGCAACAACAGCGGGGTGTCTGTCCCTGTTGCCCCACCGCCAGCGTGATTGGTGATGACGGTACCGCCGTCGTCGCGTACCGCAACAGTGTCGACGGTTACCGTGATATCTGGATCACGCAGGCCCACCCCGGCAGCGCCGAGTTTCTCCCGCCACGGAAGCTGATCGCGCCACGTTGGAAATTCCAGGGCTGCCCTCACGATGGTCCCGCGCTGGCCCTACAGGGAGACCAGCTCTACGTCGCCTGGATGGATGCTCATAGTGACACGCAACGCGTCTATCTCGGAACCGGACCACTTTCGAGCGAGCTTTTTGAACCACAGGAAATCGCGCCGCAGCTGGCAGGTTCGCAATCCCACCCGGCAATCACAGTCGACCACCAGCGGACCATTCACGTAGTCTGGGACCAGAGCCTGGAGACGGAGAGCAACACAGCCCGGTCAGCTCCAGGCGGTCAGAAAATGGCGCACCGGCATGGGGCAGCGGCCACGTCCCGGCGGACCATCATGTACGCCCAGCGGGAAGCTGGTGCCAAAATGTTTACGCAGCCGCAACCGGTCGATAAGACGGCAGGCTCGTTTCAATCACGTCCGACGGTCGCGATCGGGACTCAAGGAGAAGTCTACGTCAGCTGGAGCGCATTTACCGAAACGGGAAAACAAACAGTGGTGCGACGCCTGTCACCCTAATCCTCCCTCCCGCACGTCGGAGTGTCACACATGACGCGACTCCTGTTACCCAGATCCCCTCGTGGTCAGGTTTTTCTTCTGCTACTAGGCGGCCTCGGTGCGGCGCTGTGCGGCTTCGCCTTGTCGCAAATGGCATTCTTTCCTCAAACCCCTAACGCCCCAGCGCTGGTCACCCGCGTGTATGACTCCGCACCCACCCACGAGGTCACCACGCGTGGTGAATTTCTCTACCAGACACAGTGTGCTAAATGCCATGGCATCGAGGGGCACGCTGACGCCGAAGGCGGTGAACATCTGCAACCTCCGCCGCGGGATTTCGCCACCCGTCCCTGGCGGTTTTCCGTGACACGGGCCTCCATTCGCCACGTTATCGCCCAGGGGATTCCCAAAACAGCGATGTCCGCCTCGAAACATCTGACGAACGCGGAGCTCGATGATCTGACTGACCACGTACTGCGACTCTCGCGAAACGCTCAGACCACGACAAACCGACCAGCTCCACCGGCGGACGATCGCTGGACAACTGCGGGCTTTACCCGACGGGGTACACCCCGTCCTGCACCCGCACTTGAGATCACGAGCCTGGCCGGAGAAGCCAGCAGCATGTCCAGTTTCCGCGGCAAAATCGCGATCCTTAACTTCTGGGGCACGAATTGCGTGCATTGCCTGCAATCGATGCCCGCGCTCAGCCAGCTTGCCCGCGAACTCGACCCTGAGAAAGTCGTTATCGTGAACGTATGCGCCGACACCGACGACGTAGCGCAAATTGACAAAGTCACCCGTCGTTTCGCGCCCCAGCTTACCTTCTATGTCGACGACGCGGGGCTAGCACGGTTTCGGTACGACGCCAATCTCCTCCCCACTGTATGGATCATGGGAAGCGACGGCCAGCTCCTGGGCCGCTCAACCACGGCGCCAGACTGGTCGGGTGCTGCCATACGCGAACTGCTCGCAAAGTTGTCCGCGCACCCGGGCTGATTGACCAAGTCAAACGCCGCCCGCCTGTTCGCGTGTGCTCGCCTCGGCGCGTCTGGCGCACCTGCAGATGGGGGGTCGTTGGCGTACAATGTCCTCGGTATGAGCGCTCGATATCAGCACCAGGTGTGTTCAGCCGACGAGGCCCGCCATGTCGCATTTGATGTTTTGCGTCGTCGCGGGTTTAATGCTCCTCAGCGCCATCCTGAAGGGAATTGGCTCGGTGATGAAACAAAACGAAGCAAACCGCAACGAAGACCGCTCGCGGGATCAAACACCCTTCTAAACGCCTCCGTTTGTGTCCGCGGTCACTCTGGTGCCCGCCAGCGGGACGCTACCGCTAACCAAGTGTGAAGTCCGGCAGCGGGACGATCTGTCCACCCTGTTCGGCCGACTGGTGCGCGCAGATCCCCACGCAGGTCCAGTTCGCGCTAGTGACCGCGTTGGGCCAGGGGTCGCGATCCTCACCGAGGGCCGTCAAAAACTCGTTGACGAGATGGGGGTGGGAGCCGCCATGGCCTCCGCCCTGGATAAACGAGAGATGTTCCGCGTCGTGGATCTCTTGCGGCAGGGTAAACCGCTGGATCGATTCCGGAAGTAGATGCGCGTAATCGGGCACCTCCACTTTTTCCGGAATTTCAGGCTCCGGCTTCTTCGCCGTATGAATCACATGGGGCTCATTTTCCACAAGCGTCCATTCAAAACTTTTCTTGCTTCCATACACGTCAACGCTCTCCCGATATTGGCGAGCCACGTCGTACAAAAAGCGCCAGATGTGAGCCGTCAGGTCACTGTCCTTGACCTTGATGTGGCAGGTTTCCACGGCGAACCGGTTGCCCGACTTCTCCGCAATGTCGTCACGGACCGTTCCCGAACCGAAACAACTGACGTACTCCGCCAAACCATCCACTAATCCCAAGCAAGGACTGACAACGTGTGTGGCATAGTGCATCGGGATCATGCGTTCCCAGTACTCGGGCCAGCCGTCCATGTCCTGCGGGTGTGAGGCTGCCAGGTGCTGAATCTTGCCCAGCTCACCCTTGGTATACATCTCTTTGATGAAGAGAAACTCACGGCTATAGACGACCGTTTCAGCCATCATGTATTTCAGGCCGGTTTGCTGGACTTTCTCGACAATCTGACGACACTCGTCGATCGTCGTCGCCATCGGCACGGTACACATGACGTGTTTGCCCGCGTCCAGCGCTTGCAGTGACATGCGCGCATGATCCGCAATCGGAGAATTGATATGGACGTAGTCAATATCGGGATTGGCGAGCACTTCTTCGTATTTTGTGTAGCGACCGTCGATGCCGAATCGATCACCCACTTTGTTCATCTCTGCTTCATTGCGCCGACAAATTGCGGCCACCTCGGCGTGCGGGTGGGCCTGATAGATCGGAATGAATTCTGCACCAAACCCCAAACCGACCATGGCCACCTTGTATTGCTTGTCCGACATGCTGTGCTCCGGGTTAACAGGCGCGCCGGCTCGTGATCGGCGCGTCGAGATGTTGGTGGGATGAAGTTGCCGACCAGCGTTTCGCCTCCCGGCCCCTCCGTTGTAGAGCAGAGTTCCGCCGGCATCCAGTGGGGCGCCCCGTCAGGCCGCACGACCTGCACGGCGACCTGATCCGAATCGACCTGGCCCCTATACTATTTCAACTACTTCAGCTCCCGCGCTAGCGAGGTTTCCAGTGTTCCAACGCGTTACTCAGTTTCTCCCCTATACCCTCGGTGTACTGGGATCGTTCTTCGCGCCACCCGCACTTGAAGCGTCGGTGCGTGTGTTCGGCCCCGCACAACCACAGCCCCAGGTGGTAGCGGGCGGGCAGCCGCTCTGCCAGGATGCCGCCCGGGATCTGTGCCGTTATCTTTCGCGTATCAGCGGCCAGGAGATCCAACCGCGACAACCCACTGACCCAAAAGCGCTCACCATCCATGTCGGCCTAGATGCCTTCGTCGCAGAACACGCACCCGAGATCAAAGAACTGCGGGGGGATGGGTACCTGATCAAGGTCCTGCAATGCGAGGGAACATGGCATTTGATGCTGGCGGGTAAATTGGCACGGTCTGCCCAATGGGCTGTGGAACGGTTCTTGCACGATTTTGCTGGCGTCCGCTGGCTTTTCCCCGATCCTCGCTATGGCGAAGTCGTGCCACAGCAGACCGCATTGGTGATTCCCGCGGACCTGGACCGGCGCCACGAGCCCGACTATCTCAGCCGCTCCAATTGCGGAATGTACTACTTCTCACCACCTCGCAAACTTTTGCGACTGGCCTCGTACGGCGACGGATACGGCGGGCATGCCATCCAACACATTTTCGCCGCCCAAGAGTTCAAAGAGCATCCGGAGTGGTTCGCACATTTCGATGGCAAACGTCAATGGTGGAGTTACGGCAACGGTTGGCAAATCTGCACGACTCAACCTGGAACGGTGCAACGCGCTGTGGATTACATCGACGCGTTTTTTACCAAGAACCCAGATGTCACGGTCGTTTCCATCGGCCAAAACGACGGCAATGGGTGGTGCGAGTGCGAGGAGTGCACCAACTTTGTCAACTCATTCTCACCTCCCTATTCACTCTCCGACCGCTGGTTCCATTGGGTCAATCTAGTGGCCGCCGAAGTGCGTGTTAAGTATCCCGGAAAATGGGTGGAATCGATGGCCTACGCCAGCACGTCGACGCCGCCACGGTTCAAACTTCAACCGAATGTCGCCATCACCAAAACATTCGTTTTGGAGAACGAGTTCCAACAGGCGGAAAAATGGAAAACGGTCTGCAACTCGGTAAATCTGTACTCGTATATGTACGGCGCCTCGTTCCTCGGCTTTCGCCACTACCCGCGGGCTGCCCAGGAATTCCTCAAATGGGGTCACGATGAGCTGGGTGCGTTGGCGCATGTTACCGAATGTGGCGGTGACTGGCCGTTTGACGGTCCCAAGTATTATTATCTGCAAGCCCTGCAATGGGATGTCGACGCCGATGTTAACCAGATTATGGATGAGTTCTGTACCGCTTCGTACGGAGCCGCCAGGACGCCAATGCGTCTCTTCTGGGACCGTCTCGAAGAAGTCTATCTACGCAGACGACCCGGCCCCTACCGAGGTGAGCACAAAGACTGGTTGTTTTACCAGTGGGTCTCTTGGTCCAATAGTTCCTACGTGCAGCCGAATGACGAATTTCGCGAATATACGGCGGAGGATATTCAATTCCTGGGCCAGTGCGTGCGCGACGCACAATCCCTCGCGGCCAAGGAACCGCCGGCCGTGCAGTTTCGGCTACAACGCCTTGTCGAAGCCTGGATATTCCAGCGCACCCTGCTCACCAGCCATGTTGAATTTTCTTCCCTCCCGTTAGAGGTCACGATCAAGAATGAACAGCAGGCGCGCCAAGCCGCCGCGCTGGCGCGGCGCATCGCGCAAGTCCGCGCTGACCGCAAGTCCGCGTTGGCACAGATGCGCGCCTACCCTCATATCAACCCGCGCATCAGCTCACCCTCATTCTGGTCGTGGGCAGCCGCGGTCTCTCTTTTCAGTCACGAAGAAACATTACTGGACGGGTTGTGCAGCGCCATCACACACTACCAGCTGTCCATACAAGGAGCCAAGCCGGTCCAGTCTTACTGGGAACGCATACTTCAAACCGACCCACTGGCGCGCCACGCACAGACCCAATTGGCAACGTTGCGAAACTCCGCAACACCCAACCTGTTGGCCAATGGGGGCTTTGAAACCGGAAACCTGGACGGCTGGCAGACCGAAACCGGCTTGGTGGTCGCCAGCGCGGCTGCCGCCCGCTCAGGAAATTTCGGGGCAGTCGCAACCACGAGAGGTCCAGCCACACTCTCCCAAACTGTGAACGTGTCACCCTTCGAGCGTTACCGCTTGACCGGTTGGTTCCAAATGACAAGCGACCCTCCCAGCCCCGCAGTCCCCCTTGAGACCACCGTCGAGTTTTTCGATGGCGGACAGCAAATCTATTCCCCACCCATCCGGATGCTGGCCGATACACTCGCAGCCACGACAAGCTGGGCCCGCCTCCAGACCATGGTGACGGTTCCACCCCATGCGGACACCGCCCGCATCCGCCTGAGGCACAGTTTCGCGAGTACTGTCCAGTGGGACGACATCCGTTTCTCGAAACAGCTTTCCGGACCGGCAATCCAACACGGAACACTTCACGATGCATTCACGGCCCCCCGCCTCGACAGCGACCAATGGGTCCGCATGCCTGGTCAAGGCGGCGTCACTTCGCCGCCTCTGCGCGACGGTTGGTTGACCTGGACTGACGCCAGTTATCCCATCAGCACACTTGCCCGCTTCAATTCCCTTCTGGAAAAACCCGCGCCGATGCGTTACCGCCTCCGTTTTCACATCAAAGCGGACGAGACCGATTCCGACATCGCTGGTCGCAGCGCAGGACTGAGTATCGGGAATTTTCGCCAGCCGACCACGCGCCTCTTGTGGTATCTCTACTTCACTTCCACGAGCCGTACTCAACCCATGCTCTCCGCGTTTGACGATCAGTCGGGCCGTCGCGTCTATGCCAACTCCTGGCAGATACCGCATCTCGCCAACCGTGGCACCGACCTCTGGTGCACCATCGACTTCGACCAGCACGAAGTGGCTGTCTACGTCGCGGCGGGCAGCTATCAGGAGACGCCGGACACCGTCGTCTGTCGGTATCAACACAAATTGACGGACATTACCGCCAATGGATCTGCCTATTTGACCCTCTACAAGGGAAGTTATCAGCTCGATGAAATCAGCCTCCGCAGGACGGTTCATCCGGCACCATGACTCACCGCCGCAACTCGCGTTTGGGGTACACCACCGCCCTTTGTCAGGACGGGGCATTGCGTCCTACAGTCGCACGACCCAAGATGGGTGATTCTGCCGAACCACGCGTCGCAACCGCGGCCCCGTTGCCGCCTGCATTGATTCACGGGTGACCGGGTGAGCACCAAACTCTACAAAAGCAGCCGCGTTTACAACTTCTTCATGAAACGCATCGGTTACGAAAAGAGTATCGACCGATTTCTGTCAACGCTCGACTTCGACCCACCACCAGCGTGCCGCATCCTCGACGCCGGTTGTGGTACCGGTTTTCTCGGCCTTCATTTTCTTCAGCGCTGGCCCCGCGCCGAACTGCACGCCACCGATCTGGAACCGAATTTCCTCCGCACTACTTTGGCCAATGCGGGACAGCGCGGGCTCTCTACCCACCGCATACTCACCAGCGTCTCCGACATTTCCGCACCCAAACAGGCAACCGATCTGGACGGAACTCGCCACACTCTGGTGGACAGCTCCTACAACCTGATCTGCCTGGGAGCGGTCGTTGGTTACGCCAATGACACCGAGATGAGCCTGAGGCAATTGATGCAATTACTGGCACCCGGAGGCACGCTACTCAACATGGAAATGAACGAAAGCCCGACCGGACGCTTTGTCTCGTGGCGGTACCAATACCAGAACATTCCCCTGACGCAATTTGCACAAGTGATCCGGGATGAGGGCGGTGAAGTAACGTCAGCCGCACTCGGCCTGAAATATTTCCCCGCCTGCCTGACCCGAATTGCGTTTGTCGCCCGCAAAGCGGACTGCTGAGCCACACCCTCGCGGGAAGCAACCCCGCGACATTGAGAAACTTCCTTTCCCACTTCGGGAAGTGATTGCTATGCTATAGGCAATGTCCCATTTGCCAACTGCAGGGAGTCTTTCATGCCCACGCCCGCCGAACGTCGCCAGCTCCTCAAACAAATGGCCTTTACCGCTGCCGCCTTCTCCACGCCCGGCTTATTGGCCGAAGAGCTGACGCGCACGGCCCGTCAGGCGGAGGGGCCCTTTTATCCCGACAAACTTCCGCTGGACACCGACAATGATTTATTGCTCTTGAACGACTCGACCACACCCGCACTTGGCCAGGTGACCCATCTCACAGGGCGCGTTCTCGGTCCGTCAGGCCTGCCACTGCGCAACGCCGTTGTCGAAATCTGGCAGGCGGACAACGCGGGCACATACATCCACAGCAAGAGCAAACAAGAACGGACTGACAAACATTTCCAAGGGTTTGGCCGGTTTCTGACCGGGAGCAAAGGCGAGTACTATTTCCGCACGATCAAACCCTCGAAATATGTCGGGCGAGCGCCACACATCCACTACGCTGTCTACGTCGGCGGCAAGAGGATGCTGACCACGCAACTCTACGTGAAAGGCGACCCACAGAATGAAAAGGACTTCCTCTTCAAGGAAGCCAAAACACCCGAGGCTCGCGCCTCCATCGTCACCGACTTCAAACCCATTCCCAACTCCCAGGCGGGAGAGCACGCCGCGCACTGGGAAATTGTCCTGGGGAAAACCCCAGAAGATCGCGAGAAACGGTGACCACAACTGTTTGCCGTGCAGTCCGTCGAGCTGCAGTCTTTGGGCAATACCATGCACCATGATGCAAAACAAACACACGGTCCCGACGCTCTGCTGGAGACGGTCATCTCCGGGTGGAAAGCGGGGCACCCCAGTGGGTGCCGATGCGTAACGCCGAGCCTCTCCCACAGTTTGCGTCGGCACGGCCTCCAACTCCATCCTTTCACGGGAGTCCGTCTGCCGCAGCTCATC
Organism: Planctomycetaceae bacterium; assembly: GCA_002709225.1. Taxonomy (GTDB): domain Bacteria; phylum Planctomycetota; class Planctomycetia; order Pirellulales; family Pirellulaceae; genus UBA9264. The sequence continues at coordinate 23,566 of PAQH01000131.1, forward strand.
ATATTGATCTGCGCCGCACTGATACCGTGGCGGGTAGACGCGGGCCCCGCCAAGAATCGGCCGAATATCATCCTGATCATGGCCGACGATATGGGCTACGAGTGCCTGGGCGCCAACGGCTCCACCTTCTACCACACGCCTCATCTTGATCGGCTGGCAGCAGCTGGCATGCGGTTTGAACACTGTTATTCCCAGCCTATCTGCACGCCCTCCCGTAACCAAATCATGACCGGGCGTTACAACGCGCGGAACTACGTTCGCTTCGGCTACCTGCATCCGCAGGAAATCACCTTTGGAAACGTGCTCAAACAGGTCGGTTATCGAACCTGTGTGGTCGGCAAGTGGCAGCTCCAAGGGGGGGTTGCTGGTCCCGGCGGTTTCGGCTTTGACGAGTACTGCCTGTGGCAACTGACGAGACGCCCCACCCGCTATCCCAATCCCGGTCTGGAGGTCAATGGAAAACAGATTGATTATCGCCACGGCGAGTACGGCCCGGACCTCGTGAGCGATTACCTAGTCGACTTCATCCGCAGGAATCGATCTCGACCATTTTTCGCCTACTACCCCATGATTCTTCCCCACTGGCCGTTTCAGCCGACACCTGACTCGCCAGACTGGGACCCTGCCGAGACGCGTGAATGGCCACGCGCCAAGTGGAATCGTCGTCATTTTCGAGACATGGTCAGCTACGCCGACAAACTGGTTGGCAAAATCGATCGAACGCTCAAGGAGACTGGTATCCGCGACGACACACTTCTCTTGTTCACCTGTGACAACGGCACCTACAGCGGGATTACCTCGCCCTTTCAGGGAAAACAAGTACGTGGTGGTAAGGGCTCCACAACCAACGCGGGGACCCATGTCCCCCTGCTTGCCAGCTGGCCGAACACCATCGCACCCGGGACGGTTTCCCAGGATTTGATCGACTTTTCTGATCTGCTACCGACACTCGCAGCCGCAGCCAACGGCGCAGTTCCTCGTGATCGAACGATCGATGGCCGCAGTTTCCTGCCGCAACTGAAGGGCCTGCCGGGCAATCCTCGTGAGTGGACGTTTTGTTGGTACCAACGTAACGGCAAACGCGACGGGAACGTCAAGCGTTTTGCCCGCAACCGAGCGTACAAACTTTACCGCGACGGACGCATGTTCCACATTCCCGGCGATGAACTCGAAAAACGTCCCCTGACAGACGACCCGATGGATGCCACCCGTACCCAGCTGCGAAATCGGTTGAGGCGGGTGCTCGACACAATGTACGCCGACGAAGGTAAGTTTCCCTATCGACGCAATCCTAAACAACGGCAACAACAAACACGGAAGTCACCGTAAAGCCGCAAGACGCTTCGCGCAGTGTTCGACATACGCGGCACCAAACTGGAGCCTGCAATGTTGCAGCGGATTTTTGGCCTAGCTGTCTGTTGGGGGTTCCTGCTCACCACCGCGACCGCGGCAACGACACCCCCCAACTTCCTGTTCGTCATTGCCGACGACTGTACCTTCCGCGACATCGGGTGTTACGGTGGGCAGGCCCATACGCCCCGAATTGACCAGTTAGCCAAATCGGGCATGCGGTTCACCCACTGTTTCCAGGCAGCGCCGATGTGCTCCCCGACACGGCACAACATCTACACGGGCCTCTATCCCGTTCGTAGTGGCGCTTATCCCAACCACACCTTTGTCAAACCGGGCACACAAAGTGTCGTCCAATACCTGCAGCCACTCGGTTACCGTGTCGCGTTGAGCGGTAAACGCCACATCAATCCGCGCACCATCTTCGACTTCGAATATTCCGGGAAAAAGAACAACCCCGACCTGGAGGCAATTAATCGACTCTTCCGCCAGTGCGCCAACGCGAAGACACCGTTTTGTTTGTTCGCTTGTTCCAACGAACCGCACGGGCCCTGGAACAAGGGGGACGCTTCACGTTATCCGCCAGGCGAACTGACGCTACCTCCCCACTTCGTTGATACACCCGCTACCCGCCAAGCGTTGTCACGTTACCTCGCGGAAATCACCTATTTCGATGGTCAGGTCGGAGCGATTCTTGATCTACTCGACAAACACCAGTTGGCTGATAACACGCTCGTGTTCGTCACCAGTGAACAAGGCTCCGGCTTTCCCTTCGCCAAGTGGACCTGTTACGACACCGGCCTCCAAGCCGCTCTAATCGCCCGTTGGCCAGGGACGATTCGTCAGGCCACCGTTAGTCACGCGTTGGTTGAATACGTCGACATCCTGCCTACCTTCTTGGCAGCAGCGGGGCGCGAGATCCCTGGGGAACTCGAAGGTCGCAGCCTGCTGCCTATCATCAAGGAAGAAGCCCAACACCACAAACAGCATGTCTTCGGCATTCACACCACACGTGGAATCAATCACGGATCGGACCACTTCGGCATTCGTTCGGTGCGTGGACGTCGCTACAAATATATCCTCAACCTGTCACCCGAAGTTACCTTCACGAATGCGTGCACTCAAACAAACGTGTTTCGATCGTGGCGGGCCGCCGCTTTGACGAGCGCCACCGCCGCGGAAAAAGTGCGCCGCTACCAGCATCGTCCGGGTGAAGAACTTTTCGACATGCAAAAAGACCCCTACGAATGGCACAATCTCGCGGCGGATCCCCAGTACACCGAGATCAAGAGACGTCTCCAGCATGAACTCGCTTCTTGGATGGCTGCACAGGGTGACCTCGGAAAACAAACCGAACTCGATGCCTACAAACACCAACGCCGCGCACGGCCTCGTAAGAAGAAGAACACCAGACCGCGGTAATTTTGCGGCACACCACTTTCTGTGAAATGTTGGACGCTACGACAGGGTCCAACACCAAACCAATTGTCCCCGTGGAGGCCCAGAGGGCCTCATTCTTGCAGCGACGTATCGGCAGCTGAATCACCAGCAATCGACGACCCCATGACCGCGGCAACCGTATTACCGCGCCGCGTTCGTCCAGCACGCCGAGAATTCCTGCGTGTCGGCAGTTTGGCACTGTTTGCAGGTATGTCCGTCACGCGTCTTCTACCCTGCGCAGCATCCGTTTCCGACAGCCCGTCTGCGCGCCACGTCGGTGGTTCTCTTCAACCTGCTGGGCGGGCCAAGCCACCAGGACATGTTCGACAGGAACCCTGACGATCCCCAGGAGATCCGAGGGGAGCGTCAGCCCATCGACACTTCACTGCCGGGCTTGCGGATCCGCGAGCCTCTGCCGAACACCGGCAAATGGATGCATAAAGCCTGTTTGATGCGGAGCGCGACCCACCATTACAACGCACACAACCCACTCAACATTAGGACCGGTTTCCTGCACGGTGATTCACGCCAACAACGGTCTGCCAGGAGCGGCCCTCCTGACATCGGCCCAGTCTGTCCATACCTGGGACTAGCCCCGAGTGATAGCCCGGGTGCCTTTTGCCTACCGTGTTACCCTGGCTGGGGCGAACGCTCTGCGCACCCGGGCATCCGACGGCCCGGCCCCTACGGTGGCTTTTAGGCAGCCAATACGACCCGCTGACAAGCGTCTGTAAACCGACGTTCGACCGGGTGCCCGAGCGGAAATATTACGATCCACCTGGCCCTCGGGCGTGCCCATGCTGCCACTCGACGAAGGGCCCGCTGATTTGACGGTCGACCGCATCCACCAACGACGCGCATTACGCGAGCAAGTCGACGACCGGTTCCGACAAGCGGATTGGGATGACGCGGTCGGGCGAATGGACCAGGTGAAACGTCAGGCCTATGACATGATCCGATCCGGTCGCACCCGGGACGCCTTTGACTTGGCGCGGGAATCACCCCAGACCCGCGAACGTGATGGGGGGAACCTGCACGGCTCAAGCATGCTCGTGAACCGTCGCCTGGTGGAAGCGGGCGTTCCCTTTGTCAGTGCGCACGCCGAGGTTGTTATTCCACACGGTTTTATGGATGACGTGCATGAGAACAACTGCGGCCTGCTCAAGGGATGCAATTTGCCCGTCCTCGACAAATGCTACCCCGCATTGATCGAGGCTCTCGCCCAACTTGGCCTCCTGGAAACCACGCTGGTGGTCGTCATGGGAGAAATGAGACGTTCTCCCAAAGTAAACACGAAGGCGGGGCGCGATGACTGGCCCCAGTGTGGATTCTGTCTCTTGACAGGTGGAGGCGTGCAGCCCGGAACGGTCTTCGGTGCCACCGACGAACACGCGGCATATCCGGTCCGAGAGGCGGTCTCACCGAGCGAAATCGTGGCCACGATCTATCATTTGCTTGGCGTCGAACCCACCTCACCGTGAACGACCTGTCGGGCAGGCCCGTCCCAATCCCCCATGGAGGGAGCACGATTCGTCCGATCTTTGTTTGATCCGCCCGTGTCGCTAATCGCACGGCCTCAGGCAATGATTTCTTCAATCGGGTTGCCGTAATCCACGTCGAGGCGTTTTCGGCCTGGCACCTCCAACCGGCGGGGGTCCAGGCCGAGTTGTCGCATGACCGTCGCGTGCACATCGGTTACGTAATGTCGGTTATCGACCGCGTGAAAACCGAGTTCGTCGGTAGCTCCGTGTACGACACCACCTTTGATCCCTCCGCCTGCCATCCAAATGGTAAACCCAAAATTGTGGTGCCCGCGCCCCTGAGCCCCTTGCTCACCGGGTGTACGCCCAAACTCCGACGCCCACACGACCAGTGTTTCATCCAGTAAGCCTCGCTGTTTCAAGTCTTTCAGTAACGCCGCGATTGGCTGGTCAACCTTGCCGCAATTGGTAGCGTGGTTACTCCGTAGATTGCCGTGTGCATCCCAGACGCCCGCGCCTCCCCCGCCATGATAGATCTGGACAAATCGCACGCCTCGCTCCACCAATCGTCGGGCTGTTAAACAGAGTCGGCCAAACGACTGCGTCGGTCCGCCAGCTGTGCCATACAATTTGTGTGTCGCAGCCGTTTCGGCGCTTAGGTTTACCACTGCGGGAGCCGCCGTCTGCATGCGGAACGCCAGTTCATACGACTTGATCCGCGCCTCCAGGTCCGTGTCCTGAGGATACTGCTCCGCCGCCAGCCGGTTGAGGCGCTGCAACAGACGTTGTGATTTCGCACGCTCCTGACGGGTGGCGTTACCCGACGGCAGCGCGAAGGGCAAAGGGTTCTTCGGGTCAACCGACAACGTCACCCCATCGTGCTGCGGTCCCAGGTAGTCCGCCCCCTCGGTCGCCTTGCCACCACAACAATCGCCAATTTTGCTGCCCATCACAATGAATTGCGGTAGGCTGTCATTCAACGAACCCAATCCGTAGTGGACCCACGATCCAATGGTTGGAAAGAAGCCGTCAAACCGGTTTCGACCCGTGTGAAACTGCAATTGCGCATCGTGATTGCTGGCGGTTGTCCACATCGACCGGACGAATGCCATGTCATCAACACACCCGGACAGGTGAGGCCACCAGTCCGAAATCTCAACGCCGCTTTCGCCGCGTGCTCGATAGTCAATCTGCATCGGCAAAATACGCTCATAGATTTTGCCATTCGCATCATCCTTCACCAACTCGATGCGATTCCTGAGCAGCGGCGACTCCAAGGGATTGGGCAAAGGTGTTTCCGCAAGGGTCATCCCCGCATAGCGATTCAAGGCGGGTTTGGGGTCAAACGTCTCAACCTGACTGGCGCCTCCCGCCATGAACAGCCAGATCACACTCTTCGCCGTTGGTGCAAAATGCGGTTTGCCATCGGGCGGCGACCAGCGCTCCGCCGCCGCTCCCGCCTCATTCTGCAGCATGGATACCAACGCCAGGCCGCCGAGTCCGGCGCCTGCACTCGTAAAGAACTGGCGTCTAGAAGCGCTCCTGTGCACCATGGTGGCTACCTGTTGAGCTAACGGACAGACAAAAAGTCATTATGATTCAACAATACCAATGCCAACTGTTGACGACCACGCCTATGGTCAACAAACTCTTCCAGGAACTCGACGCATTCCCGCAACTCCCGAGACGTCGGTCGGCGGCTGAGGATGGTCTCGAATAACTCTGCAACTACATCCGTCGCAATGATCGCCTCCACCTGATTCGCCAACCGAGTCGCCTGTTCGCTCGCGAGGCGACTATTGTACATCGCCAGAGCTTGTTGCGGCGCCACGGTTGGCACCCGGCGATAACACTCGTTCACCTTGGCACCGTCGAACAAGCTCAGGAACACCATCTGCCGTTCCTTGTCCTGCCGAAAGAAGATACTCCGGCGGGGGACGGTTTGGCCGAGCGTGTGCACGATGGGTGGCCCGCCAACGGTATTATCGAGACTCCCCCCCACCCGCAACAAGCTGTCACGTACCACCTCGGCATCCATCCGCTTCACATGCGCCCTCCAGAACAGTTGATTGTCCGGATCTCTCGCGCGATTTGCCCCCGCGCCGGCCGATGCCGCACTTGCCAGGCGGTAGACGCCACTGGTCACGATTCGGCGATGCAGCCTTTTCATACTCCAATCGCGTCGAAACTCCACAGCCAGCCAATCCAATAACCCCTGATGCAGCGGCGCCGGCGAACGCAGTCCGAAATCGAACATCCGTTCGACCAGAGGTTCACCGATGTGCCGCAGCCAGATCTGGTTGACGGCAACTCGAGCAGCCAACGGATTGGAATCAGCGGTAATCCACCGCGCCAAGGCCAGCCGACGTCCCGTACTGATACTGGGATAAAGCGCACCGAGCGGCTGATATTCCCGCGAGTCGGAACTAGACCGTTTGCGCGTCTCGGCCACCGCCTTGGTCGCCGCCGCCAGTGTCTTCTCCGCCTGGGCCAATTTCGCACCCGCTTCCCCCGCGCCCTGTTTTTGCGAACGTCGCAACTGCGCGACCTGCTGGCGGGCCCGACCCTCTTGTTCGAGATGCCTGGCCAGTAACGCTCCGATTTCCGCTCGATGGGCGGCCTTGGCTCGATCCTCCTGGTCACCCGCCTCCAGCCCATATTTGGTTCGTTCAGCCTGCTGGCGCTGCAGCAACGCCGTCAGTTCGGCGCCCGCCCTTGTTGCGCTCAGGTGCGCAACCACGCTGACCGCCTCCGCATTGGCAACTTCCCGCCGCAACCCGTCCTCCGTTGCAACAGTCGGCACGTCCCCGCTGGCGGACGGTTGCCGCACGATGGCATCTTCCGGCAGCGTTGTCACACGAACATTGTCAAATGACCCCGTCGCCGAAAAAGTCCACAGTGAGATTCGTCCGGCAGCGCGATTCGGCGGCAGCAGATAGGCCACGACCAATTGATCATCGACCAGCACATTGACCAGCCGATCTCGGACCCGCACCTCCAGCCGATAGTCACGCCCCAATTCTACCGGCAAGGCGGTCATCCCCTGCTGCGGATAACTCCAAACGCCACCACCATTCTGCAGCGTAACCTGGACTTTCGAACCACCCGGATAAGCCGACAAGTACACCGCATGCATCGCCTTATCATGCACATCGAATCCCATACCGATCGATCGGTACACCGCACCTCCGTTGACGCGCATCGTTACCTGCGCTCGGAAGTCACGCGGATGGGAACTCCGGGACACAACCCGCCGTTGCTCCGACGCTCCGTCCGTCTGACACAACCGTCCCTGCACAATGTTCCAGTCGCCCTGTTCAACCCGCCAGCGGTCGGTGGCGAGTTCCGCAAACGCATCCTCCAGGACCAGAGTTCCCCCCTTCAACTCTCGTTTCGGTCTCTTGTTCGCTGGCGTTTTGAGAAAGCGTGCCAGTCTTTTTCGTAGCGCCGCCACCCGCCGCTCAGCGGACTCCACCCCCTCCGTGGCTTGGCGCCGTTTTGCCTGCGCTTCATGGCGGGCGGCATCCTGCGCGTCGCTCCGCAAGGCAGGATAGTAAGCGACGACCGGTAACGACACCGGCTCAATGCGTAACGGCTCGCCAAACAGGGAAGGAACTCCTGGCTGGAGCGTCTGGGTATCATCAGGCCGACGTTCGTCACCCTGTTGAAAAAGATAGGTCGGTCGCTGGGCGTAGGCATCGTAAACGCGAACCAGCGGCGGGGTGCCGACTGAATAGGCCTCGTCCCGCACTTCGTGCGCCTCAAAAATGGCTCGCAGCCGATAGTATTCCGTCTGGGTCACGGGATCGTATTTATGGTCGTGGCAGCGCGCACAATTCACGGTTAAGCCTAGAAAAGCTTTCGAGGCGTGTTCAACGATGTTGTCCAGCCACAGATTGCGATTGAATTTGTACCAGTTCCGCGCGAGGAACCCGGTCGCGCGCAATGCCTTCGGATCGGACGGTGCGATCTCGTCACCCGCGAGCATCTCGACCACCATGCGGTCATAACCCACATCTTCATTCAAGGACTCAATAATCCAATCGCGCCACCGCCAGATGTGAGCGCGGCCGTCACGGATATCGTTATTCGGCCCCATGAGATAGCCCGAGTGATCGCTATAGCGCCAGACATCCATCCAATGCCGTGCCCAACGCAGCCCGTAATCCGGGCTCGCCAGCAACCCATCCACCGCCCGCTCAAACGCCGTCGGCGAGTCGTCCGCCAAGAATGCCCGCAATTGGGCGCGGGTCGGTGGAAGACCCACCAAATCGAGAAAGACACGTCTTAACAAAATCCCCCGATCCGCCGCCGGCACCACGCCAATCTCCCGTTGACGTTGCTGCTGCAGGACGAAACGGTCGAGTGGATGTCGTACCCATTGAGCATGTCCCGGCGGAAAAGAGGCCGTCGCGGGAGCTAGGAAAGCCCAGTGCGCCCGCGGGTCTGCCGGGATCGGTTCGTTCCCGGGAGTCGCAGCCCCCTCTCGTATCCACGCCGCCAGAATCTCAATCTGTTCGGCACTGAGTGGATCTCCCTCGGGCGGCATGCGTTCCTTTGGGTCGGTCGCGGAAACCTTCTCGATCAACAAGCTGTCGACGGGCCGGCCTCGCTCCAGCACGTTACCACTGTCACCGCCGCGGAAGATCAACTGCGCGGCGTCGAGCCGCAGGCCACCACGCTGCGCCAGCGCACCATGACACGAAACGCAGCGCTCGGCCAGTATCGGCTTGACCTGCTCCAGATAATCTACGCCTTCCGCCGCATCAATGCCGGACGCAGACACTGCTATTATGATCAGGACCCATCTTCTCATCGGTTCACGCCCTGTCGCTGGCGGTCAAATTTGGCGGGTGGACTCCAAGAGACGGTTTTAGCGCGGGCATCCCGACTGCAACCTCAACATTCTAACCTAACTTACCTACCGGGCCGATGCTGCCGCAATGCGGTGATCACTGCCAAGGTCGAAGTTAAGGTGTTTGGGTTTTTCAGTGTTGCGTGATCAGCAACACGGTCCGACGTGTACTTTTTCCGTTACAATGCGTCTTTCGTTATGTTGGCGGCCAGTGAACCGCTATTTCACCACTCCATCCTCAGCAAGGCCCCCCGTGACCAGTTGCTCCTGCGGATCCCTTCCTGCGCTGCTCCTGGCTGTGGCACTTCTGGCGAGCCCCGCTGGCGCCGCTGCCCCGTCCTCTCCCGCCGTTGCTTCCCCGCGGATCGCTTTCCACCAGGAGGATCAAGCTCCTGCGGAACCCCCACGCGAACGTGACCACCGGGAACACGAACCAACCAAAGACGACCGCATCGGTCTTGTGATCGCGCTTTCGATTAATGCGGTGGTCATCACCCTGATCATTGCAATCGTCCTCATTGTCCGCCGCGTCCAAAAAAAACGGGCTGAAAAAAGGACCGCCGATCTACAAGTTGTCGCGGCTGACCTCAAACTCGAGTTCCGCGACAGGGGGGATGCGTCCCTCCAACAGGCCCTCTCTGCGTTTCCGCTATTCAGTATCGGCCGGGCCCGTAAGCTGACCAATCTTTTCGTCGCCGACACACCCGACTTGAAGATCAACCTTTTTGACTACCAGTACACCACTGGCCATGGCAAGCACAAACGAATCCGCCGACAAACAGTCGCCGCCGTCCAGTCTCAAGCATTGACCGTTCCGGATTTCGTCATGCGACCTGAAGGAAGACTGGATCGGGTAGGAAGTTTACTGGGGCGGCAGGACATCGACTTTGACGATCACCCCGCCTTCTCCAAGGCCTTTGTGCTCCAATCAACGGTCGAATCCGAAACACGCGAGTTTTTCGACACGACCCTGTTGGACTACTTCGCGGAGCACGGGACGATTTCCTTTGAAGCGGCGGCGGGCACCTTTCTCTACTTTCGTCGCTGGCAGTACGTGGCCGCTGAGACAGAGCCGCTACGGGACTTTCTCGGCGAGGGCTATCAAGCATACCAGGCGATCCAGGAACGCCTAGAACGCCACGACTGAACCAGACCACAGCGTACTCGGACGCGGCCCGGCATTTGCGTTACGTCTGACAATGACACCAAACGACGCCTTCACTCGGACAGGAGTTCCCATGCGCATCACACGCACCCTTGCATGCCTCGCCCTGACTTTTGTCGGGAACGTCACCGGATCCGCCGAAAACTGGCCCCAATGGCGAGGGCCCAACCAAGATGGCGTCTCGCTCAGCACTGGCTTCCCAACCGAGTGGAGCGAAGACAAGAATATCTCCTGGAAGATCCAACTTCCCGGCTGGGGCACCTCCACACCAATCGTGTGGCAAGACCGGATTTTCGTCACCTGCGACGACGATGGACAGAATCTTCTGATCTGCTTGAACCGCTCCGGCAAACAAATCTGGAAAACCACGGTTGGCGAAAGCGCTGGCAACCGGAACCGCAAGGCGAGCGGATCCAACCCGTCGCCGGTCACCGACGGCACTCACGTCTACGCCTACTATCGCAGTGGCGACCTGGCCTGTCTCGATTTTCAGGGCACCGTCGTCTGGAAAATCAATTTGCAGAAAGCGAATGGTCGCGACTCCCTCGGCTGGGACCTGGCGACCTCGCCGGTGCTGACCAGCTCCGCGGTTGTGATCGCCGTGATGCACCAGGGTCCTTCCTATGTCACCGCCTTTGACAAGGCCAGTGGGAAAACGCTTTGGAACACAGCGCGCCGCGTTGACGCGCCGGGCGAAGCACGCGACAGCTACACGACACCTCTGGTAATCGGAAAACCTGGACGGGAGACAATAGCCGTACTCGGCGCGGACTACCTGACCGGACATGCCGCAGGTAATGGCAAGGAAGTCTGGCGCACCGCGACGCTCAACCCCCGTGGGCGCGGCAACTGGCGCTCGATTGCGTCACCAGTCTATGCCGGCGGCATGGTGATCGCCCCCTATTCACGAGGCAACACGCTGACCGCCATTCAACCGGGAAAGGGCGCGGACGGGGCCGTGTCAAACATCTCCTGGGATATCGATATCGCAGCCAGCGACGTCCCCTCGCCGATCGCCTACCAGGGGAAACTCTACTTGTGTGGCGATCGTGGTGACGTTACCAGTATCGATGTCGCCACGGGGAACGAGGTCTGGACGACACGCCTGCCTCGCAATCGCTACCCATTCAGTGCCTCACCGGTAATCGCGGAGGGAAAACTCTACGCCACCCGTGAAAATGGCACGACTTACGTTCTGGAACTCGCGGAAAAACCGAAACTGGTGGCCACCAACGCCCTCCGTGAGAATACGTATGCCACCCCGGTCCTGCTCGATGGCAAAGTTTACCTGAGAACCTCCGACTTCTTGTTCTGCATCGCCAGTATGCCGTGATGACCATCTCATATGGCGCCCGGCAATGGCTCGCGCTCGACTTTGCAGCTAGAATCAGCCTCTTGTCGGGTCTTCTGCCGTACGTGCCTTGTCTTCCACCTGGACGGCATCCATAAATTGCTCGAGAGATCATCCTTCGGGGCCAAATCGTATCATCACCGGAGCACCACTATGTCCGCACATATGTTTACACGCTTCCGTCCGACAACCTTCCTGACAACCATCGTGACCCTCGGCCTCTGCACCGCCAGCCTGACTCCCACATTAGGTCAACAAGCCCAACACCACCCTCATTCCGAACATCTCCAGGTTCTGCAGCCCTTCCTCGGGCAATGGGAATTTGCTGGAGTGGCAACTGCGGGCTCAACAATACTAGAGGGAACCGCCTTCAAAGGGACCCTCTCCGCACGCTGGATACTCAAACGTTGCGCCATCGAAGGCAAGTGGAGCCTGACGGGCGATAATGACGAAGTTCTCTCCCAGGTGCTCTTTCACTATTCCTGGGATCCACTGAAAAAGAAAATCGTAGCGGATGCGCGAAGCAGCGAAGGCGAAATTGTCCACGAGGAACTCGTGCAGTCCGACGGGACGACCTTCGTCTTCCAGGCAACACATCGTCTCGAAGACGGTACTTCCAAAACCAGCACGCGGACCACCGTACTGGATCCTGACCAGCAAGGCCAGACAACCACCTGGTCGAACCAGATCGTAGGTGGACAAAAGGTCCCCGACATGAAGGTGATCTCGAAGCGTGTTCCGCGCCCCTTGATGGAGGACAGGGCCGCGGTGATCGGTACGTGGACGACCTCATTCACGAACGACAAGGGGCAACAAATGCGCGTTGTCAAGGAAGTCAAGCGCAATCGCGAAACGGTCCATTACTATGACGCCTCTGACACCCTTACACGCACGCACACCAACCGCTATTGGCTACAGCGCCGCGGCAACTACAACACCTGGACCTTCCCGGGCATGAAGATCGTCGCTGGTAAAGACGCCGGCACCCAGGTTCAGTTTCCCCAAGTCGCCTGGTACATCTACCATGTCGACGGCGACCACCTGAGCGAATTTCAGGGCCTGGGGGAAGCCGATGGCAAACCGCAGGTGCTGAAGTGGGCACGCGTGAAAGAGTAGAAACACCCGCATCACCTTAAACGCAAATCCCGGTGTTGCCAGTCACCGGAACGCTCCACCCGACATACCGGTCGTTCCTGATGGCTCACGGCTCGCGCACCGCTGCGGAAGTGACCGTTCCTACAACGGACGCCTCACTCTTTCGTGTTGTAGTCAAAAACCAGGACATCGCTGAGATGGGGACCCACCAACTTGACGAATTCCTGGTGAGCGGGGTGGGGCAGGTATACGGCCCGACCCGCTTTATCGCGAAAGGAGACGACGAAACCGTGCGTAAACCCCTTGGTCTTATTTTCCACACTGACGTCAGTGCCCCACTCAAAGCCCACGATCGAGTCGATTTTTGAGGGCAAGGCCGCGAACGCCGCCGCGATTTCTTTGACTTTTGCGGGTGGAGTGGCGTCTTTGAATTGAAAGAGCACCACGTGCCGTAACACCGATTTCCGCGACGCCTTCTCCCCTCCGTTTGTCCAGGCCACGGCTGCCAATGCCAGCACGACCACCAGATAAGCTGCACGCCTGCTTGTCATCTCCTGTCCCCCTTTCGCGAGAGTTCGTCTGATTTCCGCGATTTTCGACGCAGTGCGCGCGAAAACCAAGCGGCCCGCACCCGGCCTCACTGCGCCAAACTAGCGCGAATCCGCCACCGGAGCGGACGAGAAGCACTCCGGCCAGCCTTCCGCCTGGTGCATACTAGTATCAATCCGATCCACAGGAAACCGCTGGGACCTGATCCCACCAGGGAGAATGCGCACCTCCGTTTGACCGGGGATTCTGTTACGATAACAACATCGTTGTGAAGCAAACCGCCTCACAGAGAACCAGCCGACAGAGTCTCCTTTGCGCGACGTCACAGCCTATTTGCACGCGTCCCACCGCTGGTTTTTTGGGCACCGCCGAAACCGCACAGTTTTCTTCGATCTTTTCCGCTTCCTTCACTCATGCAGCCAGCCTACCGCTCTGCGACGCCTGGAAAAATCGCCAACCTTCTCCTGTTGCCCTGTGTCCTGCTGGCTTTGGCCACCGTCCTGTGGTCCTTTTCAACGGGTGGGCTAGTGGCAACTCTTTTCAGCGGTTCGCTGTCGCCCGATGCCAAAGTAGGCCACCTGCGCGACTTTGTTCTCTCTTTTGGCACGGCGGCACCCATCGCATACATCCTGCTGACGACCGTGGAAGTCGTCATCGCGCCACTTCCTGGGCTGCTTCTGTATGCTCCTGGAGGCATCATCTTCGGTGGCTTTTGGGGCGGATTCCTGTCCTTGGCGGGGAATATGCTTGGCTCCGCGATTGCCTGCCACTTGACGCGATCGTTGCACGGCTCATACGTCACGCGTCTCCGCCAGAAACAGTCCCTGCAACGCCTTCAGCGCGGTCTCGCGGACCACGGTCTGTTGGTAGTCTTCCTGCTGCGAGTGAACCCACTCACCTCTTCCGACCTGGTTTCCTATGCGGCCGGATTGACATCACTGCCTACCTGGAAAGTCTGCCTCGGGACCGGGCTGGGGATGGCACCCCTTTGCTGGCTGCAAGCCTACGCCGCCGATGGACTCATGCAGACTTACCCCCAACTACTTTATCCGTTGGTCCTCTTAGGCGTCCTTTATCTGCTGGCGGCCACCGTGATCCTGTGGCGCACCTTCCGCAACCCCACAGATCCACCGGCCAAGCCAGCGAACAGTCAGTCTGCGCCCCCTTGACGCTAGCATTCGCCGGCGGTCCACTCACGTTCCGCGGGCAATTGCGGCACCGTTCTGCAGCAACGGCTCAAAGCAGCCAATGTCCTCACCCAACGAACGGGAAACCCGCAAGACAATTCCTTGCTCGTCGCAAACAAAACCACTGCGTTTGAGACGACTCACGATCGCCTCCGCGATCGGACCACTCTCCAATAGCGATTCCACGGCTTGGATGTTGCTGCCGAACAGCGAGCACCCTCAGCCCCGCTACCCACGCACCATTACGGACCCGCCAGTCCCGATAGGTGCGACACATCCTGCACGCCAACCCAACACATTAGCGCGGACGCCATACCGCCGCGAACATCCCCCCTCAAGGTGAAACACACCTCGGCTGGAGCGTCCAATTGTGCGGTGAGAAATGCCACCTCCGCTGCCCCGCTAGGGACCTACCACAAGCCGTCCGTAAAGACGGTCCTCCCGAATGAATCCATCAGCGCGCAACCTGATCTGGTCCGTAAACACCACCAGAACTCTGCCGCCATGCAATTGGATCGCCTGAGACAACTGCACCAGGCTGAACGCGGTCGTGGACTGCGGTTGACGGGCCACCTATCCACCAAGCGTCTTTCGGCCAAGGGGTAGCGTTTCCGCAGCCAGCCCGTCCGACCAATTGGTAATGCGGCACTCAGCAACCTGGACAGCGGCCTTCCGACATGCTCGACCGCGCAGGGACACTTCGCTTCCCACCCCGACTCTCATCCGAGTCCGCCTTGCGCCAACCGTGTTTGCTGAGGCATGACCGCTTCCGCGTTGCTGCTCGTCAACCAGGTCGCTTCGTCCAGCGGTGCGGCCCTACCATCGCGCACCGTCACCGATCGCAGAATCCCAATGCGAGATACCACGTTGCCTACCGAGAATCGGCGCCGAAAATACGCTATGCTGGCAGCCATGTCGTGGATGCAACCACAAGTTCCGCCGCGCAGCCCCGTAACGATGTGTCCGCCGCCGCGGACGGAACGTTATCTCGTGTTACCGTTCAGCCGAACTCAGTTTGATTGAAAAGAACCGCTTCATTGAAAAGAACCGCCGTGATACAGATCTCCAGTCACCGCCTACTTCTCCCGTTCTACGTCGCCTCCGTGGCGCTCGTCTGCGTGTTGGACCGGCCGCTGCCGGCTGCCAAACTAACTCTGTCACCCGGCGACCATATCTGCCTCGTTGGCAATGCGTTGGGTGAACGCATGCAACACCAAAATTGGTGGGAAACCCTCCTACACCGCCGCTTTCCTGAGCACCAACTCGTCGTCCGCAACCTCTGTTTCCCGGGCGACGAGCCGCGGACACGGATTCGTTCGGAAAATTTTGGCAGTCCACACAAACATCTCAAACACAGTGGCGCTACCGCGGTCCTCTTTTTCTTTGGATTCAACGAGTCGTTTGCCGGCGCAGCTGGCCTGCCTGCCTTCAAGGGCGATCTCACCAGGCTCATCGGAGAAACAAAACAGCAAGACTACAGCGGGCGTGGCGCGCCACAGATCGTGCTGGTGTCGCCAATCGCGTTTGAAAATACGGGCGACCGCAACTTACCCAGCGGAAAGGAACACAACGCCCGACTGAAGATGTATACCGAGGTCATGTCCTCGGTAGCCCGCAGCACGCAAGTCGGCATGGTCGACCTGTTCCGTGTTACCAGCGAGCTTTTCGACCAAAACCCCAAACGGCTTACACTCAACGGCGCCCACCTGAATTCCAGCGGCTACCAAGCCCTGGCCCCCCTCTTCATGGCGGAGCTGTTTGGCGACGCAAGCACGCACATCGACCAGCCGCTGAGGACCGCAGTGGCGGACAAGAATTTCCACTGGTGGCATCGGTATCGCGCCGTCAATGGCTATTCCATCTACGGCAGTCGAGGTGCGGCCGGTTCGGACGGAACCTACAACAATACCGATGTCATGGAACGCGAACGGGCCGTCTTGGACCAAATGACGGCCAACCGCGATCAGCGCATCTGGGCAATAGCGTCGGGAAGACCAATTTCCCCGGCGGTGGATGATACCAACACCCTCCCTTTTATCACTCCCAAAACCAACGTGGGCGGGGCGGACGATCCCAACCGCAAAACGGGAAAACTCGGGTCGCTTGACTATCTGTCAGCGGCGGAGCAGCAGAAACGCTTCACCCTGGCGCCGGGATATGAAATTCAACTCGTCGCGTCCGAGGAGCAGTTCCCCGAACTGGCCAACCCGGTTGCCCTTAATTTTGACAATCGAGGCCGTCTCTGGGTCTCGACGATGCCGTCCTACCCTCATTGGCAACCAAAATCTCCCATGGACGACAAGTTGCTGATCTTCGAGGACCCCGACCGTGATGGGCGTGCCGATAAATGCATCGTTTTTGCCCGCGGCCTGCACCAACCCACGGGATTTGAGATTGGCAATGGTGGGGTTTACGTAGCCCAACAGCCCGACATTCTTTTCCTGGAAGACCGCAACGGAGACGACGTAGCCGACACCCGAACTCGCAAATTGATTGGTTTTGACACTGCTGACTCGCATCACGGCATTGCGGCGTTTGAATGGGGGCCCGGTGGCGGCCTCTATTTCCAGGAAGGTACGTTCAAATTTTCCCAGGTCGAAAGCCCTTACGGCCTCACGCGACTTCACGAAGCCGGAGTGTGGCGTTACGACCCGCGCACTGAAAAGTTTGGAGTCCACGCCTCCCTGGCGTTTGCCAATCCGTGGGGCCACGTCTTCGACCGCTGGGGACAGAACTTTATCGCCGATGCGTCACCCGGATTCAGCTATTGGGCCGCCCCCTTGACGGGCAAGATCGACTTTCCCCTCAAGCACCCGGGAGGATCGCAACACCGGCGAATCGCCACACAGACGGGTGGCGACCCTCAATTCCAATTCCCCACATTTTACCGCAAACGAACCCGCCCGTCCGCCGGCTGCTTGATTGTCTCCAGTCAGCACTTTCCGCCAGCTGCTCAGGGCAATTTCCTGTTGTGTAATTGCATTGGGGAACGTTCCATCTTGCAACACACCATGGAGGAAAAAGGGTCTGGATTCCTGGGCCAAGAGATCGAGCCACTTGTTTCCTGCGCCGATGGAAATTTCCGGCCCATCGACCTGCAATTCGCGGCGGATGGTTCACTCTATATTGTCGATTGGCACAACGCTCTGATCGGACATCTCCAGCACAACTTGCGGGAACCAAACCGGGACCACAGCCATGGTCGCATCTGGCGCATCAAGCACAAAACGCGGCCGTTGCTTAACCCGCCCAAAATCGGAGGGCAGCCGGCACCGGTTCTTCTTGATCTTTTGAAAGCTCGCGATGACCGCACCCGCTACCGCGCTCGTCGTGAACTGGCGCAGATCCCCACAGACCAAGTCGTGCCGGCGCTGGACACCTGGAGCGCGGCCCTCACGCCCGGCCACCCCGGCTACGAGCACCATCTCCTCGAGGCCCTGTGGATGTTTCAAACCCACAATGTCGTGCGCCCCAAGCTGTTAACAACTCTCCTGGAAACCAAGGACCACCGCGCCCGCGCCGCCGCCACACGTGTTCTCTCCTTTTGGCTCGATCAGATCGACCAGCCATTACAATGGCTGCAACCACGCATCAACGACCCCCACCCACGCGTGCGATTGGAGGCGATCCGCGCGTTGACCTTTCTGGAAGGTGACGCCGTAGTGGAACTTGCCCTCGAAGTCCTGAACCACGACATGGACGACTACTTGCAATACACCCTCGACGAGGCCATGCGTCACTGGGAACAGTAGCCAGCGTCGGAATGCGGTTTCGTAGCGGACCCCGGCCCACTGTCAGCCATTACTACCACTAACACCTGCCAATGCGCACGCACCTAGCTCACCAAAACCTGTTGTGCTGGCTGGTCCTTCTGCTTGGACCAACCGTGGGATCCGGACACCAACATCAGCGCACCCAACGCCCCATCACGGCACCACGCGTTTTCCTGGACAAAAAGCCACGTATCGTGTGGTATCAACTCGATCGTCTCAGCAACGAGCGTCTCCTCCTCGTCAAGAGGAACACCAGCGACTCTAAATACGCGCCGGTTTACATGGCGATTCTTACGCGAGGTGGCATGTCACGGCAGTACCGCGAGGAGGCACTGGCCTCGCTGACACGTTTGCGCAAATCCAATCCTGCCAGCCAACTACTGGCAGCGTTCAATCGCCTCGACAAGAAAGAGGACCGTCAACAAGAGCGTACGTCACGACAACTTGCCGCCCTGCTACTGGCCCGACCTGCCGCCGAACTAGCCGAGCGAGCAGAGACGTTAGGAGCCGCCACAAAGTCGCCCAATCCGCGACTGCGTGCTGTCGGCTATGCCGCCCTCCTCGCTGCGGGGCAAGCCGCTGCGGCCCAGCAACTTGCGACCGCCTCCCCAAGAGCCACGGAAGATTGGCTGGCAGGCATCCAACTACTTCCCCAGAAAACCTTACGGCAACACCAACTATCAGCGATCACGCGACTCCTGGCTCCGACACAGCCTCCCGCGGTGCGGCGTGCCGCAATCACCACACTGTCGTGGGTGCCCCCCCTGGGTACGGAGACCTTCCGCCTGCTCTCGCCCTTCGTGGATGATCCGGCATTCCGGCGTGAGGCGGTCCACACACTGTTGCAAGTCCCAGCTGGACAGTGCCCGCAATCGCTTGCGAAAGTCCTCCTGGAATCGCTGCTGCGGCATGCCGAATCGACCCCAGTCGAACAGCGCACCAGCGACGTCTTTCTAGAAGCAATGCAGTTTGCCGATCGACTGGTAACGCGTCTTCCCCGTGATGCCGCCAGGGCAATGCGTCAGCGTCTGCGAGAAACCTCGGTGCGGGTGGTCCTCATCCGTACGGTAGAAGAGGAAATGCGATACGACATCAACTACTTTGCCGTTGAAGCGGGTCGCCCGGTGCAGATCGTCCTCGACAACCAGGACCTCATGCCCCACAACCTGGTGATAACGTCCAACGGTGCGTTGAAAGAAGTGGCGCAACTCGGCCTGATCCAGGGTCCCGCTCCAGGGTTTCAAGGGAAACCTTACGTACCGCAGTCACCCAAAGTACTCTTCGCCACTGGAATGGTAGGGTCACAGCAACGCCAACGCCTCACGTTTGACGCGCCCAGCCAGCCGGGAGAATATCCTTTTGTCTGCACCTTTCCGCGTCACTGGATGCGAATGTACGGCGTCATGGTCGTCGTTGAGGATCTCGACGACTGGCTGGCAAATCCACAGAAGCCCCGGGATCCTGTCGGAAACAATCGTTCTTTTGTGAAGTCCTGGAAACTCTCGGACTTCGAAAAGGACCTGGCGGGACCGCGCCGCCCAACGACCCGCCGCATTGGCCAGCGGTTACTACAGGACGCGACCTGTCTTCAGTGCCACAAAGCGAACGGGCAGGGCGGGGCAGTGGGACCAGAGCTGGCCGGTGTTTTTGACCGCTGGAAGGGCGATCGCCGGGGTGTCCTGCGTGAAATTCTGGAGCCCTCCCATCGGGTCGACACTAAATATGCAATGCACGTGGTCGTTACGACAGCGGGGACGGTGGTGACCGGCATCCTCACAAGCAGCGACAAGCAGTCCGTATCGCTGCTCGTGAATCCTGAAGCACCCGCGTCGACAGTGATAGCGAGAGAGGATATCGACGAAATGGTCAAAACGTCCCGTTCGATCATGCCCAAAGCCCTGCTCGATCGTTTTTCGCGACAGGAGATCCTCGAACTCCTGTCCTACTTGGAATCACTTCCAGCGAAAGCGCCCTAAGGGGGTATTCCTCTGGTGCTCGAGCGGCACCAACGCTCAGGAGCAGGACGAACGTGACTCGGCACTAACCACCCCGCCAAAGCGCGGCAGCTCCGCAGCGTTCTCCTTTCCTGTCTTACCATCTGCCAGGAGAACGCCCGGAGCATTTCCTCCGACGTCCCATAAAAAAATACTATTCGACGGGATGTTGTCCACATTCGTCACGCTACCTCGGTTTGTAAATGTGTGTCGATCCTGCCACCTGTTGCGACCGCCCAAGCGGGTCCGCGATATGCCAGGCCATTCGCGACAATCGACGCGCACTCAAATCCATGACACGCGGGCGGGAATCCCTCCGCTTCGCGCGGCCTTCATGGCGCCGCAGCGCGTTGCGGACTTGTCTCCTCTCCGCAACAACCACATCAGGCCACGCAACCCGCACAACCCCTAAAGTCCACCCCCTGCGCCACCGATAATACACCTGTGACTGTGGACTACCTTGCTCAATTAGCGCCGTATCCATACGGATCTTGACGCCATATGAAGATCACTCCCTTGCCAACGGTGTGCTACGGGTGTCGGTTGACAGCACTGCTGTCAACCGTGCTTGTACTGTCGGGTTGTTCACGTACCAAATATCGACTCGACGCAGACCGAGAAGCCTACGCCGTGATCTCGGAAAGAGACCGAGGGCAGTCCTGGGCCGCGGAAAACTACACCATCGAGCAGGACCCACGGAGCCGTTATTTCGACCCCAACGATCCAGACAAGCCGCCGATGCCAATCGATGACCCCGCGTCGAACCAGTATATGCAAATGGTCGACGGGAAACGCGGCTGGGACCACTGGCTTGATAACGGCCAACGTACCCATCTGGAAAATCCCGAATGGCTCAACAAACTGGGTGAGTACGTCGAGATGACCCCTCAAGGGGCAATCAAACTCAACGTCAATTCGGCACTCAAATTGGCATACATCCACTCACCATCACACCAAACGCAGCTGGAAACGTTGTATCTTTCCGCACTCGACGTTACCGGCGAACGATTCCGTCTCGACTCGCAATTTTTTGGTGGCTACGACGCCAGCTTTGCACACGATGGTTCGCTGGCGCCCGCCAGCCTCGCGTTTGATCCCGCGTCCGGAAATTTTGTGGTGACGTCACCGGCCGAAACACTCGACACCAACAGGCTTACCCTGGGCGGCACCCCACTGATCCAAATGCGGAAGACCTTCGCCAGCGCCGGCCAGTTGGTAACCGGCTTCGCCAATTCATTTGTGTTTGAGTTTTCAGGCGGCGATGCGAGTCTGACTTCCTCGTTGGCGAACTTCACATTGCTGCAACCGCTAATGCGTGGCGCCGGCCGAGAGATCGCGCTGGAAAGCCTGACTTTCGACGAGCGCGCTTTGTTGGCAAACATGCGATCCTATGGACAGTTTCGCCAGGGCTTCTACACGCAAATTGCGATTGGGGAACTGGGGGTTGGCAGACCGCAGCGAGGTGGCCAAGGAACGTTTGTGCCCGTCTTCTCCGGCCAAGGCGGACTCGGTGGGTACACGGGACTGCTACGAAACCTGCAAGGCATCCGCAACTCCGAGTACATCCTCAGTATCCAGGAAAGATCGCTACTCCAGTTGGAGGCACTCCGCGAAGTCGGGATCATCGACCTGTTCCAGGTTGATCAACTCCGACAGGAAGTAGAAAGACAACGCTCGGGGCTGGTCACGCAGCGTGCTTTTTTTGAAGCTCAGATTGACCGGTACATTACCTTTACGCTCGGTTTGCCACCAAATCTGTCCGTGCAACTGGATGACACGTTGATTCAACAGTTCCAACTGGTG
This sequence comes from Planctomycetaceae bacterium, assembly GCA_002709225.1. Taxonomy (GTDB): domain Bacteria; phylum Planctomycetota; class Planctomycetia; order Pirellulales; family Pirellulaceae; genus UBA9264. The sequence goes on from PAQH01000131.1 coordinate 45,609, forward strand.
TCAAACGAGAGCACACTACTCCAGGATTCTATTAACACACTGCGGGACCAACTCGGTGGATTGCCAGATGATACGAATGCAGCCGCCGTCGAAATGATTCTCGCTGGGGCCGAACAATTGGCGGGTCCTATTCAAACTCAAATCGACGCGGTTGAATTTGACATGCGGCGGATGCAACAAGTCGTACCCCAACGAGAACGTACACTGTCGCCACGCGATCTTGAAGAGTTCAGAAACGACCGCGCGCAATTGGATGTGACGTTGGCGGATCTCAAGAAGCAATCCACCGCAGCCATCACGGATCTCCAAAGATTACGCGACGAGTTTGCTGCCGAGATGCCTGACATCACGCGCCGAGCGCTGGTGATCTGGTTGAGCGACGCACTGCGTCTCATTCAACGCGCCACGTTGACCCAAGGACGGGCGCGGCTGGAAGCCGTGACCGTTGAAGAAATCGACCTGCAACCGGAAGCGGCATTCAAGGTCGCGCTCTCCAACCGTCTGGATTTCATGAATGGTCGCGCGGCGCTTGTTGATAGCTGGCGACAGATCGAAATCAATGCCAACACCTTAGAATCGGTACTTAACGTCACCGCGGGTGGAGACCTGCGCACCGCGCGCAACAATCCGGTAAGTTTTCGCGCGCCGGCGGGTAGCCTCCGCATGGGCGTTGAATTCGATGCGCCGTTAACACGCCTACTCGAACGCAATGCCTACCGGGAATCCTTGATCCGCTACCAGCGAAATCGTCGCGACTTTATCCAATCGCGAGATTCCCTCCATATCGACCTGCGAGCCCTGTTGCGGAACATTCAGCGAACACGGCGCGATCTGGCGCTCACGCGCCGCGCGGTGGCGATTGCCTTACGACAGGTCGACCAGGCCCAAGCCAGTCTGTATGCGCCGGTCGCACCGCCCCGGCCCGGGCAGCGGACGGCCCCCTTTGGTCCGGTGACCACGCGCAATATTGTCGGCGCTCTGCAGTCGCTACTGCGGTCACAAAACCAATTCCTAGAGGGCTGGCTCAACTTGTACGCGGACCGCATGCGGTTGGCCCGTGAACTTGGGACGATGCAGCTCGCGGTGAATGGCGAGTGGGTCAAGCGGCCGCTACCGGGCAGCCCGGGGGCGGACGCCGCCCCACCGGCAACCGCCCCGTCACTGCCGCCATCGGTTCCCCCCGCTCCGCCGGGAGCTGCGCCACCAGTGCCGCCAGCGGTTCCATCCCCTCCGGTCTCGGCACCGCAAAATGTCCCGCCGGGTAGGTGAAGAGGCCGTTCCGTTTTACCTAATTCCTTTCGGTTCACCATGGAAAATGCGGAAAATGAACCTCACTACGGGTGAAACCGTAGTCACCTGGCGGAGTCGGCCACAGCTGCGCTTTGGCAATAGCTGAAAAACCTAGAAACTAGGCGCGCAGCACCGCACCATACGCGATCTCGACTAACCCAAACCCACTACATCAGCTATAATAATCGTGTCGCGGTGGAGCTCGCGCGAACCCGTCCGCTAGTAAAGAGTGGGCCATGCCGTTTCACCCGGCACCCATCGCAAAGTCATTCGTAACGGAGCCTCCCATGGCGATGGACGTCTCACCACAAGCCACCACCACTTCGGTCAACCGCCCGACCACCGCTGCGCCTCAAGTCAGCAACGGGCGTTGGGTAAAACGCAGTCTGTTCATCGGCGGCATACTCGGAATCATGGCCGCACTTGGCACACTTATTCCAAGCGTATTCTCGTCTCCCGATCCTGGCCCGCAATTAATGTATACGGTGGTACTCTCTGATTTGAAGGTAACCATCACAGAGCAGGGGACCCTGGAAAGTTCTGATAACACCGAGATTAAGAACAAGGTCCGCGGGCATAACACGGTCACCTGGGTGATTCCCAGCGGATCGGTCGTCAAAGCCGGCGATGAACTAGTCCGACTCGACACCAAAGTGATCGAAGAAACGGTCAGTGAGCAAAAGACCAAGGTCTTCGAGGCCACGGCGACACTCAAGGAAACCGAAGCCGATCTGGCGGGGGCGCAGATCAACCTCGACGCGTACCTCGACGGCCGCTATCGCGGCCGCTTGAAGCGATCTCAAACCAGTGTTTCCATCGCCGAGGCGAATTTACGCTCCGCTGAAACCATGTTGAAAAAGTCGCAGGGTCTATTCAACAAGGGCTACATCACGGCATTGGAACTCGAAGGAAACGAACTGACGGTCACACAGGCCAAATTGCAACTCCAAGTTGCCCAAACCGAACTCGACGTCTTGGAACGCTACACCAAACAAATGGACTTGGAGGGTATGCGGGGAAATTTCACTTACCAGCAAGGGAAACTCAAGGCAGACCAGGCCGGCCTCAAAATGACTGAATCGCGCCGCGATCGTGCGATCAAGGAGCTTGAGCAATGCGTGGTTCGCGCAGAAAAAGACGGACTGGTCATCTATCCGACTGCGGCCGCCTGGAAAGACACCCCTGATATCACGGAAGGAGCAACTGTTGCGCGCGAACAAGTACTTCTGATCATGCCTGATCTAAGTAAGATGCAAATCAAAGTGGGAATCCATGAGAGCATGATCGACCGCCTGGTGCCCGGCCTGGAGGCACGCGTCACGCTTCCCGGCCGCGTGCTTGATTCCAAGGTCAGTACCGTGGCCACGATCACCCGCCCTGCGGGTTGGTGGACGGGAAACGTTGTCAAATACGACACGATCATTTCATTACCGCCGGCCCCGGGACTCAAACCCGGCATGAGTGCTGAAGTCGAGATTCTCTTGGCGTTACATGAAGACGTCTTGACCGTACCTGTCGCAGCCGTGGTGGAAAGCGATGCCGGTAGTTTCTGCTGGGTGAGTACTCCCGCCGGTGTGCAACGCCGTCCCATCCAACTCGGCGATAACAACGACTCCTTTGTGATCGTCACCGCGGGCCTCAAGGAGGGTGACCAGGTTATCCTCAATCCAGCCGGTTTCACCGATGAGGAAGAGGACGACCCCCTCAAGCAAGACCAAGACAAACAAGAAGCAGCCATTGTGCAAGAAACCGACCCCGCGCAAGACACAAAGGTTAAGGGCGGCCAGTAGTCGCTCGACGTCGGGCATCTTCCGCTTAAATGGTGCCCGCAGCATCTGGCGATGAGCCTCCCACCGAGATACGTTTCGCTGGCGAATTACCCTTGGAGAACGCGATTCATGTCACCGCGGCCTGTCCCAAACTCACGGCCCGCTCCGTCCCAGGCAGGCGGCCTTCCACGCGGTCTTCTGCGACTGTCTTGGCACTGGACTGCACTGCTGCTGTATGCCGCGTGTGGGCTGATTGGTTATCTCATCATTTCCGCCCCTCCACCCAGCGCCGAACTCGACACTGAGGGACCACGGCTGACGTACACCGTCCCCCGCCGGGATTTACGGATGACCATCACCGAGATGGGTACGGTGGAGAGCGCCGAAAACACCGAACTCATCTGCCAGGTGCCTGGGCGCAATACGGTCACGTGGGTCGTCGAGAGCGGAGCCATCGTCAAAAAGGGGGACGTCCTGGTTCGGCTGGACACCTTGTACATGGAGGAGCAGATCAACGAGCGATCCAAATATGCGAACTGGTCTCGGGCAGGAGCCGAAAGCTCGAAGTTCAACGTACGACGTCTCAAATTAGCAGTCCCCGAGTATCGCGATGGCCGTTTCATCGTTGAAATGAAGAAGAAGGAGGAGGCATTAGCGATTGCCCAAATGGATCTTCGCGCGGCCGAAAACGAACTGGCCTATTCGGTTGAGATGGCCGCACGGGGATACGCGAGTCAACAAGAGGTGGATAAGAACACGTTTGACGTAACACAGCGCCAAATGGTGGCGGATAGCCTCAAACGGGAAATCGCGGACTTTTCGACCTACACGCAAAAACAGGAACTGGCAAGCCTGCAGGGTAAACTCGATGTCGCCGAAGCGGAGTTTGCCGCCAGTGACGAGCGCGCCTTCGCCGACGAAAGCCGACGGGACCGCGCCCTCGAGCAACTCAAGAACTGTATCGTGAGAGCGCCGCGAGACGGACTCGTCATCTACCCGTCAGCGGCAAAATGGAAGACCAGGCCCGATATCAGTGTGGGTGGCGCCGTCCACAAAGACCAGGTCCTGCTGCTCATGCCCGACCTCAAACAGATGCAAGTTAAGGTTGGAATTCACGAGTCGCAGATTGATCGCGTAACGCCCGGGTTGAAGGCGCGGGTTACCCTTGGTGGCCACACCATTGATACGGAAATCACATCCGTAGCCAACGTGGCTCGGCCGGGCGGATCCTGGACAGGCAATGTGGTGAAATATGACACCATCATCAAGCTGCCGAGCGAAGCCGGACTCAAACCGGGTATGAGCGCAGAAGTCGAGCTGATCGTTTCGGAACATGAAAACGTTCTTACTGTTCCAGTCGCAGCGGTCCTGGAAACCGATCAGGGTGCCTTCTGCTGGGTTCACAAGGTGCAAGGGCCCGAGCAACGCGCCCTGACACTTGGAGCCAGCGATGATGCCCTCATCATTGTCGAATCGGGTCTCCAGGCCGACGAACAGGTGTTCCTCAACCCGACGGCATTCGTGGGCACCAACGAACCTGAACCCAGCCTGGCGTCGGAGACGCCGCCGGAGCAAACACCCCCCCCACCAAATGAAACGAAGACAACTTCCTGACATCGCTAGAGAGCCTCAAGCGATTGTCCTATCAGCTGTTGGCAACAGCACACCGGGTCACCTGTTGTGATGGATCATGCCAGCGGCCCCTGGCACC
>PAQH01000132.1 GCA_002709225.1 Planctomycetaceae bacterium
GCGACGCATCTCTTTCGAGTAGGCTTGCATCAGGGCACCTCCTTGTCTGGCGTCCCAGCTTACCTACTTTGTGGCGATGGCGCTAGAGTAAGAAAAGACGCGCTCTAGGGTAGCTGTTGCGATGTTACTGTCGGTGAAGCCTCCGGTGAGCGGCGCGACCAGCAATGGGCGAGTATTGTTCCCGTCAACATACAGCCAAAAGTATAGAGAGCCGGGGCAATGGCGATTGCGTCTCGGCCGGGAAAGAACTCACCTGCCAGGACTGCGCCGAGCCCAGCGTTTTGCATGCCTACTTCGAGAGTGAGAGCACGCCGCATAGGTGGGTCGAGCCGAATTCCCCATCCCGCAGTGTACCCGGCCGCATAGCCGCTCAGGTTGAGTGTCAACAATACTGCGAAAACGCTGAATTGCACCTGCCAGAGGGTATCACGATTGAGGCCGACCACAGTCGCAATGATCCAAAGGATACTCAGATTTGCGGTTGTCGAACCAATCGTCTTGAGCCGAGGTTGCCAATCAGCGGGCAGTATCCAACGGCTTGTGAGATGGCCAGCTGCAACAGGCAGCACAACCGTTTTGAGTAAGGTAAGAGCAGAAGCCAGGAAGTCGGGGCCTGCCACCTCCTGGCCCGTTAATACAAGCCGAAGTGCCAGCGGGACCGCGAGTGGGGAGAGCAGGGTTGCAGCTGTTGTCAAGCTAACCGAGTAGCTTGTGTTACCACGTGCGTTCATGGTCAAGACGTTCGATGCCATCGCACCGGGGACGCAGCCTACGAGAACAACGCCGACAAAGGTATCCGCATCCAATTTGAACGTATGAGCCAGTAGGAATGCCAGTAAAGGCATTACGGTGTACTGGATAGCTGCACCAGCGAAGACAAGTGGCCATCGACGGAATACGTCATCGACTTCACGACGTGGCATCAGCAGGCCGATCATGTACATCGTAATGATGATCAGCGCTGTCAGTAGGGGCTTACTATCTGTGAACGGGTCCCAAGTCTCAGGAGCAGCCCCCAGCCATGTTGTCCAGAACAACGCGACGAGAGATGAGAGAATGAGCCATAGGATCAGGTAACGCTGTAACATCGGTCTGTTATGGGCTCAATGAAGAAACGGTGGAAGTTAGCCTGCCATAGCTCTGGTTATCGAGCGACTCGGTTATGTAAATACAGGTATTAGACCCGAATCACTCGCTGTGGGATTTACGGGAGCGAATTCAGTCAGCTGGAATCCGCTCGTGCGAGATCAGATCTGCTTCGCTCTGGCGGTTGCGTACTTGACGAGCTCGTTGATCTTGTAGCAGGACTTCCGCAGCAAGCGGGCGGGAGTTGTAATTGGACGCCATCACGAAACCATACGCACCGGCGCATTCAATCACCAGAAAATCCCCCACGTTGGCAACAGGCAGCTCACGTGTACAGACAAAACCGCCTTCTTCCTGGGTGAAAATGTCGCCCGATTCGCACAGCGGCCCACCGACCACGACGGGCTGACTTGGCCGTGTCAGGTTTCCGTCTCTTGGTGTCAGCGAGATCGGATGGTAGGCGCCGTACATAATTGGTCTGGCTAGGTCATTAAACCCCGCATCGACCAGGTAAAACGTGTTGGCCCCCATCTTCTTGATGGCTCGGATTTCGGTGATCAGGTAGCCTGCCTCGGCGGACAGGTAACGGCCAGGTTCGATCTCCAGCGAAACAGGATGGCCGAATGACTCTACCAGGCGATTGCGGGTCGCATTCCAGACTTCAAAATAGCGCCCGATATCCAGAGAAGCCTCACCAACGCGATAGGGAATTGGAAGTCCACCACCTGCACTGATCGAGGTTAACGAGCTGCCCACAATTCGTGCGGATCGCTCCATGGCACCACAAACCTGGGCCAAGTGCTCAAAATCGCTTCCCGACCCGATGTGCATATGTAACCCCGTTACTGTCAGTCCATGCTGCTGGGCAAGCGCCAGGCACGATTCCAGCTCTTCATGCCAAATCCCGTGTTTTGATTGTTCACCACCGGTGTTGGTCTTTTGGCTGTGGCCATGGCCGAAACCCGGGTTGATACGCAAACTGATGTTCCGTGGGCCGCCGCTCTTGCCCAACTGCTCGATCATATCAGCGGAGCCAACGTTGACGTGGATGTCGAGAGCGATCACTTGTTCCAACGCTTTGCGATCGAAGAGATCTGCGCAAAATACGACGGGTGGCGGTGTGCCGTTGGCAGCGAACCCAGCCGCTTGCGCACGGTAGATTTCTCCATTACTGACCGCGTCAACTACGACGCCGTGCCGGCGGACCAGGTCCAGTATGGCCAGGTTTGAGCAGGCCTTTTGCGCGTAGCGAATAACATCAAATTGTCGCAGCTCGTCGATTCTCTCGAGGATTTTGCTGCCGTCGTAGACGTAGGTGGGTGTCTCAAAGGTGCTGGCGAGATCCAGGACACTGACTCCGGCGATTTCGGTGCGAATGGTAGAAAAGGTCGCCGCTTGGTTCATCGTGATTCTCTAATTCTGGTAAGCGGGGCGGGTGCGGAAAACAGCTTCGCGTTACGTAAGTTTCCATGTGGTCGAAGGCAGGGAGTGGTTACAAAGACCACTCAAACAGGTTGACAGATGGCTGAAAAGCAAACGGCGCCGACTCATACAAGTCGGCGCCGTAATTGGAGAATAGATCAGGCTGCCGTTGATTCAACCTGCTGGAAGTTCTAGAAGCCACCACCGGCGGCTGGGTCTGGTACTGCCTTGCCCAACAGCTCGATGACTCCTTCATCGATTCTCAGCGTGCCACGAATGCCATCCTTGATCGTCTCATAAAGGATGTTTACCTGGTCACTTCCCTGCAGGGTCTCGACGGCTTCCGCCAGGCTCTGTAGGGTTTCATCGGGCTCTACGGATGCCATAAATTGCAGGATGGCGCCGACGGAGACAACCATCTTGAACGGGGCACTGTTTTCGGCATTGTTGTCCCCCGAGTCATCAATGGCCTGTTTCAACGTGCTTAGCGCGCCCTTGCCAAACGCCACGTACACGGCGTCTTTTCCGATGCCTAAAACACCATCTAATGAATCGCCCAGCACCAGTTGGGCTTCGGCGACCGGGATCGGAACATTGAGCGTGTGAAAGTGGATGCCTTTGTGCTGATCGGCGTCGACTTTGACTTCGGGAAAATCGGGTTGGTCCTTGGACAGTTCGACGAGCTTGCGAACGGCAGTATCCAATTTGTCACCTGCTGCAACTTTGGCTCCTGCAATGAAGGTCATGGACTGATCTTGTAACAACAGTGTGGCAGCTGAATCCAATACCCCTGTTTTCGCTGTGCTCGTACCGACATCAAAGAAAATCTCTACAACCTCTTTGACACTGGCCAGAATCTGAGGGTCGTTCAACGAGGGATCGTTTTCGAGTTCTGCAAGTACTTGATCACGGAAGACATCGACGGCGCTCAGGACCTGCTGAAGATCTTCCGGGGCAACTTTTTGGGTGCTTGTGCCAGTGACTGCCGCGCCCGGTAACTGAAACCCTCCAAAGGCTGTTTTGACATCCGCGCTAACTGCGATCTGTTGGGCGAGTTTGGATCCGGGCACTGCGGTATAGCTGAAATCAAAGAACGTGTTTTTCTTTGCCTTGTCGATACCCATTCCAATGGTGATCTGGTTGGAATCCTGAATTAGGGATTCCATGTTTGCGAGACCTTGGTCGACCAGACCTTCAGCACCTTCGACTCCGGGAGGTAAACCACCGGCGAGAGCTCCTTCATAGCCCTGCTTGATTTGCATCACGGCCAGATCCCGAAATGGTTTGGGAATATTCTGGACGTTGATGCGGACCGCTAAATCGTGTGACTTGTCGAGACCATTGAGCATCGTTCCGGGATCTTGGGGTAGATCCGCGAGTTGTTCGGATTTGTTCGATCCAAATAGCCAGCCATTCTCGACTTTCAGGAAGTACGGTGCCTCATCCCCAAGATCGACTTTCTTGAGGCCTCCCGCAGCATCTTCAATTTGTGCCATTAGCGCTAATTGGAGGGTTTGCATGACCGCGTTGGCGTCTGAGACAGGAACAAAAAGGACGATTCCTGGAAGGTCTTCCAGCGGATTTTGAATGCCCTCCATGGTGACATAGGCGCCAATTGGTTTGGTGCGGTCGATACCGTTTAGTTGGGGATCGACAATTAATGGAATCAGCGCACCAAAGCCCTGTTGGCCGGCAGCACCGAGCAAATAGTTTGCATCTCCCAGGAGCTCGTTGACACTGGAGATAGACACGACGGCGATCGGCTTCACGTCCTGGGCTTGGAGCTGGGCACGGGCGGTTAAAGCCAGCACCAGCGCTAGCGCAGCAATCGGCCTGGAGTGCAATTTCACGACGGTGTTCTCCTTAAGAAAACAGGGTTCCAATAGAACGGGTACTGGCAGCGAACCCGTTGGACTTTTGGCTTCTAGGATCTACTACCCACCAGACTAGGCGGATGTTTCAACAAAAACGTCAGCAGACAGTGTATTCGATGGCTGTGGCAGCGAACAGAACGAATCGAGTGGGACCAGCCCGCACCTCCAGTAAAAGTATACCGGGGGGCGTGGTTTCCCTATCGACTTTCCCGGACGTGGGCGACAAATCTGCCGTAGCAGTGCGCGCACAGGACTGCGCCGTTGGCGAACTGCCCAAGAGTAAGGTTACAACCCCGTTGAAACGTTCGTCCTGTTTCAGCTGGAAGGACGCAGAGGGCGGCAGCCTGGCGGCTCTCGTGCCCAACACCAATTGAGACTCAGGAAAACTAGCGTTCGCGGTAGGTGATGCGGCCTTTGGTGAGATCGTAAGGGGACAGTTCGACTTTTACTCGATCGCCTGGAACAATCCGAATGAAGTGCTTGCGCATACGGCCGGCGACATGCGCCATGACTTCGGCCCCCCCCGAATCCAGACGGACTCGAAATCGTGTATTGGCAAGTGCTTGAGTAACAACTCCCTCAACTTCGAGAGCTTCTTCTTTGTCGGGCATACAGCGCTCCACCGGATGTCACAGACACGTTCGTTGCCAGCTTTGAACGTGATTAGCGTGACAGTATATCAACGGGAGCAAGGCAGTCCAATCCACTTGTATTCCTTAAGGCCAAGTTCGTCGACAAAAGTTCGGTTTTCTGCTTGTTGATTGGTTCGCACGGTTCTTACACCTCCACCAATCTTAGTTGAAAACCGCCCAAACGCTTGCCGCTCAGCCTCTGACAACCGGATTGGTCAGGGTCCCGATGCCGCTGATCGAAATGTGGACCAGATCACCATTTTGTAGTGTGAAATCACTGTCCGGGACGATGCCGGTGCCGGTCAAGAGAAAGGCACCATTGGGGAACGAATTTTCTCGTCCAAGCCAACCGAGCAGATCATCGAAGGAACGGGCCATCTCTGCAATGCTAGTCTCACCCTGGAAGACGCTGTTGCCTGCGCGTTCGATACGCAGTGAAATGCCGATTGCTGAAGGGTCGGGTATCGAATTTGCGAGCACGACATAGGGCCCCAGGCCACAGCATTGGTTGTAGACTTTTGCCTGTGGCAGATAGAGTGGATTCTCCCCCTCGATGTCTCGACTGCTGACGTCATTGCCGATGGTGAATCCAACCAATCCGAGACGCGAATTCAAGACTAGTGCGAGTTCAGGTTCGGGAACGTCCCATTTCGAGTCGCTACGAATCCGGACTGGTTCTCCAGGTCCCGAAACACGATTCGGTGTTGCTTTGAGGAATATTTCTGGTCGCGCTGACTGGTAGACACGATCGTAACAGTCTGCAGAGGTCTCCGATTCTTCCATGCGAGCAGTTTGGCTACGTTTGTACGTGACACCTGCGGCCCAAACTTCCTGGTTATCGATTGGCGGCAATAGCACCACTTGCTCGAGCGGGATTCCGACTTCGGCAGCCGGCAGTGTTGCGACGGCTGCGGCGGGATCATCGGCATCCAGGATGTCACTCAATTGGCGGTATTTTGAATCGCCCGTATCGAGTGCGAATAGCTGGTCGTCTTTGATCGTGCCGACGGCCACGTCTCCTTGAGCGTCCTTAAATCGTGCGAGTTTCATGGCTGGTTATTCCGTGGCTGCGGTTCTCTGCAAAGTTCGGCGAGTACCTGTAATTGATGATAGCGGTCGAACGTTCCTCTACGTTGGCGAATCCTACGTCTGAAAACGGTGTCACTGACTTCCTTCATGACCGCCCCAAATCTGGTTGAGTCTTCGGATCCAGTTTCCGTGCATGATACCGCCTATAGCCTCTGCGCCGTACCCTCGTCTCTCCAGGATTCCAACCAGTGATTGGAGCTTCGAGTAGCGATCGAGATCATACGGCGCCTGCTCAGTACCGTAGCCACCATCCAAGTCGGTACCAATTCCAACATGTTGTGCGTTGCCGGCTAACTGGCATATGTGGTCGATGTGCATAACGATGCGTTCGAGATTAACCCCTGCGGTTTGCGGCGTTGTCACCCCCCGCACCCATCCTTCGTGCATCATCCAGGCGTCAAACGCCATTCCAATCACACCGTCTCGTTCGAGCAACGCCTTGATTTGCTCGTCACTGAATTGTCGCTGGTGTGGTACCAACGCGCGACAATTGTTGTGACTGGCCCAAACGGGTCCGTCAAACAATTCCAGGGCTTCCCAGAAAGCATCGTCGGTCAAGTGTGTCACATCTAATATGACGCCGAGTTCCATCATTTGTTTGAGCAGATCACGTCCTAATGAACTGAGGCCACCTTCTGCACCAGTTCCTGGTGAGTAACGCCCGGCTCCATAGTGCGCCGGTCCTAACGCCCGCAGTCCATATTCGTATGCCGTTTCGAGGTGATCCGGAGTCACAATGGAGTCAGCTCCTTCCAGGCTGAGAATGTAACCAATCGGAGCGTTCTCTGGTGGCGAACCCTGCCACAATTCGAAGTGTTGATTGAGTGAAGCACGGTCGACGATTTGTACGAGCTCGCCAAGGCGCTCCATTTCACGGTACCAGCTCAGTTGTGCTTGGGTGATGGACCAGGCAATTTCCGGACTGTTCCAACCGGGAAGCGGGTTTTCATTGCCCACGTAACGACCGATTTGCGTCGCGACGCAGAGCCCAACTTCCGCCTTTCTCATTTCGTCGAAGGTGAGGACTCCCAATCCACGGTCTGGCTTATCGGTCATTCCTTCTTCGCGGCGTCTCACTTCGTCCAGGGACTGCGTCAAATCGCGATTCCATTCGACGGCATTCATGGATAAGTCGAGATGTGCATCAAAAATCAACATAGGAGTTCTCGAGATTCAGAAGAAAAGGCAGGCGACTGCGTTGAGGGTAAATTGGCTTCATCTTACAATCTGTACACGGTCTCCGCGGCCGGAGAAGAACCATATCAAGAGTGGCAATCAAAGCCATAGTATCCAGGATCTGGCAGTATCCAGTAATTCAGCATCCAGGGACCCAGTGTGGAGCATTGAAGTCGATCCAGCAAGATACGCGCTGGGGACAAAATTGGTGTTCGATCTGCGCGAGTTTGAGCACGCCAGTTTCTCTGACGGGTGTACCAGTCTTGGATACCCGCCAACGCCCTGACGGTGTTGGCGGGTATGTCTGAATCTCGGCGAGATTCGTGTTATCTGGCTAGCATGTTTCTGGTACACTCGGTCGCGATCTCCGATGAGATCAGTTATCAGGATTATTGATTGGCGACATGGCAGTTTTTGTGCGCAAACAGTGTCTAGCAGACAGCCAACTCATAGGCCGTTTTCATCAGACGTCTTTGCGTGAGCACCTGCTCCCTGGCGAGCACGTGAATCGCTTTCGATTGGGTGGTCTGAGGCCCTGGGAAACATGTTGGCCGATTGCCGTTGTTGGTGATGATTGACAATCATGGATGAAAGTCACAGGTAAGAGAATGACCAAGTGCGCGCTGATTACCGGTATCACAGGCCAGGATGGATCGTACTTGGCGGAGTGGCTTTTGCAGAAAGAATACCAGGTACATGGGATCGTACGTCATGCCAGCACTAGTTCTCACGGCCGCATAAATCATTTACTGGATCGCATTACACTGCATGATGCGGATTTATTGGATGCGAGCTCGCTGCGGCGCGTTATTGAAAGAGTCGCCCCAGATGAATACTACAACTTGGCCGCGATGAGTTTTGTTCCGGTGAGCTGGGAACAGCCAATACTCACCGCGGAAACTACCGGTCTCGGGGTAGTGAGAGCCTTGGAGGCCATTCGACAAGTCAATCCGAGCATACGCTTCTACCAGGCATCGTCCAGCGAGATGTTCGGTAAGGTCGTGGAAACCCCGCAGTCCGAAAGCACACCTTTCTATCCGCGCAGCCCCTACGCAGTAGCGAAGCTGTATGGACATTGGATCACGGTCAACTATCGTGAGAGTTATGACCTCTTTGCGTGTTCGGGTATTCTATTTAACCACGAGTCGCCTCGACGAGGAGTCGAGTTTGTGACTCGCAAGATCTCTCGAGCCGCTGCTCGTATCAAGATGGGGCTCGACAAGGAGTTGCGGTTAGGAAATCTTGAGGCTCAGCGAGATTGGGGTTTTGCCGGCGATTATGTTCGCGCGATGTGGCTGATGCTCCAGCAAGAAGCGCCAGCCGATTATGTGATTGGTACAGGGAGAACACAGACGGTGGCTGCGTTTGCCGAGGCTGCCTTTGCGCGTGTCGGGCTTGATTGGCAAGATTATGTGGTCGTGGACCCGCGTTTCTACAGGCCCGCGGAAGTCAATTTGTTACTTTCGAATCCGCAGAAAGCCCACGCCGAACTGGAGTGGTATCCGGACCACACTTTCGAAGGCCTGGTCCATATGATGGTCGATGCGGATCTCGAGCAATTGGGATCTGGGGTCGTCGGACTCACCTCGACGAAATTCGCTGCTTGACCTTTGTCAATTTCCAAGGCCGCGAGAAATGCACGCAGCTGTCGGGTGATTACAGGCGACTAAAGCAAGCTACAGTTCTCTTTCCGGATCGTTTTCGTTTGCGCAGTACGATGACTGCTGATCCAGTTTCGTGAGCTGCTCGCAGCACGTGGGCGCCCGTGCCCGGTGTTGTTCTAGCACGTCGACTTCTAACGGATTGAGTGCCAACGCACTGGTGTAGTTGACGTCGGATATTTGTTGAATAGCTCGGACGGATTCCAATTCCACACGCCGCATGTTCTCCAGAATGCGCGTGGTTGATATGCCATCAACCGTCCCGGTGGTGGTGACCTTGCCACCATAAGATTCGACTACTTCTTTTCCGATGACTTCCCCAATAGCGTAGGTTCCACCTTTGACGAGTGCGTCGGGGCGTAAAACGCGAATGATCTTCAGCGGTGTGGTTTCATCAAAAATCGTGACGTAGTCGACACTTTCCAGTGTCGCGAGTGCTGCGGCTCGATCTCGTTCGGAAACACGTGGGCGGTGTGGCCCTTTCAGTTGGCGTACACTGGTGTCGCTATTCATTCCGACGATCAGCACATCTCCCAGCGCTGCGGCTTCGGTAAGACAAGCGATATGGCCCTCGTGGAGTAAATCGAAACAGCCGTTGGTAAAAACTATTTCTTGGCCATTTTTTCTATGTTGGCTTATTTTCAGGATGAGCTCGGGAATCGTTAGCAGTTTGCGATGGTGCTTGGTGGCGCAGGTGACTGGTTCTTGACGGGAGGTGATGGCGACAGTAGCAGATGGCCTTGGCCGGGTTGTTTCCTGACCGACCCTCAGATCAGTTGATTGGGTATCGAAGCTGGCGTCCGCTCGACGTGCGATGCCGACACCCATAGCGGCAAGTACCTTGGCGTCCATTTCAGTGAGATCTGTCGTGTTGTCAGAAACCGTCGTGTTGTCAGAAACAAGGGAGAGAGTAATTCCAGGCCCCTCTAAATCGGTCATAACCAGATTGCCATCATGGAGTGTGATGATCACCGTTCCCAAATCAAATCTTTGGCAAAGTTGCGTACCGATACGTAGTGCATCTTGAGGCGTATTTATTGGTTTGCCTGTCGTTAGCTCGGCTCCGTATCGATTGAGTTGTACGAGCGCCGCTCTCCGATAGCGTCCCAATTCGTGATTGCCATGGGAGGCAATCACGACGGGTGTATGGTGTTGCTGCGCTTTTGCAAATGCCTCGCGGTTCAAGCGATCCTGGAAAAGAAGTGAGCTTTCATCAGTAATGATGAGAGCATCGTGTACACCGAAGTTGTTTATCAGTTGTTCGTGAATCCGAGTCTCGAATGAGATTGATAGGGGGGAAGGTGTTTCTGGCCTGTAACTTGGCACTGGTTTGCCGGTGGGTGCTTGTTGAGGTGTGAGGGTGCGTTGTCTGAAGTGGGCGGAACCTGTTGAGTCGAGCACGACCAGCTGATCGGAAAATTCATGGACATTTAACTGACGCCGTAGTTTCCACCCTGCGGCATCATTCCCGGTAACGCCGACACAGGTCACGGTGGCGTTCAGATCTCGCATGATTTGACAAAGATGGGCGACGCCACCGAGTCGGTATTCGCGCCGGACGTCTGCTGCATCCAGCGGCGCAACTGCCTGCGCGGCGCGCGGGTCGCAGTTGCGTTCGGCCAGGGATAGGTCGCCGAGCACGATTACCTGTGGGTTGTCGACTACCTGTGGGTTGTCGACGCGCTCGCGCGATGCCGTTATTGCGGGCTGTATTGCGGGTCGATTAAGAGGCGTCATCCTTGACGAGCTCATGTGGTTCGACGGGCTAAAGTCCGGGACAGAAGTGGCCTGTTACCGAGCGGCCCCGGACAATAGCAGAAACCGCAGTTTTCAGGAGGAGCAATCAGGCAAAGAGGTTTTACTCTTGGACGCTGCAGCCCCGCATCGTGATGATCGAGTGATGCTAGCACTTCGGTTTGCAGATGCGGTACAACCCCTCATCAAGCCGCAACGCTGTGTCGCGCGGTCAACAGCCGTTGTAGGCAATCTTCCAGATCGCTTTGCCCGTGTACGAATCGCATGCCAATATCGAGTGCGTACAGCGGGATGCCCGCTATTTCCGACCGACCGATCTTGACTAGGTCTTTACAGGTACACACAACGGCATCAACAGCTGGCTCGTGAGCCAACCATGTGGCCAGTGACCGTAGATTTTGCTGCGTGTATGCGTAGTGATCGGGTAAAGCGCGAAATGCCGCGATATGGCAGTCACAGGTCGTCAGTGTGTGTTGAAAACCTGATGGATTTCCCAGGCCGCAGAAAGCAGCAACCGATCTGTTGCGTAACCAAGTTAAGTTGTTTGCCGGTTTTTGATGGCGGATCAACTGATACGGTTGATGGACAGTTTCAAACCAGACAGCTTGTGGTGCTAAGGTTTGAACTCGATTGCGAATGGTTTTTCGCTGCTGCGTGCTGACCGCATCGGTTCTCGACAGGCCGATCGCGTCAGCTCGGCAGAGCGAATTCAGCGATTCCCTGAGCATGCCCCGTGGAAAGATGTGGTCATGGCCATAGGGTTCCAGGGCATCAATCAGCACAATATCTAAGTCGCGATGGAGTCTGCGGTGTTGAAAACCATCGTCAAGCAGAATTACCTGTGATTGATGATCGCGGATGGCTTGGCGAGCGGCTTGTACTCGATTGCGATTTTGAATGTGTGGAATTCTCGCTAGTTTTTCCGCCAATTCGCGAGCTTCGTCATTGAGACTTCCCGGGGCCGCTTTGTAGCCGCGACTGACCAGGGCGACGCGAGAAGATCGATCTTGATACCATCGAGCAAGCCATTGCACCAGGGGTGTTTTTCCAGTGCCGCCTAGAGTGAGATTGCCCACACTTATGACCGGTGTGTCGATGCTTTCGATGTTGCAGAGGCCATAGTCATATCCAACGTTGCGCAGCGCGGTCAGTAACGCGTACGGAGTTTCCAGGCACCGCAGCAAGATACGCAGCAGCGAAGCTTGCAACCCTTGGCGGCGGCCACTGACAATTTCGCGAAACTTGGCGGGATTGATCATCCGGACCATGCTCGACAGGGAATAAAGGTCAAGGGATGCTTGCGTTG
Source organism: Planctomycetaceae bacterium (assembly GCA_002709225.1). GTDB lineage: Bacteria > Planctomycetota > Planctomycetia > Pirellulales > Pirellulaceae > UBA9264. The sequence continues at coordinate 12,002 of PAQH01000132.1, forward strand.
ATAGTCAATCTGCGAAGTGAATGCGTTTTGCCATCGCTGGGTGACGCGGATGTGTTCTGGACAAGAGAGGCCTAGTGCTCGTCATCCGGTTGAAACTGCAGCACAGAATACCGCGGATGATCTGCGCAACTGGGGTGCGTTTCATCACTCGGATCTTGTCGAGGGGGACACTCGGTAACCCGTCTCGTAGTCTTTCCGGTACGGCGCCGCGGGAACGTACCACACGCAGCGTAAAACGTCAACGTGAACCGGTGCGATCCACTCCTTGTGATGCAGGGAGAGGATCGGTGATTCGGCGAGAGGGCGCTGGGTCAGTGTGGGCAGAGATGGGGTGATTCCACCGATGCAGCTGGATGTTTCTTGAGACCGTGTGACCGACAGCCAAGATTGATACACTGAAAGACCAAACTCATCGCGGTGGCGTCTTTGTGCGGGTAATGATCACATGCCTGGGAATCAATCCTGGCAACGGTACGACTGGCGACGAAGTTACGCGTGGAATTATGCGCGATTCCCCGAGCCAGCTTCGATTGAAGTACCGCGAGTTGCGGGATCCTGGGAGTACTGCGGGCTACCGGTTGATTCTCCCCTCGGCGTGCCTGCGGGCCCATTATTAAACCGCGGCTGGTGTCTGTATTACGCAAGCCTCGGGTTTGATGTTCTCACCTATAAAACTGTCAGGAGCCGTTCTCATGGCTGCTACGACTTGCCGAACCTGCAACCGGTTGAAGTCATGCAGCCTTTGACGGGAGGCGAAAGTCGTTTGTCAGCGTGCGATATGATGCATGGTAGTTGGGCCGTTTCATTCGGGATGCCGTCACGCAGCCCTGACGAATGGCGGGCAGATGTCGAACAAACTCGCAACGAACTTCCACAGGGGAAGCTCTTGTCGGTCTCTGTGGTTGCGACGACACAACCTGGGTGGTCGATCAAGGAGGTTGCCGAAGATTACGCTTTGTGTGCGCGGTGGGCCGTTGATAGTGGAGCGGATTGCGTGGAGACGAATTTTTCCTGTCCAAATGTTTCGACTTGTGACGGACAGTTGTATCAGGAACCAGACGCTGCTGGATACGTTGCGTCGACGGTTCGGCAGGCCATTGGTAACGTGCCGTACATTATCAAGGTGGGGCATCTACGGACACGCGTTACTGGTGAGGGTTTGCTTGACGCAGTTGCTCCCTATGCGGATGCGATTGCAATGACCAACAGTATTGCCACGACGGTACAGAATACGGATCGTAAGTTGCTATTTGATGGTCAGAAAAGAGGTATTTGTGGGGCGGCGATTTCGGCAGCGTCAATCGAACAAACACATTGGATGTGTCAGTTGATTGGGCAACGTGAGGAAAATGTACGCCTGATCGGAGTTGGCGGCGTGAGAAGTCTCGTCGAAGTCAATGCCTACATGGACGCAGGGGCACACGCGGTACAACTCGCAACGGCCGCCATGATGGATCCGGAAATCGGCTTGAGGCTCCGCCGTGCAATGGCGCATGACACGTGGCGTTCAAGGAGAATCAGTTAGAACTTAGCTAGAAAGGTGGCGAAGGCGATGTCACTAGTCACGGAACATTTCATGCGGTCGTGTCAGTCCTTGGCTGGAGGTGTATCCTCCTCGACTCGAGTGAATCAGGCGTTGGGCCATGCGATGAAGTTCGATCGGGCTCAAGGCTGCAGGGTTTGGGATTTGGATGGGCGGGAGTATTTGGATTTGTGCTGTAGCCATGGGGCGACATTACTTGGACACGGTGATGAACGTGTGCAACGCGCAGTTGAAGGTGTATTGGCTAGAGGGGCTGCTTGTTCTTACGAGAGTGAATTACACACTGAGTTGGCCGAATTGTTGTGCGCGACGATTCCCTGTTTGGAGCGGGTTCGGTTCACGGGGTCGGGTACAGAGGCGACAATGCACTGCATCCGCTTGGCGCGCGCTGTAACAGGGCGCAATTTATTGCTGCGTTTTGAGGGAAATTTTCACGGCTACCATGATCAGGTCATGCTTGGATCCAACGAGCCAGGCGTATTTCACCCGGCACTCCAGCCTCAGTCGACGGGCATGGTGCCTGGATTGGACCAGCACATCGTCCAGATTCCTTACAACCGTCCGGATCTTGTCGAGGAAGCATTTTCGCGGTTCGGTGACCAGTTGGCAGCGGCAATCTGTGAACCGATTTATTACAACGCCGGATGTGTTGTACCGAGCCCGGAATTCATGCGGACACTTCGCCGACAGGCAACGGAACACGGTACGGTATTGATCTTCGATGAGGTGCTTAGCGCATTTCGCACTTGCGCCGGCGGAGCGCAGCAACATCTGGATGTCACCCCTGATCTATGTACTTTAGGCAAAGCTGTTGGTGGTGGTTATCCGCTGAGTGTGTTTGGCGGGCGTACGGACTTGATGCAACGATTGATGCCTGAAGGCGACTGCCAGCATAGTGGTACGTACAACGGTCATCCTGTTGTGATCGCCGCAGCATTCGCTGCCGTGAGTGCCTATCGCGAAGATGATTTCTACTCCCACATCGAATCCGTTGCCCAGCGGTTGTATGACGGCTTGCGACAGCTATTTGAAAGCCGCGGCCTGCCGATTCGAATACAGGGTCTTGGCGCCCGATTTGGGATTTACTGTGGCATTCGTGACGAAGTGCGAAGTTATCAGGATACCCTCCCTCACAATCGTGAGATGATGCTACGGTTCATCGCCGCTGCGATTGAAGAGGGTGTCTATTTTCATGACTATGGCGGCGTGGCGTGTCATCACGGATTTTGTGCAGCGACAACGCTGGATGACGTGGGTGAGATTCTCGACCGACTAGGACGCGCCGTTTCGAGATTGACGTGAGATGTCCACCGCGGGTGCGAGGTCGCATGCGACCTGTCCAATCTGAGATTCGATTGGGACTATGTGGGGCGGTAGGCGCTACTTGGTGTACAAGTGATAGGTTGGGGCTGCTTAGCCATAAGGCACGGACAATTCGCCAGGGCAGCTTGGACTAAGCCGCTTTCCGATCCGCGAGGGACAAGGCGCTGCTTTCGGTCGATTGTTGGCGGAGATCTTTTCCATGTTGCATTTCCCAGAGACGCCCCTGACGAATGAACGTGTTGAAGAAGGCAGTGAGCATACAGACCTGAAGACCGGCTAGGCCATCACGAAAGCCACCACGCAACAGGTAAAGATAGGCAAATCTCAATAGAGGGCGAAAAAAAAGACTGGTGAAAGAGGCGCGTTTTCCATTTGCCCAGATGTGTTTGGCGCTGAGGTGCGTGTATTTAATTCGCTTTTCAAGGTAGTGGTCATAGTCGCGGACCGTGTAGTGAATCAGACGCTCACGAAGCCAACGCGCGCGTGTTGGCTCAACATCGATTTCTTCATGAACGAGTCGGTTGCCATAGCGACAGCAGTCACGTCGAATCAGGCGGCACACGTCGTCTGTATTCCAGCCCGAGAACTTGATTTCCTGTCCGAGAAAAAAATTGCGGCGATAGATCCAGTAGGCATCGATGTCATCAGGAGGCGACGCGAGCAATCCGCGGATTTCTTCGGCTAAGGACTGGGTGACCCGCTCGTCAGCATCGACGATCAAGACCCAGGAGTGTGTCGCTTGCGGAATCGCCCAATTCTTGAAGTCCGCGTAGCCGACAAACGTACGTTCGATGAGGCGGACATTTTCCTGGCGCTGGACTATTTCTAGAGTCCGATCGATCGACCCAGAGTCGGCAACGAGTATTTCATCTGCAACTAATCGAGCTGCGTCAATGCAAGCTTGTATGTTGCGTTCTTCGTCTCGACACGGAATGAGGACTGTGAGCTTTTGCGGCATAGCATGTTTCTTGACAGATCCGGGTTGGCACAACCAACGGAAGAGAACACGGTCGCATAAACAAGCATTAGATTCAAGGTGAAAACACATTCCTGTAGTTGATGTAACCGCTGTGTGGACAGCGGGTTCGTAGGGCAAATCTAATCTTGACCTGATGGAGACGGGACGCCTATTGTGCGGCGGGTTCTCCGAACGTTGGGCGATGGTAGGGCAATATTGCAGATGAATTCTGGGGATGGCTGTAATTCACTGAGACAAGTGAACCTGGCATGACTAACGCTGGCTTCTATTTGAGCTGACCAGTTCGGTTTTGAGCCACCCCAGTTAGCGGCGTAGTGGTCAGCGAATGCAACGGTGGCTGATCGACGCTGGCCTCCTTGCTGGGTAGCTGGCACCAGTCGCGTGTTGATTTGATTCCAAGCGAACCCTGTCGGGGTACCATTAGTGAACGATGTACGTGGGAGACGTGTTCTCTTGACGGGTGGAGCTGGGTTCCTGGGACGTTGTGTAAAGAAGCGTTTGCAAGCGTTTTTCCCAGTTCTATTCACATTCCTCGTAGCGCATCCCGCGACTTGCGAGATCGGCGTCAAATCGAGGACCTGTTCAGTGGTCGCCGCCCCGAGGTTGTTGTGCGCTTGGCTGCAGTCGTGGGCGACATTGGTGCGAATCGTAAGAACCCGGGAAGCTATCTTTACGACAACGCGATTATGGGAATTGAATTGACCGAGCAGTGCCGCCAATTCAACGTTCAAAAGGTCGTCCTTGTCGGTACGACTTACGCCTATCCCAAATATGCCCGGATGCCGTTTACAGAAGATCAGTTGTGGGATGGCTATCCAGAAGAAACGAATGCACGCTATGGACTGGTAAAGAAAATGTTGCTGGTGCAAGCGCAAGCCTATCGGTAGCAGTGTGGATTAAATTCGATCTACCTGTTACCAGTTAATCTGTATGGACCAGGAGACAATTTTGATCCTGCTGCCAGTCACGTCATTCCAGCGCTGATTCGCAAGGTGGTGGACGTTCAGCGACAAGGGCAGGCGGAAATTACGGTATGGGGATCGGGGAAGGCGTCACGAGAGTTCTTGTTTGTTGAAGACGCGACCCAGGCGGTTGCTTTGGCGACCGCTTGCTACAACAGTGCGACACCGGTTAATGTTGGATCCGGACAGGAGATTACCATCGCTGAACTGGCCGAGCTAATCTGTGAACTTGTCAGTTTTCGAGGACGAATTTATTGGGATTCCAGCAAACCGGATGGCCAACCACGACGATGTCTGGAGACCAGTCGGGCTCGAGAGGGTTTTGGGTTCCAATCGCGTACATCCTTACGTGCAGGATTGCTCAAAACGATTCACTGGTACCGCGCACATGCTGCGTCATCTACAGGAAAAGCTGCCTGAGGGCTACGGGCATGCATTATGATCTGGTTGGCCAGCGTTTTTCAGTGCGTTCTCAAATCGGTGACGGGTCCAAGTTGGCGGCACCCAATAGGCACGATGCTTTATACCTGGTCAATTTCAAACGGTGCTTACACGGTGGCCAGGTAAGACAGTCTGCGGAGTGCTGAAGGCATCGCGCAGTCCAGTCGTCCACAGTGAGTAGTCGCCCGATGGTTTCGTTGACCGTGGTTCGAGTGCATGGTCTCAACCGAATGCTGTTGTCCGGGATGGACCTATCATCTAGTAGGCTGAGTATTGAGAAATAGCGCGCCTACGTCAGCGGAACTTCCAGAATCCGGGCGTGCTCAACACGAGAATCGAGAATAGTTCGAGTCGCCCTAACATCATTAACCAGACAAACAGGAGTTTATTGACCCAACTGAAGTGACCGTAATTGCGAGTTGCACCTACTGTACCTAGACCAGGGCCGATATTGTTCAACGTCGCGGCCACACTGCTAGCGCTGTCAATCAACTTATGTTGTGTGTTGGGGCCCCAGGTCGTGTCAGGTTCGATGGCGATTACAAACAGCCAGCTTAGTACGAAGATTGCGAGAATCAGGCCAAAATAGACGAGAATCGTGCTTCGCAAGACACGGTCATCTACGGGGGTACCACCCAGTCGCAAAGGTCGGACGACGGTGGGGTGATATGCTTGTTCCATTTCTAGTCGCAAGATCTTGAAAAACAAGACATGTCGAATCACTTTCATCCCGCCTCCCGTACTCCCCGCACATCCGCCAACGAACATGAGCGCAAACAGAATACCCCGCCCAAAGTGATTCCATTGGTCGAAATCATGAGTACCGTAACCGGTCGTTGTAATGATTGCCACGACTTGGAATAGACCGTAACGCAGGCCATCACTGACCCCGGGGAAGTCTCCCGCGCTGATTCCGAACAGAATGACCAGAAGAGTCACTACTCCGATGATCCCCATGTAAGTCCTCCATTCGATGTCCGCCAGCAACTTGCCGGGTTGCCGCAGTAGGAGGAAGTACAGCAAAGTGAAATTCGTTCCAGCGAGAATCATGAACAGCGTAATGACGTAGTCGATCGCAGCGCTTTGATAGTGTCCTACGCTGAGGTTGTACGTGCTGAAGCCACCGGTTGCCATGGTTCCGAATGCGTGGCAAGTGGCACTAAACCAGGTCATGCCCAGAATCTTGAGAATGATGGACAGCAGAACATTGAGCGCTAAATAGATGCCCGCAAATAGCCAGGCGGTGTCCTGCATACGAGCCTGCGAACCTTCTTTCGTTGGTCCTGGCATTTCGGCTCGCATCAAGGCTTTCCCCGCGGAGCCCTGACCGAGAATTACCACAAACAAAACGACGATTCCCAGTCCACCAAGCAGATGCGTGCTGCTGCGCCAAAATAGAATGCAATGGGGAATTAGCTCAACATTTTCTAGATCAGAAAAAATGGTGGCGCCCGTTGTGCTGAATCCAGATTGAGACTCAAACAGGCAGTCGGCAATTCCTACGGTCACCCAATCCACCTTCCAGGTGTCCTCTCCTTGTTCAGGAACTGCCAGCGTCTGGTCCCAGCGTTCGTACTTTTGGCACCTGGCGCGTAATTCGTCGAGAGCCTGATCGAATTCTTGAGAAGCGAGTTCCGGGGTCAATGCTCGGCGCAACGTCACTTCTGGCAAACCGCCATAGCCGGCCTGGACTATTTCTTGCAGTACTCGATAAGTGGACCGCTCAAGCGGTCCCCCAAGCGGCTCGTCGAGATTGCTCCAGTTGCTCAGTCCGAGACCATTGAAGTAGTGCAGTTGCGCAGTTTGCGTGGTCGCGTCCATCCGAATTCGCGCCGTGTGCATGCACCCGGCGAATTTGTACGGTAACGCTCCCAGGACAGTTGCCAGAACCCAACTGAGGCCAACTACGGCCATGGCTTCCCGACGGAAGAGTCGGCCACGCGCATTGCGGCCATACCAAATCAACAGGAACCCGGTCATCGCACAAATTGCGATACTCAATCCCAGAGCGACTGCGCCATCCTGTTCGAAAACCTCACTACTGATTGCTTCACGCTTTCCCCAACTGGGGAAAGCCCAGGGAAGACTGAACAGCATTGTGCCACCAATCAGCAGCGAAATAATGCCCAGCTGTCTGCTGAGTAAGCGAAAGTTCATGGTGTTTAATCTGCCATCGACAGGTCTGCTTTTCGACGCGTAGTGGAAAAACAGATGAAACACAGGGGGGTGTGGGTGATTTAGTCTTCTCTTACGGCGAACATGTTCAACGTGTCTTCTACGGCAGAGTCATCAATGAGCGCAATGACCGTGTCGCCGGGCTGCAGCCGATCATCTCTGCCTGGGACCTTGATGTGGTCTTCATGAATCACGACGGCAATCAAACAATCCGCCGGCAAAGCGAGGTTTGCAATCACATGTTCTGTAGCGGCAGCATCTTCCAGGACTTCGATTTCAAATACACCGATGCGCCCGCCCGGCAACATGGAGCGTGAGATAATAGGCCCAGTGTTGAGGAAGTCCATGACTTGTTGTGACACGCCATCTAATTCACTGACAGTGACATCGATTCCCAGTTGTTCCTTGATGCCTGCATAATCACGTCGGCTGATTACCGCCATGATTTTCTGGGTGCCGATTTCGCGAGCCTCGACCCCGGCCACGATGTTGTTTTCGTCGTCTCCTGTGCAGGCCACAAAGACATCAAAATGGCCGACACGTTCTTCTTCAAGCTTGGATCGGCGGGTCGCATCCGCATTGACCACGGTGGCGTGGTCCAAGTTGTGGCTCAAAAAGTCACAGCGTTCGCGTGATTGTTCCATCAGGCGGACATCAAATTGTTCGTTCTCCAGAATACGCGCCAAGTGGTAACCGGTCTCGCCGCCACCGGCAATCACAACAGACATCTTGGGTGTCAGTGCGGGTCGAAAGACTTTTTCCGTGACCTCGTCGATATCTTCACGTTGGCCAATTAATGTGACACGGTCGCCTATTTCAAAACAGTCGTCTGCGCCAGCCAGCCACATCTGACCATCGCTGGGAACATTCTTTGTGCGGTGCAGTGCACCGATGCGCACGTTTGTGGGAAGTTCGAGTTCCTTGACGGATTTTCCAATCGCCGGCGACCTTTCGGAAAGCAGGATTTCCTGCACCGCGAGCTCGCCACGAGCGAAGTGTTCGACGACAACGGATCCCGGGTCCCTCAGGTTACGGGCGAGTAGATTTGCGGCTTCGTGTTCAAGACTGATCAAGCGGTCGATGTGAAAATGTCCCTGGTAGTCAAACGTACTCAAGTCGCGAAAGACAGGTGCGTAAACGCGCGCCATGGTTCTGCGTGCGCCCATTGCTTTGGCCATGCTTGCTGCGACTAGATTGACTTCGTCATTTCCGGTTACGGCGAGGCAGAGATCGGCATCTAGAACATTTGCCTGAAAGAGCACACTAGATTGAGAAGCTGAGCCGAGAATTGCCTGGGCATCGAGTTCATCATCTATCCGTTGTTTTTGAACGGGGTCTGAATCGACAACCGTGACACTGTGGCGGTTGTTGCAAAGGACCTCTGCGATCGATGTGCCGACAGTGCCGGCGCCTAGAATGACGATTCTCATTTGTTGAGTGACTCCGCCGCGCGAAACGCGGACGCGAATGGCGCGAATTGAAATCTCAAGACGCGGTTTTTGGCCAGCGAATCCGTCCCTTTGTATTGAGCACTTCGTCAGGAATGACCAGTTCTTCAATCAACTCGTCGTTGAGTATCGTCTTTTCCACAATCCGAGGTACGTCTTCCTCTTGAACATTGCCGTACCAGATTGCCTGGGGATAGATCACCAATACGGGGCCAGCTTCACATTGGTCGAGACAGCCAGCGTTATTGGCGCGAACTTGCACGCCCAAGCCCCGGCGTTTGAGTTCTGCCTTCAGGCGACTCCGCAATTGTCCGGAACCATCGGGGTCACAGCAGCCTCGGGAATGGCCCGGCGCCCGCTGATTGCAACAGACAAAAATGTGTTTGTCAAAAGCGGGCATACTAGTTCTCAACAGAATTTGTTGTCAGAGCAATCGTAATTAATGAGAATAGCCCGACGTGCTTCGCCGGGCCAAATTCACCTATCTATTCTATGCCCCAAACCAAATGCCTCCAACCTGTAAGACTACAGGAGACTGGAATATTGCGCCCGCCCAAGTGTTCTGGCGAAACATCTGATTGTTTGCCGCAATTTGTCTGGGAGGTTCGTAGCTGGCGGAAACGCTCAGTGCGTATGCCCTTGTCCCGGTGATCGCTAACCTGGGAGTGAGCACAGCAATTGGCGGATTCTGTCTCGACAGCGAGAGGAAGTCAACTTACGCGTTACTTTATCGCACAAGTCTCGAACTCGTATTGGTACCAAATCAAATCATGGCAGTTGGATGAACAAATTACCGAAGAGACTAAACTGCCCAAGAGACTGCGTAGAGGATTGAGAAAACAACGAGTACGAACAGGGCAATCCAGCGGGCATTCTGCAAGGCATGAAACAGGATACCGGGCCAGTTCTCGTCACGCGTCGCGCCGAATACGAGACAGATGGCAACGAACAATGGTAGCAGATACCACAGTTCGTTGAACGGAAGCGCCTGAGGTGTATACAAGGGGGCGTTGTTCATCGTCGAGAGGATTCTAGCGATGTTGCGTTAGGGTGGAAGTTACTCACGTGGTTGCGGTACGATGTCGATCATAGGTCCTGAGAACGCGTCGTAAATTGCGAGGATGTTTAACAGCCCGGCAATCACCGTATAAAGCGTGCCCATTTCAAAAGCACTGTTAAGCCGCAAGTTCCAGTCGGACAGGGCATCGCTCGTATTGAGATCGTGGGTGGGTTCCGGAGGCGCCATAAAGCCGTTCCAAAGAAGCGGCTTGTCCTGTCTATATCGCATCGCTTGGATGGCGGCGGGCAAGGCAGGAAGCCCCACCCCCAATTGGCAAATAAATTGCCATCGACGGTGGTCTTTTTCAGGTTCCCAGGCGGCGTAGACGACTTTCCCTTCACCGATGACGAATCCAGCACCATAGGTCCCTAGAACGCAAACAGCGAACAGAAGGCCTTTGACGATCCGTCCTTGGTACATGTGGCCAGCACCTGGGACGAGCCAAGCACACAACGCTGCAAAACCCGGTTGGCGGAGGTTAATCTCAAGTAGGGTTTCTTCAGCTTCCGACACGTGTGCTTCAGACATATCTATTTGACCTCGTTTGTCACAGGCTCACCCATTCTAGCGAAGATTCTCAGACAGGCTAGAGACGATTGACGGATACCAGAGACGCGTGATCGAATGCGTGCATCTGCCGGCTAGTTGATGGAGCGACAGCCACTGCTGAAGGAGAGCAGAACTGTTATGACAGGTTCGTTAGGCCCACAATTTTCAACAATTGCAGCGCGTTAGTGGTTGTTGCGACGCCCTCCCGCAGTTGGTAATCGAAGTCCATGCGCATACCGGTTTCCGTTGTTTCAACGGTTTCTCGGAAATGCACTGGGCGACAGGCTGAACGAAGCGGCTCGATTTGTGCCAAATCGAGATCGTGCGTGGAGACAGCGCCCATCGCTCCCTCTTTCAGGAGATGCGTGAGGACCTGTTGGACGGCGATGTGGCGTTCACGAGAATTGGTGCCCTGCAGGATTTCATCGAGGAGAAACAGGACTTGGGGTTGGGTTGGATCCGTTCTGTTACGAACCGTGTCGACAATTTCTTTGAGCCGTTGTAGCTCAGCGAAGTAAAAAGAGACTCCCTGATCGAGTGAATCGCTGACCCGCATGCTGGTCATGACGCGCAGCGGGGGACTTTCCCAGTGGGTTGCACAGACAGGGCTTCCCATCTGCGCCAGAGTGAGATTCAGACCGGTACTGCGCAAAAGAGTGCTCTTGCCCGACATATTCGAACCGGTGACGAGCAGGCAGCAGTGAGGGTTACCGATTTCTATATCGTTGGCCACACGGCTGGCGTCTGTTAGTAAAGGGTGCCCTAGACCCCGCGCTTGTAGAGGTTTCCCGGCGGGTGCAATCGTTGGGAAGCTCCAGTCGGGATCGTCGTGATGGACTGCGGCCAGCGAGGCTAACGCCTCGTATTCGCCAAGCGCAGTGAACCAGCTGCGGACCTGGGAGCCGTGGCGACGCTTCCAGGTTTCCAGTACTGCGAGCACATGAAAATCCCATAGTAGCCCCAGTTGCAACACCAGCCACAGCGGAAAAGTGATAGCGGAGTGCCGTAGATTGGCCAGAACCATGATCGCCCCCAATTGGCGCAGCCGAAGATGGATTCCTCCGTGCTCCAGTGTGGCCTGCTGCTGCAGAGAAACTAATTTGGTGGCGACAGCCGGTTCTTGTTCCATGAGGTGGAACAATTCCAGATAATTTTGTACTTCGCCTCTGCCGGAGGAAACGTGATGAAACCGCGTGTGAACTTGTCCACCGAACAGCAGGCTTAATAGAAAATGGCATCCCAACAGCGAGAAGAGGGCGAGCCAAACGGGCTGGCCTGACTCCCACAGCAATAGGGTTAATCCGCTTGCCACGAACAAGGCCGGCAGCAGACGAACCAACCAAGTAACCCAGGGTCGTCGCAGCAGCCAGTCAGGTGATTCGGTCCACTCGATCATCCGGTCGGGCCCACTGGGGTAGTCTCTCAGTCGACGACCCAGTAGCTGAAGTTCTTCCCGCAGCCTGGCACGCGGTGCTAGTTCCTTGATGGCATCCTGACGCAGTAAGATCTCCGATGGGACGGCAGGCTCCAGTAGCCAATCCCGCAGCGTAGTCGTTCCGCTGCGCGTTTCGCAGCGACAGATCCACTGGAACAGCGATGCATGGCCAAACAGATCCAGGTCGCCCGCGGTCGCTTTGTGACGGA
>PAQH01000133.1 GCA_002709225.1 Planctomycetaceae bacterium
CGTATAATACTGTCAGACGGCACAAAAGTACGATTACCAAACCGAGCGAACGCTTTGACTGACGTCTGACGATGAACAAGCATTAGTACCCGCATATTACCTGCCGAAACACCAGGCCTAGGTTTACACCCAAAATCAAAAAATTAACCGACTTTTCGCAAGAGGTTCTTGCCATGAATAAGCCCATCCTCTGCGTACTGCTCGTCGGAACAAGCCTGCTGGCTTTCCAGCGAGATCTACAGGCACAAGGTTTCGGTGGTGGATTGGGTACTGGAGGTCTAGGGACTCCCGCGGCGCCTGGCGGTGGCGGTGGCCGCGGTGCCGGGCTGACTCAAACCGGTGAGCTCAGCAGTAACGCAGCTATCGCCCGTGACCCTTTTGTAGGCCGCAGCCTCGGATGGTCCCCGCGCAGCCTCGAGGGCCAACAGCCGAGCAGCATCAACTCAGCTTTCGCCAGTAATCTGGGAACTGGGCTTGGTGGCAGAGGTGGCGGGCTGGGGGGACTTGGAGGTGGGTTCGGTGGTGGACTCGGCGGGCTTGGTGGTGGATTCGGTGGTGGACTCGGTGGGCTTGGTGGTGGACTCGGTGGAGGACGTGGCGGATTCGGCGGCGGGCTGGGTGGCGGATTCGGTGGCAGCCAATTCGGTGGCAACCAATTTGGTGGCAACCAATTTGGTGGCAACCAATTCGGTGCACAAGGCGGCCAAACCACGCGTCAAACGCTGCGTGCAAAAATGACAATCGGTTTTGAAGTGTCACCTCGACCCGTCAACGTAATCAGCGCCCGCTTCGAGAAACGCTTGTTGAGTATCCCGCGGCTGAAGATTTTGACGCCGGTGAAGGTGTCGATGGAGCAGGATACTGCGATTCTTCGTGGAAGGGTTGCCCGTGAGCGCGACCGCGATCTAATCGCTCGGCTCGCGCTCTTAGAACCCGGGATTTCAAACGTTCGTAACGAGCTGATCGTTGCCCCGGAGGATTCCACTTCGGACCGTCCCAATTGACATTTGTTTCTGCTGGTGACTCACGCTGCCCAGCCAACCTTTGAGCGGCTGTCGACGACGGATTGACTGCCTCCTTCGCCTGTTGCGATCCAGCGGTTTGCTGAGCATCCGCGTAGGCCTGAGACATCGCCTGCATTTTCTGAGAGGTCTTTTCTGGCACAAAGATCGTGGTGGGTGGACGGCGTTTGACAGGTGCAGCTCGCTGGGCTCCGGAATCTCGAACCGCATCCTGGTGGCTTGCCGTCAACACCCCGTCCCCACTCGAAGTGCTGTTCTCGAGCCGACGAGTCGCTTGTGGTCCGGGCAACACATTGAGCGTCTGATCACCCCGCACTAATTGGCCATCCATTGAATGGAAAATGGGAATCAACGTAATCCTCTTCTGTTCGCCACCGACCTCATCCCACGGAATCCAAACGCTGTAAGAATCCCCTAACGTGGTTTCACTATGACGTTGTTTCAGTTGCTCCGGTTTGAAAACAAATCGACGATCGGGTCGAATCCCGGAAAATTGACGGTGTGAATCATCAAAGCCAAATATCGTTAGCTTACCTTCCACCGATACAATTTTCTGCTGACTATCATAGAAATAGACGCGGCCACCAAATCCTCGAACTGCGGGTTTGCCAGCCTGTTTATAGACCGCGTCCGACCAGACGATCACCATCTGCTGGGGAACCTGGACGCTCTCCTCCGCCCAACTTTCTTTCCACTCCGTCCATGGCTTGGTCAACGACGCAGGCTTCCAGGTACTGCACCCAATGTTCCATGAACACAGGAACAAAATTAATCCGCATAGTGACTTTCTCATATTACACTCTCTTACGGTGGAGCAGTCACATCTCTTGCGTGCCCGCGGCAACTTTGAGGAGGCTTCAAAGTGTGCAACAGCAGGAATTTGACTCACGTTGATGTGGACCAGGGAAGAGATCTATATCAGCGCAGGGGTGGAGCAGCCCGATATCCGGTCGCGGCTGGTGCTTGTACTGGCTCTGTGATTCTCGCTTGGTTGGGCGATGCGGCTGCGTCGTAATAGTGAGGAGGAATCGGGCCATAGACAGAAACCGGCGCTGCGGGATCTACCGGTTGCGCATAAGGTGCGGTCGCATCTTCGACACGGACCGGTTGCATTGGCATGGGGTCCGTCCAACGACCTTGCGCGCCCCCCATTCCGTTGTCTTCGGTGCTGTCTTCGGCAGCTGGACCAGGGTCAATCAAACCAGCCGGTGGCGCAAGCGGCCGTCGCGAATTACCAGGGGTTGACTGTAGCCCGGTGGGATCGTCATGAGGATAGATCACTGGAGCGCCCGCAGCTTCTCCCCACAGGCCACGGCCAGCGCTGAATCCCTGGTCACCAAAGCTATCGATCACATCTGAAATTGCCCAACTCATACGATCTGTCTCGATCGTATTGAGCCACTCCAAATCTTCATCGCCATTGACCAAATAGGGAGTCATGACAATCATCAATTCGGACCGCTTGTCCACTTCGCGATCAAATCGGAACAGATTGCCCAGTAAGGGGATGTCGCCCAAGTACGGAACTTTGCTCACTAATTGAGCCTTTGTCTTTTGGATCAAACCCGCAAACACGACCGTTTGACCGCTGCGTGCAGACAGCGTCGTCGAAGCTGTGGTGATATTGATATTTGGAGAAATGACTGGGTTACCGTTGTTATCCACAGCCACCGGCACTCCATCGTCCGCTTCACCCAATGCTGAGTTCTCCGTATCAACCGTCATCGAAATCAGCCCGTCCTGGTTGACCCGAGGCTGTACGGTCAGCAGCAATCCAACTTCGGTATCGACCACAGAGTTGGATCCCCCCCCGCCATTACCCAAGTTCTGACTTCCGGTAATTCGGGAAGTGGTTTGACCGATTTGCACAAATGCGGGTTCGGTATCCATCGTCATGATCACGGGACGGCTCAGCACCTGCACACGACCTTCACTCTGTAAGGCTCTCAGCAGAACACTGATCGATTCGTTGGCGGCAGAAAGCACCAATCCGCCAAAATTAGCTGTCGAACTCAACCGCCCAACCCCAAAACTAGACAGCGCCTGTCCCGCCAACACCTCCCGACCATTCGCATTCAGGTTAGGAAGATTCGCAGTAGTGTTATTGAAGTTGAAGCCTGGGTCGCTCGGACCGCCGACCGTGGCAATCCCGCGGTCAAACAACAGTGAGTCTTGCAGGCCAAATTCAACACCAAACTCAAAATTGTCATCGAGCTGAACTTCAGCAATCATCACCTGAATCATGACCATTGGAGGACGAAAATCCAGATCCGTAATGATCTCGATGATGTTTTCAAAGTACTTGGGAGTCGCACTGATGATCAAACTGTTCGTGATCAGCTCTGGAACAACAATCACTTCGCGGTCCAGTTGATCAGCAAATGCCCCAATGCCACCGGTCTGAAACTGCAGGTTGCTGATATCTCGTTGCGACTGCAGAAAATTTTGAATCGCCGTAGCAACATCATTCGCTGGCGCATTCTTCAGCCGCAGCACCTTTGTAACACGAGTTTGAACGTCACCCAGGTCTAATCGTAAGATCAGTGTTTCGACCACTTTCAAATCTGCGGGTGAACCTGTCGCGATCACCGAGTTCGTTCGCGGATCAAAACTAAACTGCAACGGAATCAGAGACGACTCACCACCCGCTGCACCTGTTCGCAAGTTAGCCAACGAAGCCGCCTGGACCGATTGGCCAGCAAAACCCTGCCCAGCGGTCACCGGCAGCCCAAACAGCTGTTGTAATACTTGCGTAATTTGAATCGCATCGCCGTTTTCCAGCGGAAAAACCTTAATCTGGGCTTCCGCGTCGGGCAACTGATCCAACTGGCGGATTAACTCGGCAACAAGTGCCATACTGTTTTTGGGCGCACGTACGACAATAGTATTGGCTGTCGGATTCGCGGTGATCACGATCCCCGTCAAGATACCCGACTCGATCATCTTCTTTTGTGCCCCCCCCATGATTTCCAGCTTCTGCTGGATCGCAAGTGTCTTGGAAGGTGTCGTCCCCTGCCCTTGCGTACCACCTTGCTGTGTCGCCTGCCCTTGCACACCAATTTGCGGCCCACCACCGATACCAGCCTGGCCAGTTGACTGTCCAGTGATGGCTGCTTGCAGCACCTGCTGCATTTCAGCAGCCAGAGTGTTCTTTAGATAGAAGACTCGCACCTCATCGGTTGCAGGCGTAGTATCGACATCCAGTTCGGCAATCAGCTTTGCGATTTCCGCCATGTCACGAGGGCTGGCCTGGACGATCAGTGAATTACTACGAAAGTCTGCCACAACCAGTACGCGGGAGGCCAAGTCCGTCGTCTGACCACCAGTTTGACCACCTGCCTGCCCCGGTTGCCCGGTCGGACTATAGTAACTTTGAAGAACTGCTTGGACATCCGTCGCGGCAGCGTGTAGTAGCCGAAAAACCTTGATTTGTGCATTGGGGTCTGCCGGCTTGTCTAACTTCACAATTAGCTTCTTGATTTCTTCGATGCTCTCCGTAACACCAATCAGTAGCAACGCGTTCGGTTTCCCGAGTGGGACGATGCTAACTGGACTAATTCGGTTTCCGTAGACTGTCTCATAAAACGAGAGAATGAGTTGCCCGATCGCCTGATTATTCGCATGCTGAAGCATGTAGATCTCGGTTTCCGGCTGAGTCTCTTTGGCTTGCGCTTCGATCTTTTCGATAATCTGCATCACGCGTGCTACATCCCGCTCATGCCCACGAATAATGAACGTGTTGAGCCCTTCCACAAATTCAATTTGCACGGGGCCGAATAGCCCACCTGTGTCCGCATCAGGATCGAGCGCACCACCAGCCGGTACTCCCGGAGTAGTCGCCGGTCCGGAGCGAGGCGGTTGAGCCGGTGTGTTGGGCTGTTGTACAGCAACAGCCGCTCCAGGCTCCGCTTTCGGTTCCCCACGTCGCGGCTGAGGGTCTCGTGCTTGCTCGCGCTGTTGTGGTTGATACAACATCGAAACCAGTTCACTGCCAAGACGCTGCTTACCTTCCGCCTGTACTTGATAGGCGGCGACTGTCGGTGTGGCGTTACCACCACCTGCAGCGGCGTGAATCAAGTCCACGGCCCGTTGAACGCTTGATGGGCGAGCTCGCTGCACGGGCACAAGACGCATCGCCTGGCTGCGATTTCCTGGGGGGGTGTCCAACGCAGCCGCAACTTGTTTCCAAGCGGCAGTCGAATCCGGATTTCCGGTAAAGGTCACACGGTTGGAACGCCGGTCAATTTGCATTACGGGTTGAGAGCCGTTTGGACCAGCCGTAGTCACAGTGGCCATCAAACCTGTCCGGTCAGGATTGACAGATAATTGATCTCCAAACGAGTCGCGCAGAAACGACTCAAGCTCTCGCCAAGAAATGTGATTGAGAGATTTTCCATCGGCCGAATGCTGCGAGAAAGTGCCACGGCGGGCAATGTTTTCTTGGGCTCGGGTAATGTTTTCTTGGGCTGTTGTGGCATTGCCCAGAGCCGACTCAGCGGCGGGGGTCGGCCGAGCAGGTGAGGATTGCAGAAACTGTGTCACCTGCTGCTGTACCGCAGGCGCCGCCACGACAATCACCTGAAGTGTACGGGCATCTGCGACAATTCGCGCCACAGGAAACGCCTTTTGCAGCTGTTGCGCCACCGAATCGAGCTGGTCAACCGGAATTGAATAGCCACGAACCTCCGTGCGACTCGCCTCGGTATCTGACGGTACCTGAGCATTTCTCGTGGGTACCACTCGATCAAGCGTCTTGACCATCTGTTCCGCAAGGCGATGCATTTGCGGAGTGCCGCGAAGTACAACTTGATTGCGTTGCCGATTGACAAATACACCTGTTCCCGGTTCGTTCTCCATCAACTCCGAACGTAATCGCGCAGCAATATCGTCCGCTTTCGCATGTTGCAACACATACTCACGGAACACTAAAGGGCTTGATTCCTGAGAAGACAGTGGTCCGCTATACAGCAGCAGGACAA
Source organism: Planctomycetaceae bacterium (assembly GCA_002709225.1). Lineage (GTDB taxonomy): Bacteria > Planctomycetota > Planctomycetia > Pirellulales > Pirellulaceae > UBA9264. The sequence goes on from PAQH01000133.1 coordinate 6,002, forward strand.
CAACGGTCGTGGCAGAAACGGCGGCACGAACAATGGTCCGACATAGCCATTGACGCAACCAGGAATGGGTACAACCGCTCATTCTGTCTCTCCCCCCAAAACTTCAACCGCGTTTGTACGTGCGGCAATACAGAAACGTTACACCGACTGTCAGTCATGCCGCTCACGGCAACAAGAACGCAAAACCAGTACGAATGCACGTATCCACTTATTGGGTGTAATCGTCACAACTTGGGCCGACAATCAAGGTGGAATTGTCAGATTCTCTGCTACAACCGGACCGGTGGACTCCATCACACCAGATCGATGCCCTTGCGGCGGCAATTAGGCCAGGCACTTAAGGCGACGACCTTGCGAGTAAGTACCTGGAGCAGCAAGTTACGCAAACCAGAGCATAACGCGTGCTAGCAGCGCTTCCGTGCATCCGGGGTTCTAGCGTCTGGTAATGCACAGCTCCTGAGCGCGGTTAGCGAGACTCGAGATGGAAAGAATCCCGTGCTCAGTTGGTCGCCTCGTCGACCTCAACAACCGCCTCCACGTCAGCCAAATTCCCGCCACGGCGAGCCTGCCAAATCTGGCCTCCGAGTTCGAATTCGACACGGCCGGTCTCATAGGAAATTTCCCGCACTCTTCCAGTCGCATCAGCGACACTGAATTCGTCACCAGTGCGTAGCTGAATCGTTTCGTTAGTGGTTCGCAAATGCAACCAAAGCTGCGGCTCACCGTTGCGCTCGATTACCGCCGTAATGTACATGCTACGCGCCACGTCAAAATCCGGCGGCGGATCTTCTCGCTCTGGCTCTGGCTCTGGCTCCTTGACAGTAAAAGCAAATTCTTTCGTTGCCTTGTTGTTGGGCCCCGGTCCGCTGTCCTGAACTTCAACAACCATGTTGAAGTCACCGGTCTTCTCAGGAGTAAAGCTGAATCGACCGCTTTCGCTTTCCTTGGGAATCTCATCAGCATCGGGATAGTTTGTACTGATCAACCGAAAAGTCAGGTCCTGGCCTCGGTCCCCAGCGTCCGCACGAATCCTGACCGATCCACGACGACCCAACGTCATCTCTTGTGCATCCTCATCCGTGACAAATCGGGGAACTTGATTTCCCGGGGCGAACAGATTGCGGCCTGCTATGAATCTGTCGTAATCCGCCAACTTCTCCAATCTCAAACGATCGGACGACGCGGATCGCCACGCTTCTTTCATCGGCTGGAGGTCAACCTTGTCTTTCTGCGCGGACATGGCAACAGCTTCAATGCGCATGCTGATATTTAGCAATTCCAAGGTCTTGCCTGTCGGTTGCAGAATGAGGCGATCAATTCGGTGCAGATGCTTCTGTTGATAAAAGGCAAAGAGAAACTCTGTGACTTGTCCGAGGCTGCCTTTACCAACAATATCGAATTGCAGCTGCTTGTAGAGTTCGCCACGATTCCGGGCCGCAACGTAATCGACTTTGCTGTTGTCCAAGCCGACGTCTTCCACGACTTGCCGCAGCCAATCGCTATAACGAGAACTGGCAACCGCAGAAATTCCAGGAAGCGAGCGATCAAGATAATCGTTGTACTTCTTACGAGCCCTAATGCCCTTTACGTCAATAGTGAATTTTTCTGTCTTAACCCTGGAAGTGAGATTGCGGATTTCAGCGTCTTTGGCATCGACCGCATCCTGAAACTGATTGAACGCAAACGTTCCAAGTACCAAAAGCACTAATACAGCTACAGCGCCCGCTAGTAGTTTTTCACGTTGTGTCATTTTGAGTTCACCTCCCCCTCAAGATCCTCGTGGGCGGAAACGGCACGTGTTGTGGCGTCAGTCGCAGATCCCCGTTCAGACGGCTCGCTATTCGGTGCGGATTCTGCTGGATCAGTCTGCGGCGGGTCTGATTCGTCACTAGGATCGACCGCGTTCCCCTCTGTACCGTCTTCTGTACCGTCTTCCCGTTGATCTGTGCCTTCCCCCTGAACCAGGCGACTGGGGAGGGATTGGTCCTTTTGGACAAGAATGCGTTCACGGAACGAATGGTAGTAGCCCTTTTTACTCGCATCCTCCTGACTTCCGTCAGGCTGCACTTCGTGACGCTCATCGCGCAACACCGCCTCAGCTCGGCCAATCGTCTCACCCGTCCGCGCAAAGGCATCCAAGTCAATACGTCCCCCCTGCTTGCTATTCGCGTTTAGCGAAAGCGTCTTGATCAAGGCATCTTCGGCGTCAGGAAATGTCTGCGACAGCCAAAGCAACTCATCAAGCCAGGTAATGTCTCCTTGCAGGAACACACTGATCGCGGCCTCGTTTTCTATGTCCTGCTGTGCCACTTCCAAGTTCTTCTGATTGGCGGCAATTGTTGCTTTCAAATCCGCAATCTCTGTGTTCTTCCTCCAGATCGTCGCCGTCACATACAACAAGACTGCGGCAGCAATAGCTCCACTGCCTGTACCAATCCACACGTTTCTTCGCAGCTTGCTCGGTGGAGGAGGTTTTTGTCGGGGATGCAGAAAGTCAATTCCTGTATGTGTTTCTTTAGCCTCGTCGGCCAACACGCCCAACAAGCCCGCAAAGCGCCCTGGATAGGCAGGCGGCTCCGACGCTAGCTTCTTCGATAAACGCATCCCATCAAACGGATCGAAGCGGTCTATTTCAAGCGACAGTTCTGAGGCAAGGCTATCTACCAACGCACTCGCCTCGGATGCACCTTGGCACAGGCATATCTTGTCAACAGTCCGCCCGTTTAACTGGTTTTGTGCCGCGCCAATAGTCCGGCGCACTTCACCAACCAATGCCTTCGGTACAAGGTTACCCACATCGTCGAGTGGCAAACGGACTGCTCTCAAGAACGCCGCCTGGCCATCGCTGAGAACGGTCAACTCAGCTTCACTTGACGTCATGCTAACCAGCAATTGACAATCACCCTGACTGGCCTTGCCCTGGTGCCTTAAGAGCGAAGCTGACGCAAAGGGACGCAAGACCATCCGCCGAGGCGACAAGTGGGCTGCGGAGCAACCCGTGCGAATCTGTTCAACCTGCTCGGGTGAAATCGCCGCAGCCAGCACATTCATCTGACTGTGGTCGCTTGTCTCTGACAAGGTAACAAAATCGAGCGGCCACGTTTCACCGATATTTGCGAACTGCCGCATCGCCTGAAAACGCACCATTTCCGGTAATTCTTCCGGTGGCGAAAACGGCAACGAAAGCAGACGCAATTCCACTTGCGACCGCCCGATCGCAACAAACACATCTGCTTTATCAATTTTGCGGCTTTCCAAGACGGCTGCTAATGCAGCAGCATTTGCGTCGGAATCTTCAGAGGTGGGAATCGACAGCGCCTCTTCGATCACAACATCTCTTCCACGTGGAGTTCCAACCAGCAAACGGAACTCTTGGGCATCGGACTCCAGTGCAAGTATTTTGGCCATGGCGGTACGACCTTCTAAAACCACTGGTATTGAAATTCGTGAAACGCAAACCGAGCCGAGAAACAACTGTTGTCAACAATCGCAATACGCTATGACAGCGGTGGTGCATCCAGAACAGCAATGACTCTATAACTAAATCGTGGCAAGCACTGTCACATACATTTCTTATTGAGTTACATCCAGCTGAACGCCTAACAACTCCAGAGGATACCCCCGCCCGAGATGGCTGATATCTCTCCAGAATACTACGCGGGGAATCTTGCCGGTAGTATCAAAAATAGCTTCGGTGCGAGAGGCCGCACCGCCATCTTCAAAATAACCGACAACTTGTGCCTGAAAAACGTCTCCACCAGCCGTCACAAACGGCATCAACGCTTTCATTTGGTCGAGATCCACAACGCCGGTGGTCAACAACCAGGACTCGAATTTGAGGTTGGGGTCTTCATTTTGTGGATCTAGTTCGAGAGTTCGTTGTTCAACAATTGTCTCAACCAGTTCTTCCGTCATTCCGGGAATACCCAGCAGAATCGAACGGGGAGCCTGATTGATATTGATTCTGCCCGGAATCGTCGGAGATTCACTGACACTCAGGACATCCATCAGTAAAGGAAGGTAAATGTTCATCGCCGCCTGATCATTGGGAAACGGTGATCGCAACACCACCGAATCGTCTTCATCTGCAAAGCGTACTTGAACTTTCTTGTCGATCAAATCGAGCACTTGAGACAGTTTCTCTTGGGGCTCCTGTTCAAAATCTATTGTGTGCCCAGACGCCGACTCACCAGAATCACCTCCATCAAACGCGCCCGCCTGGCGGTAAGCGACGATGAACACAGCCCATTCTTCGTTAAAGACATCTGACAACTGCTGAAACAGTTCCTGAAGATTGTCGTTGTTGACGAAAATTCGCTGCTGCCCCAAAGACGTGGCATTCTTCTCCTGGCTGTGCAACGTCAAGAATCCAGACCAACCGCGTTGCATTCCCTCCGCTGTCACATCGATCGCAGCGGTTTCTTGCGCGGTTGAAGTCACTCCGCTTACCTCTTGCTCTAATTCATGTTGCTCCACCATACCGTTGCGATTAGTGTCAAGGCCGAACAGCAAACGTGGTGTTACACCTCGTATCAACAGCAACTCTTCAACTGAATCAAGCGGTCCGTTCTTCGGCATATAACCTTCGTAAGATTCCGCCTCGGCTCCGAACTCACGAACTTCGTCATCCTCGTCGATCCAATCCAGGATGGCATCAGCCGTATCCTCAGTCATCCCTGGCAACGCCATCAACAACGTCCGGCCAGCACCAGGCAGTAGCCCTTCGGCCATAGGCAGAATGTTCATGTTCAAACGCGTGGAGAGATCTTCCAGTCCATACCGTACTCCAGCCAAATTCCCCATCTCATCAAGATTCGGTGCTACGACGCTAAAGTTCCCCCGACCACGAGGGTCTGCATCAACCATTACTGGAACTGCTTGAAAGACTGTCGGATTGAGATAGTGTCCGCCCATCTCCTGCCGTGTCGCCTCCTCCTGAGTAAAGTAAGTACGGACGTATTCGACACCTGAATCAACCAAAACACGTGCTTGGACCTGGCGGCCGTGCAGTTGTGCCGCCTGTTGGTGCGTTAACATCATGTGAGTGAACGTGTAGCCTGCCAACGACAACATGGCAACAACAACTAACACCACGATCAATACAGCCCCACGGCGTGAGCGACGAGAAATCAAAGTGTCGTTCATAGTCCCATCGCCTCCATCGCCGAGTCACCCATCGTTTCCGGCGGTTCCGCCAGCGGCAGGCGAACGACCAACGAGTACACCAAATCCCCTGCAGCAATTGCGGTAGCCGCATTGGTAAGTCCAACTGGATTCGCTCTGGCCGGGGCACGAGCTGGCCGAATCGTAAGGATCACGCGAACCGCCTGTGGTAGCCCTTGCATCGAAGCGCTATCCCATGCGGTGAGCCATGCCAAGCCATCAAAGTACTGAAACTCGAGGCTCGTCACTTCGGGAGCAAGCACCTCACCAGTCATCGCAAGGATCGTTGTATCGCCCATCTCGGCGGCATACCGAGCCATCGATCTATCCAACTCTCGGCGCACCAAGCCACCCGCCAATTGATCTTCTTGTCGCGAAAATCGGATCGTGTCGGCATCCACATCATCAAACATCTGCGGCGATTGCAGATAATATGCCACCGACTTGATGTCACTCGGGATATCAAGCATCTGAAAATCCTGAGTACTGCTCATGACTGGGTTGTATTCGTCGGGCCGTGGCAAACGACTGACATCCACTTGGAGTTGGTATTGCGTTCCGTAAACTCCGAGTTGAGGAGGTGGCACCAATGACGAAGCATCCTCGGTCACCACTTCAGTCGCAGCATCGCCGGTCGCGCCGTCCTCGGACGCCATGTCAACACTACCGACATCAGGAGGACTTCCAGCACCAGCATTATCGCCAGTATCTGGCGCTGATGAATCGCCATCACCCCCACTGCCCACTGCGCCTTCAGCCATTTGCTGCGATTCTTCAGTCTCCACGTTGGATGGCCTGACTGCCCCACGCAGGTCATCGGAAATTCGTTTCAGAATCGCGCGTGCCAGCTGCGCTTCTTCGACGTTGCCTTGCCGTACGTCCATCGCGCGGACGTTCAGATCCATCGCCATGCCGATCGCCACAAAAATCAGCGCGCTGAGACTCAGCGCAAGCATTAATTCAAGCAGTGTCATGCCACGGGCATGAGCTAGATCACGTCGTTGCACTGTGCGCTCGGCCTTCACTTCGTTGTTCCTATGTTTCAACTACCCGCTTCAAGTCCCTGCAGCAGCCGCGCGCTGCGCTTCCAGCGCCTCCTCCTCGAGTTGCAACTCGACAGCCTCTTGCTCTAAAGCAGGATCTACCATCCAACGCAACAATGAAAAGGTAACGGGGCGCTGTCCCTGCTCAACCCCTTTCTCAACCAGCACCTGAACGGCAACCAAACCCTCCGTGTCCAGTGCGGTTACGACAACGGAGTAATACCACAGGTCCGACAAACTCATATCCTCAACTTGCTGCTGTGTCGTCGCTGCTATGGGAATGGCGCCAGCGATTAACTCGTTGAGTTTTGATTCGCAGATTAATTGCGCGTTTGTATAATCGCGAGCCCGACCCGCACTTACACCACCCACACGTACAAGTTCGGCGATCATCGCCATCGATGAGCCCAGAATCGCAATCGCCAGGATCACCTCCAGCAAAGTAATACCGTCGCGGCGCGTGCGTCTTACAAACCCACGTTTCATTGAGGTAACTCCTCCCCCGAGAGCACACCGCTCACGACAGGTATGCCCGTCAAACTCCTCAAACGGATCGCGACAAACCTCTGACCCGCCTGGTTCGATAAGAAGAGACGCGCTTCGGAAGTCGACCCATCTGGATAGAACAGAATCGGTTGTGACCAATCTTGCACTGCCTGATCGAGCGCCGCCAATTCCTCTTGTGCAAGTGACATACGGAGATCGACCTCTGTAGCCCCTTGTTGAAAAACAATACCCTCCGGCAACTGATAACGTAATTCCGCCAGAGTGTTCACCTGCTTGGCCTGTGTCGCGGAAAACACGTCTGGATTATTTGGATCATTAATCTGCGCAACTTCATCGGACTGGTCAAAAGCGTCGAGCCCCCATTCAGACGCTTCAGAATCAAGTGCCAAGGGTTGCGTCTGGTAGCGACGTCCGGCAATCTCGTACCGAAAAACCTGTGTCTGCCCGGACTGCATCGCTTTGACACGGGCCCGCCCTAAAGCGATCCGCAGCAACTCCGAAGAGCGTCGCAAGCGTTGGCTTTCAATCGGACCACGCAGTGACTGGCTGACAATGCCTCCCACGACGACCAACAAAGTCAATACGAGCAAAAGCTCCAGCAAGGTGAATGCCGACGCTCTCACATTCCGACCCACACGCCGACCACCACGAACGGGTACCAAATATGACACGACCGCATTGACCCGCCCGCCTGCCGAATTGTCACAGTAGTCGTATGACACAGTCAAACGCCTTCTTGCTAAGTTGGCTAGCGGCGGTCCAGAAACACGGCTGTAGACAGCCGCAAAAAGTCAGGAAGCCCCATTTACAATGATGTCATCATCCGTGTCTTGGAGCGCATCGGGCCCAGCTGACCACAGACGGTACCCACCGCTCGCAGCCTCATACAGGTAGGCATTACCCCACGGATCCGGAGGAATGTCTTTGTCGCTGTAGGGGCCATTCCACTTCTGGACATTCCCAGCGGCTTGCGGTGCGACTCGCAAGTCAGAAAGGCTTGTCGGATACGCTCCCATGTCAAGGTAGTAGAGCTTGAGAATCGTCTCAATCGCAGACAGTTGAGTCTGCGTGGCCTTAACATTCGCGCTCGACTGCGTGCGGATAATCGACACACCAACAAATGAAGCCAGAATCAAGAGGATCGCTAAAACCAACATGACTTCCAGCAACGTAAATGCTCGACGCCGCCGATGTGTATGACGTCTCATTGAATGGGTCTCCCATCTTCTCAAAGGTGCTATAGGTTAAGCGTGCGACCTGTGGATGTCTTGCACGCGGGGGGATGCAATAACGGTTGTCGCTTATCCAAAAGTACTGCTCATCCGAATAATCGGCACCAGTAATGCGACGACCACGAACAGTACAATTCCAGCCATTAACAAAAGCATTATTGGTTCGAGCAGACGTACTGCCAAATCGAGGGCTCGCGAGGTACGTTTTTCGAGTCCATCAGCAATATCAACCAAAACCGAATCTAAGGTATTGGATTCTTCTGCCACCGTAATCATCTCTACAACCGTGTCCGGAAAGTGTCCCGAGGCAGCCAATGGTCCAGCCAGCGTTTCACCAGCGGTGATATTTTCGGAGGCGTTCCCAATCGCCTCGGACAAAATTCGATTGCCTGCAGCTTCCCGACTGATGTCCAATGAAGTCAAGATGGGCACGCCGTTGCGCAATAAGGTTCCCAGTACCCGACAAAATCTCGCGACGGCAAAATTCCGAAACACGATACCGAACAGCGGTAAACGAATCTTGACCAGATCGCGCGTGCGTTTTCCTGAGTCCGTCTGCAAACGACCGCGAACTACCAACAACACCACAACCAGTGCAGCAATGATATAGAGGCCCCATTGCCTGAGTGCCGCACTAAAATTGAGTAGCCAATCTGTAACAAATGGCAACTGTCCCATCTGTCGCAAACGATCAAACATCGAATCAAACTGTGGCACAATAAAAACAATCAACCCTGTGATCACCAGGCTGCCGACAATGGCCAGAAAAACTGGATAAGCCAACGCTCCGATGGTTCGACTCTTGAGGTCTTCCTGTTGTTCGGAGAAAATAGCCACGCGTTCGAGAGCCTCTTCCAAGAACCCACCCTCGCCGCCGGCGCGAACCATGTTCACCGCCATTTCGCTGAATACGTTCGTGTGCCGCGCCATGCCATCGCCTAGTGTTTCCCCCTCTTCGATGCGGTCACGAACATCGCCAAGAACTTCTTTCAGAATCGGCTTAGCTGCCTGGTTGCGCAAAACGTCGAGCGAACGCAGCAAAGGGACCCCACTGCGCAGCAATGCCGCCAGTTGAGCATAAACCAGCGCCATCGCCTGACCTTTGACGGGCCGGCCAAGTGTAAAACGCTTGGCTGTTTTCTCTACCGTTACCTCGAGAGGAAACAGCGATCTTTCGGAAAGAATGTTGACCACTTCACGTTGACTGGCAGCAGACAAGCTGCCGGTCACGCGTTCACCCTGTCCATCGCGCGCGATGTAGGCAAAGTCAGGCATGATTCAAATAACGCAAGAGAATTCTTAATACCAAGTCGCCTTAAGTGACGCTCTTTAGCAGTGCATCGCTCTTAGCAACACGCATCACTTCATCCACAGTCGATTCACCGCGAAGCACCTTTTTCCAGCCATCCTCCCGCAGCGATCGCATTCCTCCATCGAGTGCCTTCTTGCGAAGCCGCCAAGCACTCGCGTTTTCATTTGCCAATTCACGTACGTCGTCAGTTGTCACCATCAGCTCGTAAATACCTACACGTCCCATGTAACCAACCCCTCGGCACTGATGACACCCAACGGGTCGATACAAAGGGCGACCATCTAGTTGGTCCCACGGAAAATCTTCTGGGAACTCATCACGATTCGGTTCAAAAGCCTCCTTACAGTGCTTGCAGAGCCGGCGCAAGAGCTGTTGTGCCATCACAGCTTCAACCGTGCTGGCAACCAGGAAGGGTTCCAATCCCATATCAGTCAACCGCGTGTAGGCCGTGGGAGCATCATTCGTGTGCAAAGTACTGAAGACCAGGTGCCCAGTCAGGGATGCCTGGATCGCATTCTCTGCGGTCTCCAAGTCACGAATCTCACCGACCAGGACGATATCCGGGTCGTGGCGCAAGATGCTACGTAACGAATGGCCGAACGTAAAACCGATCTTGTTTTGCACCTGGATCTGATTGATACCTGAGAGCTGATATTCAACCGGGTCTTCCGTAGTAATAATCTTGTGCGAAGGATCGTTGATCTCGGCCAAAGCACTGTACAGTGTGGTTGTTTTTCCGGAACCGGTTGGTCCCGTCACAAGAATAATCCCATGCGGCTCACGGATCAGTTCATGAAACGTTGTATAGGTATCCTCTTCCAGGCCGAGTCCTTTAAGTTCAAACGTCATCGCGGACTTATCTAGGATCCGCATCACAACGCTCTCTCCGTGAATCATCGGAATCACGGAAAACCGCACATCGATCTCGCGCCCTTTGATACGCAATTTGATACGCCCATCTTGAGGCAAACGACGCTCTGCAATATTCAACCTCGCCATAATCTTCAGCCGGCTGATAATCGCGAGTTGAAATCGGTTAATCTCTGGTGGCACTGCTTGTGGATGCAGCATGCCATCAATCCGATAACGTACGACCAGACCGTCACCTTGTGACTCTAAATGCACATCGCTGGCACGGCTTTCGATAGCTTCCAGCAAAATCTCATTTACAAGCCGCACTACAGACGCTTCCTGCGCCATCTCCGAAAGCTCTGAACCGTCCGTCTCCAAGTCTTCTAGTAGCTCAACCTCTTCTTCTCGCTTTAACTCAATCAGGCCATCTACTGTCTCGCTACCGACACCGAGATGGCGTTTGATCAACTTGTTAATCTCGTCACGGTCAGCCAACACAGGCATTACCGATGCGCCTGTCGCCGCGCTCACTTCATCAATTGGATACAGATCAAAAGGATCGCTTGTCGCTACCACCAGCTGACCGTTTTCCCGGCTGATTGGGAATAAGACCTGGCGGTGTATCAACTTGGTCGGAAACCCATCCAAGAGCGAAAGATCCGCGTCGACTTCCCGCAGATCGACATATTCCAGGCCCATTTCTTCGCCAAGCGCGCGGAGCGCAGCCCCTTCTTGAACGAAGCCAAGTTCAACGGCTCTTTCAAGCAAGCCAGAACTATCGCCATTCGCACCACGTGAGCGCGCTAATTGCTCATCGTTCAACAGTCCACGACGGAGGAGAATTTCGCCAGCTTGCATGTCGATTTACAACTTAAACAGACAAAATGAAATGGACTCGCGTACAGCGCCAAAGCAATACGGACAACGTCAAATAAGTACATAGTCAAAGACGTGATAACCGCCGCGAGTCCACCAAGCGAATAATGGAATCCTATGCCCTATTGTAGTTACCTGACCGGTACTTAGACCGGCAATCTTGGCGTTTACCTCCTGCAAACTTGATTCACGTGGAGGTGGTCCAATGAAGCCGAAAATGACGATATGTGCGCTAAGCCTGCGCCCGTCAGCACGATTATTCCATCGCTTGAACCACACAGCGCGCCACTAGCTCCAGCTCTGTGAAGAGGCGTCGCAAGTACTCCACCTACAAACAAGAAAAGCGAGTAATGCCACTACGACCGGGTCGCAATGGCATTACTCGTCACGATCTGAAGGGAACTTAGGTCGCCTTGAGACGCCAAGCAAGCTTGCTCTACGCAGACCACAACATCATCAAAACTCGGCCTGCCATCAACAAGTCTGCCCCCCATTACTCAGGCGTCATTGGGGCGCCGCGGCCGTTCCGACCGATCGCCGCCACGACCTCGGCCTCGGTCGCCACCACGGCCTCGATCGCCACCACGACCTCGATCACCACCGCGACCAAAGAAACCGCCACCACGACCTCGTTCCGATTCCGTAAATGTGAACGGCTTGCCAACCATTTCCTTGAATTCACGTTGCTGTGCTGGCGTGAGCGAGCTTACCAGCTCTGCTTGCGCCTTTTGTCGTAGCTTGGCAATCTCTTTGCGCAATTTCTCTTCAATACTGCGTGCCTTTTCCTGCAACTTCTCGCCCTGAGATTCACTGACTTTTAGATCATCTGCCAAATCTCCAGAACTTAAAGCACTTGCCGTTTGAGCAGCGCCTCCCCGAAGCCTCCGTTGCAAAACCAACTGGTCCAATCGCTTCGACTGATGCGGCAGCAAGATCTTAGCAATACTCTCCTGTACCTGTTTTTCCATCTTCTCGCGCATTTCACGGAAGCGTGCAAAGCGATCCTCGCCGTCTCGCCGCTGGCCTCTGTCACCGCCACCTTGACGGTCTCGATTACCGCGGGCGCCACGATCGCCACCACCACGGTTTCCGCCGCGACCAAAACCGGAAAAGGCCTCACGAACTGCATCGCGCTGATCTTCGCGGGCTTCTTCAATCTCGGCGATTTGATCATCAAGCAGCTCCAACTCCTTCTGCACGTCTTCGCGGGCCAGCAACTCAAGCGGGCCACTGCCGCCACCAAAACCACCAAAACCACCAAAACCACCTCCAAACCTACCACCACGTCCACCGCCACGCTGGGCCTGCAAGTTACTTGCAGCCACGGAAATTACTAGTAAGCCCACCAAGCAGCAACTCAGACGACGAAGGGAAATCATGACATTCAACTCCCAATGTAGGTGCGGAACACAATCTCATTCATAAACGATGCGATACTTATAGTCGCTATGCACGACTCCCCTAGGACCGGAAAGGCGCGCACACCCAGGCCGCGTCACGAGCCCCCACCGGGAATTCCTGGCAGGCAAACAGCTCTCAAGCAATATCCTAGCACTCTATGGCCAATTACACCACATACATGACGTATGGCGGCCAATCGACTATGTGAAAGGACGAGAAAGAGCCACAGCGTCCACCGAAAAACTTGACCGGGGCACACAGATTATCGCGACCTGAGCGCACCCGCAAAGCCAGAGCCCCGCAGGACAGCCGCTAAGAGTTGCACCAAGCCCACAGGAGCGGGCAGCAACCGGCCTTCAAACTGGGGCGTATTGACTACGGCTCTAACGGCCCCGCCCCCGAGAACTTCCACCACCGCGAGAACCGCCACGGGAACTACGACCGCGGGAACTACCACCGCGGGAACTACCACCAAACCCGCCAAATCCACCACGAGAACTGCGACCGAAACCGCCGCGGGAACTGCCGCCAAAACCGCCGCGACTACTTCCGCCACGCCGTGAGCGAATAAATGCCTCCATCGCTTGCCGTCTTTGTACCTGTTCGGGGGTGGCACTCTGGCTTCCACCGCTTCTGGAGCGTTGTGAGCTGGAACCGGCAGTTTGGACCTGGTCGCCCAGAATGGCCGACAAAGCACTTTTGACGTAATCCGGTTTGGAATACATGAGCGTCTTAACCTGAAATGCCTCGGTCGGCTGCGCCCCTTTCTGATCGATCAGGTGAACCAGCTCTTCAACTTCTCGAAATAACTGCTCTGGTGCCGTTACAATGAGCGAATTACTACGTTCATCCACCGCAATCGTCATCTTCGGCTCTTCGGCGGCCTGCTGACCACCCCCTCGACTACCGCGGCCACCGCGGCCCCCCATAAATGCACGCATCATCGCTTCTCGGGGGTCTCCACCGCCGCGACCTTGCTGGCTTTGCCCGCCCTGAATCCGACTCGCATACGCTTCCTTGACCACTGTCGCTGCTTCCGCAGCCGTCGTATACACCAATTGAATCATCCGAGGTTTCCCTTGTGTCTGCACCTCGGTCATACTGTTTTCCTGGTCGATGATTCGTAAATGCTGCTCGATCTGAAGAATATCACTGGACGTACCCTGCACGATCAAGCGATTTAATCGAACGTCTGGAATAATCGTAGCGGTACCAACCGTTACAACACTGGCATCTGTACTCGTACTACCACTTCCAGAGCTTCCAAGAAAACCACCAAGTAACCCCCCCATCAAATTCGAGGTTACGCTCCCGACCAGGGAACCACCGGCGGCAGACAAGCTTGAGGTTGTGCCTCCCAACATCTCTCCCAACAACCGGTTAGCACTTTCTGCACGTGCAAACTTCAGATAGAAAACCGCTAACTGTTGACTGGCAACTGCGGTATTGGCCGGCCCGGCGATCGTCTTCAAATGCTCCTCAAACCTGTCGAGCGCAGCGGGGTCATCCGATTGAATCAGGATACCTTGAGGTGTCAGTTGTACTCGAATCGGTGCGGGTTTCTCTCTTGAGCGCGCTGGTTCGTCGCTTGAGACACCCTGACGACCGTCTTCTTGTAACGCTACTTTGATTTGACTTGCCAGTTTGAATGTTGGCTGGTCCGTGGGTGCGGTAACAGTTGCTGTTTTGTCAGATCTATCACCTGCCGCTGCGCCTGCGTCAGGTAACTCCTTTTCGCGACGATCTGTTTCAGTAGCATCCGAGGGAGCATTTGGTTCCGTTCGTCCAGCTTCAGGAGCATCGCCGTTGCCTTGTCGTCCCCCGCGCAAATCGAGCTCTAGCGGTGCATTCGAGGGGTTAATCTCTACCTGGCGAACCCGCGGCACGTTCGCATCAGCGGGAGCGATCATTAAGACTTCGTTCTCGCCCGGCCAGAATTGCTTGGCAATATTGAGCGCTTGCAACGCCTGGCTTCCCTGGTACGGCAACATGCGAACTCGACTTTGACTGACATCGCTGGTAGCACGCAGTCTCGCAACAATAGCCCTAATTTCTTCGATCTGAGATGGGCGAGCTCTCACATAAAGTCGTCCGCTAATCGGGTCAGCATCGATTTTTGGTGCGTCTGGGTTGGCAGTTTCCGATTCGTTGGACGCCCCCTCGGTCGTCGCCTTGATTCCAAACATCTGATTCAACAGCAGAATCACATATTGTGGGTCGACTGACTTCAGCTCAATCACTTCAAAGGCAACCGCCTCCCCCTCCAGAATCGCAATGGTGTTCTGAATCTGCGTGTGAATACTGGGAGTCGCCAAAGCAATGACTTTATTGGTACTTGCATCGGGCGCTAAGCGGATGTCCTGGCCCGCCAGAATCGTCTGAAGCACATCGTAAACTGTGTCCAGATTACCTGAACGAATTACATGTGTGCGTAACTCAGGGGTCTCGCGTTTCGCAGTCGCATCGGCCTTATTAGGCTCAACGTCAAGCATGTCGATGACACGTTTCATAATGTCAAGCTTGCTCGCCGACCCCGTGACAAAAATCTGCCTTCCAATCGCATCGGTGGAAATATTAATGTCATCTCCAACATTCGTGTCTTCACCAAGTCCAACCAGCGGACGCGCCGCTGCCAGCACTTCCTCTGACGTCGCATGCTTAAGCTCAAAACGGCGAACCGGCTCACTCCCTGCGGCCGGATTCTCCACGGACTGGATAATGTCGCGAATCCGACGCAACTTGCCCGCGGTTTCGGTAATCAAAAGCTGCTTGGATTTCGGCAGCGCGATGGGAGTAGAAAGAACAGTCATACTCGAAATTTCCGTGGCTACCTCAGCCGGATCCAACTTAACAAGCGGAAACAGGCACTTCACAACCTCAAACTCACCCCGTTGGTCTAACTCGTCCAGAGTGACGTATTCCGCCAACACGTCCAGCAGTTGCGCGCGTCGCTCATCATCAAGACTGATCACTGAAACCAAATTCGCGCTACGGATCAATGTATACCCAGTGCGAATCAAGAAGCGGTTGATGCGATCAATCGCCTCATCTGGTGAGAAGAACCGGTCGTCGGAGTAGGTTAGTGAACCGGGTGGAATTTCATCCACATGCATGGACAATCCCGCTTCTTCGGTAAGCCATTCAAGTACGCTTTCCCAAGGAGCACGATCAAACGAAAACCGTAGCCGAATCTCGCCGTCGTCATCGGCAACACGGTCATCGGCAACACGGTCATCGGCAACACGGTCATCGGCAACACGGTCATCGGCAGCACGGTCA
>PAQH01000134.1 GCA_002709225.1 Planctomycetaceae bacterium
GGGCGGCGTCGGAATCCCAAGCCGATGTCCAGACGTTCTCCGAAGGCTCGATGGAAGCCAAGATCGAGTTCCTCGACGCCGAGCCCAACCGCTTCGCGGGGATCTCTCACAACCAGTTCGGCGCGGCGGTCGCGATCGCCTACCACGCTCACGGTGAGGACCCGGAGCAGGCGGTGAACCTCCACGGGGCGGGCGCTCCGCTGGTCGGCTCGGAGGAGTACGGGTGCGTCCCCGCCGGATCCCGCGAGGAACTCGGAGGAGGCGAGGCGTAATGTACAAGGAACCCAGCTGGAAGGACATCTTCTACGCGATGCTGATGTACGCCCACGAGAAGCGGTACTGGATCGGAATGATCGCGCTCGCTCTCGTCTTCATCGCTACGTCGGGCTGTGCCCGTCCTGCGGGGAACTACGACTGGGAGGCTCTCGAAGGCTACCGCGAGATGCGGAAGCGAGAGGGGACGCTCTACACCACCGACGTTGAGACTCGGGTCCTGATCCATTCTAAGGGGCTCGCCGCACCAGACGGGACGCCATTCGTTCGGTAGCCCGAAACGCGAGAGAATGTAAGAATTCATAAGAATACCTTCGGGTATTCTTTTTCATTTACTTACAAAACGTAAGTACCCGAACGGACGTTTGGGTGGTCTAAGTCCAGTACTTGTAACCAGTTCTTATACTCTTACTTCTTCTTCTAAAATAAAGAGAGAGAAAGAGAAAACCGGAGGCCCCGGAGAGTCGGTGCGCGTTAGGCGGTTTTCGCGATTCCGCAGCGAACCATGGATATTACACGAGAACGCGAGTATGTAAGTAAAGACGGGAGACGTTCGGGTCTCGGATGAGGACGCGACTCGCTTGGGTGAACGGGGATAGACTTCGGGCGTAGGGACGCCGGAGCGCGCCGCCATCAACGTCCCACTGAGTTGGGACAGAGGGATCAGCCAATGGCCAAGAAGGTCGCCAAGAAGACGACCACCAAGAGGAAGGTCGGAGCCCCGAAGGGCAATCGCAACGGAGCCGGTCAACCCGGACCGCCGACGCCGAACGCTCGCTCCACGGGCATCTACTCACGGACGCTCTCGCGGAAAGAGTTCGAGCGCTTCGGGCCGGAGCCCGACATCGATGCTCTCAACGACGAACTGACGATCCTCAAGGCGATGCTCGCTCGCCAATTCGAGCACTACTTCAACTTCACTGACGAGAACGGGAAGCCCCTCAAAGAAGCCCAAGAGGTTCAGGAGATCGTCGAGACCGACGGTATCCAAGGAGAGGGGGTCGTTTCCATCAAGCGGATCGTCAAGCGCAACTCGAACATCGAGCGCGAGATCCACTCGACCCTCAACTCGATCTCTAGACTCATGCAGACCAAGGCGATGATCGAGAACGCGAATCGAGATGACTCGCCCGAGGACTTCGCTCGGAAGGCGTTTGAAGCGCTCCGAGCGTACAAAGCGGAGGCTGGCGACGATGGAGAGTCTACGTGAAGCCTACGGATCAGAGATCGGTCGCCGACTTGAGTTTGAGTTCGATCTCCTTCTCAAGTGCGGCTTCGATCCGAGTGAGTTGGTCGTCATCGACCTCGAAGACGACGAGGAACCGACGGTGATGCCCGATATCGTCGTGAAGGGAATGACTCATGACGACGGGTAGGCGAGGCCCGATGTCCTCCTTCAGCGACCCGCGAGCGGGCGCTCCGAGGACGCCTCTGCACAATCACACTCTATCCCAAGTCACCGACGCTGGAACGGCGGCGGCACTCGATGTCCCGGCGAGCGGGAACGCGGCCAGTGACGAAGTCGTCAAGGGAGACGACACCCGACTCATCCCCGCCGGGGGATCGACCAATCAACGTCTCGCGA
Source organism: Planctomycetaceae bacterium (assembly GCA_002709225.1). Lineage (GTDB taxonomy): Bacteria > Planctomycetota > Planctomycetia > Pirellulales > Pirellulaceae > UBA9264. The sequence goes on from PAQH01000134.1 coordinate 1,859, forward strand.
AGGCGTCCGGGTCCGATTACGATCTCGTGTGGGACGACGAGGCGGGGACGGCTGAGCTCGAAGAGGCCAAATACTCACTGATCTCGAACACCGGATCGTACACGACCACGCTAACCACGCTTCCCTTCGATCGAGCCGACCGAACCGCGTCGTGGGCGTCCCTCTCCTCGGGCGAGATCACGATCTCGACGGCTGGGAAGTATTTGATCTTGGCCGACGTCACGACGATCGAGCAGAGCGGAAACAACCGAACCGAGTTTGAGTCTCAGCTCCAGCTCAACGGGACGTTGGTCCCCGGCACGAAGCGACGCCACTACTCGCGTCTCAGTAACCAAGGACAACAGAGCGCCTCGATCTCGGCGGTCCTCGATCTATCGGCCAGCGACGTTATCCGCGTCCAGAGCAACCGCTTCTCCGGCTCCTCGACGGGCGGCTGGCTCGGCGACGGGTGTTCGATCACCATCGTACGAATCGACAATATCCAAGCTGAGCCGCCACCGGCTTCTCAAGAATGGCTTCTACCCTCCAACCACGGCGTCGAGACCAAGATCGGCGAGATCGACGGCAACGACATCTACCACTACATCGGCATCACGACCGTCGCGTCAGCCGCATCGAGCGCCGTCTTGTCCGAAGCTCCGACCATCCCCCAAGGATCGACCGTCCTTCGAGCGGTCGGCACCTTCCAGATCTCCTCGGGCGTCTTCGCGATCCCGTTCGGCTACTTCGATGGGACGAATGCCTACAACTTCTTCGCTCAGGCGGTCGGCGGGAACTACGCTTGGCTGGCTCAGGTCGTCGGAGGAGGTTCTTGGGCGGTTGGGGATATCTTGATCTGCGAATGGGTCTACGCGAAGGTGGCCCTGTAAGGAGGCAACGATGGCCGATGTGAAGTTCTACGTCCAAGCGGTGGACTGGCCGCAACCGGACGGCTCGACGAAGACCGAGTTGACCGTCTTCACTACCCCACCGTCCGATCTCGAAGCGAAGCGGGCGGCGGGCGCGGTCCTTGAGCTGAAGGGCCAAGACGGAATGACCGTCGAACAGATCCAGACGTTGATTCAAGCAGGACGGATGACGCTGGCTCAGGCTCCCACGGCGGTATACGGCGAAGTGACCGTGTCCGAGATCGCTGGGATTCGAGGAGCGCTCGGAGTATGACGTATGACCCGACTCACCGAGGATCAGATGCGTGGGGCGGTCCGCGCTGTCGAAGAAGCAGGAAGTCAAGCCGGAGCCGCTGAGCTACTCGGGATCTCTCGACCCGCGCTCCAGAACCGGCTACGGCAAGCGAAGACCCATCTCAAGATCGAGCCCGACGGATCGGGCGTCGCTGAAGGCGACGAAGGACTCACCGACAAAGAGAACTCAGAGAAGGGCGAGAGAAGCGTCACCTCTCGCGTGATTTTGGCCGAGGGCGAAGTGGGCGTCCGCTCGCTCGAAGAGCTACTGGAGGCGGTCAATGCCGATGAAGAAGTCTGGGAAGTACGGGAGTGGGAAGCGAACAGCTGGCCGGTCGCGGGGAAGCGGCGGAAAGGGCGCGACGAGGAAGTCTTCGGGCTCACGCTCTTCCAAGTCAAGGCGAAGCTGAAGCGGAAGGTCGATCGAGCTATCGTCACGGCGGGTGGATACCTCGCCGACAAGATCAAACCGATACCGAGACGAACCAAGAAACTCCCCAAGCCGAGGCGAGACGGCCAGTTGCTGATGATCAACCTCTACGACGCCCACATCGGAGCCTATGGCTGGGCTCCCGAGACGATGGGTAACTGGGACACCGAGAAGGCCCGAGCGCGGGTCATCGACGCGGTGGACGAGATACTCACCGAGGCGAGCCATTACCCGATCGACCGGATCTTGATCCCGATCGGCAACGATTTCGTTCACATCGACAATACCCGAGGCGAGACCGCGAAGGGGACGCGGCTCGATTTCGACACTCGATACGCCAAGGTCATCGTGACCGCCCACGAGGTCCTCGAACACATCGCCGAGCGAGCGGTTGAGATGGGCGTCCCGGTCGAGTTCGTCTTCGTTCCGGGCAATCACGACCGCCACGCGAGCTTCCATCTGGTCCACTGGCTCAAAGCTCGGTACGCGAGCGAGCCTCTCATCGAGGTGGACGTGTCGCCGACCAAGAGGAAGTACCGGCGCTACGGCGTCAACGCCTTCCAGCTCAGCCACGGCGAGTTGGAGAAGAAGGACCGGCTCCCCCGGATCTTCGCCGAGGAGTTCGGTCCGGCGCTCGAAGACCCGGCGGCTTGGGGCGAGACGAGGAACCGCGAGAGCCACGTTGGACACGTCCACCAACGTCAGAAGGATCGCTATCCTCTGGAGACTCCGTTCAATGGCGTGACGGTGATCGTCAACCCGGCGTTGTGTAACCTCGACGCCTACCACTTCGAGCAGGGATTCATCGGCGGACCTCCGGCGGCGGACGCCTACCGCTATGACCTCTTCAACGGACGGGTCGGGATGCACACCGCGTACGCGAAGGACGACACGGGGATCTGGAATCGTTGAACTCCTAACGCCAAGATGGTACCCGCTCAAGCTGATCGAGCCCCACCGGAAGCTCCTCCGTAGCCTCCAGCTCAAGCAGTTCGTGATCGCGTGCGCGGGTCGTCGGTCCGGGAAGTCGGAGCGGATGAAGCGGGAAGGCGTTATCAAGGCGCTGACCTTCACCGGCTTCCCGGATGGGCGGTTCATCTTCGCGGCTCCGACTCAGCAACAAGCCAAGGATATCTTCTGGGACGATCTCAAGGCGATGGTCCCGGACTGGGCGCTCCTCGGAGGCGACCGGAAGACCGCGATCCAAGAAAGCTCTCCCCAGACGATCAAGCTCGCCAACGGCGCTCGGATCATCGTCGCTGGTCTCGACCGACCCCAGCGGATCGAGGGCTCGCCCATCGACTGGATCCTCCTCGATGAGTTCGCGGATATGAAGCCGATGACCTTCGATGAGTCGATCCTCCCCGCGATCTCGACGCTTGGGCGTCCGGGTCAGGTCCGTTTCTCCGGGAAGCCTCGCGGCCGCAATCACTACTACGAACTCTACCAGCGACTCCGCTTGGGTGAACTCTCAGACGAAGATTGGGCGTACCACCACTGGACCTCGGCGGAGCTTCTCCCCGCGAGTCAGATCGCGAAGCTCAAGCGGTCGATGGACCCGATCTCCTTCGAGCAGGAGATCATGGCGTCCTTCGTCAACTTCACGGGCCGCGCCTATTACACCTACGACGACGACATCAACGTCTTCGAGATCGACTACGTGCCCGGAGAGGATCTGGTCTTCGCGCTCGACTTCAACCAGAGCCCCGGAACCGCGACGGTGATGCAGGAGGTCAACGCCCCGCCCGCTCTTCGGGCTCACGCCCGGAAGAAGGGGATCACGATCCCGGAGCGGATCACCAATATTCTCGATGAGGTCTACATACCAAGAGGATCGAACTCGCGGATGGTGGCCCAGCGGCTCGCCGAAGATTGGGGGCCCCACAAGGGCGAGGTCCATCTCTACGGTGATCCGGCGGGTGGCGCCAAGACCTCCTCCTCGGTTCACGGCTCGGACTGGGAATTGGTCACGGAGGTTCTTTCTCCCGTGTACGGGGATAGACTAGCGGAGATGTGGCCGAGATCGCATCCCCCCGTCCGAGCGCGGATCAACGCGGTGAACACGCGGATTCGTACCGCTGGCGATGAGGTCTCCCTCTTCGTCTCGCCGAGATGTCGATACACCAGAACGGACTTCGAGGGCGTCGTGCTCAAAGAAGGGACCGGCGAGATCGAGAAAGACAAAGACGGAAAGTTGACCCACCTTTCCGATGGCGTTGGTTACTACATCGCCGAGCGTTGGCCCATCGGCGGACGCGGCGAATCGTTCCAGGTGTAAGGAGGTCTCGGATGCCCGGTCTTCAAGGCGGAAAGCTCGGTGGCGGCGGTGCTCAGGTCGGCGGAGGCGCCCAAGTAGGCGGCGGTGCTCAGGTCGGCAGCGGCAATCTCGGCGGAGCGGGTCTGAACCGCGCCGTGAAACGGACGGCGGCTCGTGGACCGGCTCGGGCTCAGTCGCGAAAGGTCGTGAATGTCTCGCGTCTCGCGAAGCTCCCCTCGGCGAGCCAGATCAAGCGAAGGAAAGTCTAATGGCGCGGCGAACTACAGGCGGACCGTCGGCCCAGAGTCGGCGGGTGATCTCGGTTCCGTTCGGCGAGGACCGCGAGCGCCGTCGAGGTAGCTCGATCCGGGTCGGCTCGAATCCGAGCGGAGTCAAGACGAACCGGCGTGAGTTCTCTTCGACCCGAAGGTCCAACGGCGCTAACCCGAGGAAGCAGTGATGAAGCGACGTACGACCGGCGGAGCGGGAGCCCAACGCTCTCGATATCGTATCACCAACCCCGCTTCGCTCTCGCGTGACGGTCGGACTTCGGTCCGGTCCGCGAGCGCCCGAGGCGGTAACGGACCCAGTATCACCCCTAACACCGGGGGTGTGATCAACTCGAAGCGGTTCCAGCCGGGAAGCTCCGGCGGGAACGTGAACAGCGGCGGCGGAAGCCCCGTTTGAAAAGGAGCCAGACATGGCGGACGGTACGAAGAAAATTGGTCCGAAGACCAAGCTCGCTGCGATCATCGCGGCGGTGATTGCGATCCTCACGGCGGTGTACGCGGTGATTGACGGCGATCCGAACACCCAGCCGAACATCGATGACGTCACCGACAAGGTCGGCGATGTCTTCAACGACGAGGAGGCGAAGACCGATGAGACTCCGTAACACCCTGATGGCGTATGTCGTCGCGGCGCTGGGAGGCGTGCTCGGATACGGGCTCGTGACCGCTCCGGGATGCACGACCGCCCCGATCAACGAGAGCCCGGAGAGCAAGGCTCTCCGCCCGCTCTATGAGCTGGAGTCGAAGGCGGTTCTCGTGATCGGGAACCTCAACACGCTCCGGCGGACCGGCGCGATCGACGGACCGACTTGGGACGACACGATCCTCCCGGTGATCAACGAAGTCGATCTCGCTCTAGACGCGGTTGGGCAGCTGGCCGACGGCGAGAGCGACATCCAGATCCGTGACGTCTTGACTATCGCGCTCGCTCGACTCGAAGCGTGGGCGGTCCAGTACAACGAGGAGGACTCGGAATGAACCCCGCACTGGTCTTGGCCGGAACTCAGGCCATTCTCTCGATCTTCGACTACCTCGACCGCCGGGCTCAGGCCAACGGCGAGGAGATCACGCCCGAGATGGTCGAGTCGGTTCGTGAGCTTCGGAAACAGTACGTTGCCGAGTCGAATCGGCTCGCGAACGATCCGAGCGAACCCACTGAATGAGGAGGAGCCGTTCCGGGCTTCGGCTCGGAGCGGCTTTTGATCTATGAGTGACTCAGATCTCAGAGAGCGACTCGCGGATATTCGGCATACGATTTTTGCCGGTCCAATTCGTGAGTGGTCGATATCCACTTTCCCGAACGGGAAGCGAGGGATCATTGGACCAGACGGCTCTTGGGGCGAGTTGCTTCGACACGATCCCGAAGGACAGACCGTGTTCCGCTTTCGGGCCGCGAGGGACAGTAAGTTTGTCCTCGGGATGCATTGGCATCCGTACGATGAGCGGATTGTGATGATCGAGGGTCGAATCCGCATCGAGATCCCCAACCAAACGGCGGTCACGCTCGACGCTACGGACAAAGACGAACTTTTCATCGGCCCGTATACCCCGCATTTGACCTACGGCGAGGCGGGATCTCTCTTTGACGTTATCTTCGGCCCCGGTGCCGTTTGTTCGGAGGCACTCGATGGGTGACGAAGAGAAAGCATTTCAGAGGGAACTCCTCCAGACGATCAAAGACATGTCCGGGGATCTCGCGCTTTCCAAGGCGACCGTCGATAGACTCGTTGAGGATATCGAGAAGGCCGATCTCCAGAAGCTCAGGACAGACGTAGCGAGAATCGTGAAGCTGATGGATCCCAACGGAAAACCCGGACTTGAGGTACGGTTGGATCGTCTTGAGCAAAGAGACGAGAAGGAGATGAATTGGAACAAGTGGTTCCGACGAATTGCGGCGGGACTGATTTTGGCCATCCTCGGAGAGCGTGGCGTGGATCGGGTTCTTCCCGATCTCCCTCCTGAGGTGATCGAGCAACTCAAGGAGATTGAGTGATGGCTCTTCTCGCGACGACCGGCAACTCCGTTGATACCCCCACGCTCGACTACGCGCGTATGTACGAGGACTGGGAGCTTCTCCACGATCTCCTCGGCGGGACGCGCGTGATGCGCTACCGGCGGGAGAAGTGGCTCCCAAAGGAGCCGAAGGAGCACGAGCGCAACTACAAGATCCGCGTCGAGCGGAGCTTCCTCTACAACGGCTTCAAGGACACGATCAAGAAGCTGACGTCGAAGCCGTTCGGACGCCCGGTGACGGTGGACGGTCTCCCGGAGGAGGATCGCTTCGAGCAAATGCTCGCGAACCTCGACCACCAAGGATCGAACGCGACGCAGTTCGCCCGCGATGTCTTCAAGGCCGGAGCGACCTACGGCGTCACTCACCTGTTTGTGGACTATCCGAAGCTCCCCGAGAACGCGAGCCGAGCCGATCAGGAGCGCGTCCAAGCCCGACCCTTTCTCCGTCACATCACCGCGCCCCAGCTGGTCGGTTGGCGAAGCGAGATGGGGGCCAACGGCGAGGAGCGGCTGATCGAGGTTCGCTTCCGCGAGGTCTCCCTTGAGCAGCGAGGCGAGTACGGGACGAAGCGCGTTCACAAGCTCTGGGTCTACCGTCCGGGCGAGTACGAACTTTGGGAGAGCGAGGACGAGTCGGGTCAGTACCGTCACGACTCGGTGAACTTCTTCCAGAGCCCGAACCTGACGAAGTCTCGCGAGTGGACGCGGAAGGAGCAGGGGACGATGAGCTTCGAGATCGACGGCGTGCCGACGATCCCGTTGGTGACCGTCTACTTCAACCGCGAAGGCCACATGACCGCGACGCCTCCGTTGATGGAACTCGCGTGGCTCAACCTCCTCCACTGGCAGTCGATGAGCGACCAGCGGAACATTCTCCGCTTCGCCCGAGTCGCGCAACTCTTCGGCGCGGGCTTCACGAAAGAGGATATGAAGGCCAACGAGTCGATCTCGGTCAACCAGGTCTGGCGAGCGAAGGACCCCCAAGCGAAGCTCTCCTACGTCGAGGTCTCGGGCAAAGGCATCGACGCGGGCGAGACCGACCTCAAGCGGATCGAGGATCGGATGGAGGTCCTCGGGATGGCTCCGTTGATGGAGCGGACCGGCGACCAAACCGCCACCGGCGTCGCGGTCAATGAGTCAAAATCGTCCACCGATGTTTTGGCGTGGATTCAAGCGGTCGAGGACGGTATGCGCCGGGCGTTCACCTACGCCTTCGCTTGGGAGGGCGAGGATCTCCCGGATGACTTCCGCTTCTCGATCTACTCGGACTTCACCATCGCGCTCGGTCGGACCGGAGACTTCGAGCAGCTTCAGGAGATGCGCGAGCGAGGCGACCTCTCCCGCGAGACGCTTCTCAACGAAGCGAAGCGGCGAGGAATGGTCGCTGAAGAGGTCGATGTTGAGGACGAACTCGAAGCGATTCTCGAAGAAGCGGCTCAGGGCGTCGAGGTGGTCGCTGACGGCGTCGATAACCAAGCGGACGCGGCGGGCGATGAAGTCGTTGACGACGGACCCCCGCCTCAACTCAACGGTCAAGAGGACGCCGACGACAACGAAGAGGACGATGACGCCTGATGGCGAAGCGACCGATCCCCAAGTCGAGTAACGAACTTCTCTTCGATCGTCACGTGAGGCACGCGACGTTCATCGACCGGCTCACCGCCCGCGAGAAAAGGCTCGTGACTCGGGTCATCGTTCGGGAGGTCATTCCCGGTCTCACCGAGCGTGGGCTCGCTGCGGCCTCGGCCAATGCGACCGCCTCCCGCGCCCGAAAGCTCGCGGCGCTGGCGGCGCTCGAAGCGGAGTTTCGCTCGCTGGCGGCGACGGGACTCTCCGCCGAGCGGTCCCGGTTCATCGGGGCGATGCGGGACCTCGCGGAACTCGAAGCGGAGTTCGTGGTCAACGCCTTCCGGGTCGTCACGCCCGCCGACATCGCGATCTCATACCAACTCCCGGCGACCGCGACCATCCGACAGATCGCCGACAACGAACCGATCCGGGGCCAGCTGCTCCGCTCTTGGTTTGACGGACTCGGACGCTCGACCGCCGATGACGTCTCGAAGGCGATTCGGCTCGGCGTCCTCGAAGGCCAGTCGGTCCCGGAGATGAGGCGAGCGGTCGCGAACGCGACGGGCGTCGCGAAGAACCGGGCCGAGGCGGTGGTCCGAACCGCAGTGACGAACGTCACCGCCCGCGCGCGGGAGACGACGTACGATGAGAACACTTCGGTCATCAAGGGCGTCCAGTACGTCGCGACGCTCGATTCAAGAACCACGATTGTCTGCGCTGGGCTCGACGGTCAGGTCTTCCCAATCAACGACGGGCCGCGACCACCGCAGCATATCAACTGCCGGAGCACGACCGTTCCGGTCCTCCGCTCTTGGGAAGAGCTGGGTATCCCCGCCAATGCTATCTCGCCTTCGACTCGGGCGTCTATGAACGGCCAAGTACCGGCGAGTACGACGTTCAACGGATGGTTGAAAGACCAGCCACGGGGCGTCCAGAACGAGGTATTGGGACCGACCCGAGCTAGCCTTTGGAGGGAGGGTAAGATAGAATTGACGAAGTTCACCGATGGTGGGCGGCTGCTAGACCTCAATACACTACGGAAGCGAGAAGGGCTCTCGCTCCGGGATATTCAAATCGCAAATTGAGTCGCGAGAAGCGACGGAGGCAACGATGGCTGAGCTCATCCCGGTTATTTCTCAGGAATCCCATGGCGCGCTCCCCGAAGCTCTTCGGGAGTTCTACACCCAAAACGATTCGGGTGCGTTCGTGCTTCAGGTGAAGCCCACTGACGGTTGGGCGCTCGAAGACGTTGGGGGTCTGAAGAACACCTTGGGTCAGGTCGCGACGAAGCGCGACGAACTCAAGCGACAGTTGGAGGCGTACGGAGACCTCACGCCCGACGCGATCGCCGAACTCCAGCGGAACCTCGAAAGTCTCAAGGGGGCGACCCCGGCGGATCAGGTCGAGGCTCTGGTGAAAGAACGCCTTGGGACTTCCCTTCAGGAGCGAGATGCCGCGCACGAGAAGGCGATGGGCGAACTCCAGGAGGAACTCCAGAGCCGGGAAGGTCAGCTCTCCGGGCTGATCGTGGACGCCGAAATCGACAGGGCTCTCTCCGGTTTGGAGGACCTCATCGATGGCGGCGCGGCTATACTTCGACCGCACGTGCGAGAAGCCGTGAGGATGGCGAAGCGCGACGATGGGCAGTTCATCGCCCAAGTCGTGGACCGCGAAGGTCAGACTCGATACTCGATGAAGACGGGCTCGACCGACCCTATGGGCGTATCCGAGTTCGTCGGAACACTCGCCGAGGACGCGAAGTTCAAAGCGCTCTTCCGAGCCACTGCAACGGGTAGTGGCGGAAACGACTCGAACAAGCGGACCGGAGCCAACGTTGGCGATGGCGCGAAATCGGGTCAGGATGAGGCTGCTGTAGATCCGGTCGAGCGACTCGCTCGGGCTCGGAGCGGCGGCTGAACGACTTTGGAGGTATGAGCCATGGCTCTCACTCTTCTGGAGCAGTCGAAGCTCCATCAGGGCACCGAAGTCGAGCAGGCGGTCATTGAAATCTTCGCTCGCTCGACACCGATTCTTGGTATTCTCCCGTTCCGAAACATCTCCGGTAACGCCTTCCGGTATTCTCGTGAGAAGACGCTCCCCGGCGTCGCCTTCCGAGGCATCAACGAGGGCTACACGCCTTCGACCGGCGTGGTCAACCCGCTCTTCGAGTCGCTGGCCATCATCGGCGGCGACATCGAGGTGGACAACTTCATCCTCCAGACGGAATCGAACGACGTTCGCGCCGTCCACGAGGCGATGAAGATCAAGGCGATCGCCGAAGATTGGCAGTCGAGCTTCTTCTCGGGTGACTCCGAAAGCGATCCTCGCGAGATCGACGGTCTCCAGAAGCGTATCGTTGGTACGCAGATCGTGACCGACTCGGCCAACTCCTCGGGCGGCGATGCTCCCTCGCTGGAGTACCTCGATGAGCTGATCGACAAGGTGATGAACCCGACCGATCTGCTCATGAACAAGTCGCTGGCCCGTCGTCTCTCGGCGGCTGCTCGTAACACCTCGGTTGGCGGCTACGTCACCTACGAGAAGGACGAGTTCGGCAAGCGGATCATGATGTACAACGATCTCCCGATCCGCGTCATCGAAGACTCCGAGGGCGAGGACACCGTCCTGCCCTTCACCGAGGCGAACCCCGGCGGCGGCACCGCTGCTTCGTCCTCGATCTACTGCGTGTCGATGGGTCCTGGTATGCTCGAAGGCATCCAGAACGGCGGTATGGATGTCCGGGACCTCGGCGAGACCGAGGACAAGCCGGTGGTCAAGACTCGAATCGAGTGGTACGCCGGTCTCACGATCCAGCACGGTCGTGCGGCCGCTCGCTACCGTGGCATCAAGGACGCGGCTTGGACCGTGTAAGGAGGGATTCCCATGGCTGGTAGCGACTCTGCTCAGCTTCATACATTCACGTTCGACAAGGAAACCGAGCTCAAGGACGCGGGGGCGATTACCTCCTCGGCAGCGGCTCAGGTTGACGGGTCGGACAAGATCCTCGATCTTGGCGATGCGTACGTCCAGGGCTCGGCGATCTTCGACATCTCGGACATCGAGTTCGGCGACGCCGACGAGACTTACGAGATCCAGCTCCAGTTCTCGGACTCCGCCGACTTCTCGACGGGTTCCCCGAACACCCACGTGGTCTCCTTCCCTCTGGGCGACGCCCGGAACGGGATGACCGATCAGGTCACGGCGGGCCGGAAGGTCGTGCCGTTCAATAACCGCTACATCGACGCGAACGGCGCGGTGAAGAACTTCCGCTACATGCGGGCCTACACCGTCTGTGGCGGTACCACTCCGTCGATCAACTACTCGGCTTACGTCGTGAAGCCGGTTGCGTAAACTTCTCGGCGGGCGCTCGGAAGGGTGTCCGCCGATTTGGTTCTGAGAAACCCCTCTGGAGGATTTGGAATGCCCCGTAAACTGTTCCCCGTTTTCATCAACGCTCCCGGCGAAGACGCTCACGGCGAAGTTCGCCACGTCACCTCGGTCACTCGGATGGAGGGTCTCGCGAACAAGAGCTTCACCCTGAAGCACCCGGAGACGGGCGAGAAGCTCGCGGCTCCTGAGCCCGCGAATCCGAGCCCGGAGGAGAACGAAGGTGTCGAGGAAGGCGGCTATGACTTCGCTCAGATGACCAAGGGCCAGCTGCTCACCCTCGCGATCGAGAACGACATCGAAGGCGCCAACTCGATGAACAAGGAAGACCTCATCGTCGCTCTCGTTGAAGCGAACGTCGGCGAAGAGGAGGAGGAGGACGAAACCGATGGCTGATGAACGCCCCGTGAAGATCGAGGTGGTCGGCCCGGCGGGTCGAATCGTGATCAACGAGGACCAGTTCCCTCAGTACCGCGCCGAGGGCTACGTCCGGGCGCAGATGCTGGAGGACCGCAACGAGGTGGACGCGCCCGAGGTCTTCGGAGAGTTGGACGACAGTAACGCGGAGGACTAGCGTATGGCGATCACGGTCGAGGACGGCTCCGGTCTCGCGGGCGCGGACGCCTATGTCTCGGTCGCGGACGTTGACGCGTACCTCACGAAGTACAACCCATCGACGACTTGGGACGCGCTCGGCGACCCGGAGAAGGAAGCGGCGATCGTGAAGGCGACCCGCTACCTTGATCTGGTCTACGCCGAGCGTTGGGATGGGGTCAAGAAGACCGAAGCGCAGGCGCTCGATTGGCCTCGCTACGACGCCGACTACAAGGATCACCCCGTCCCCTCGACGGAGGTCCCCCAAGCGGTCAAAGACGCGACGGCGGAGATTGCTCGGTGGTCGGGCGAGAACCCGACGACTCCGTTGATCAACACGAAGACCGATGACGCGGCGATCAAGCGGGACAAGATCCAAGTCGGCCAGATCGTTCTCGACACGACCTACGCGGGTGGGAACGAATCGAGCACCGACACGGACTTCCCGGTCGTGGAAGCGATTCTTGATCCGCTGACGATCGGCGGAGGGGAGGTCGAGCGAGGATGACCGCTCTCGATACAACCGTGCGAGCGAAGGTCGGTGCGGCGTTCGCGAAGCTCTTGGTTGAGCAGACCATTCGGACCTTCCCGAACCGGACCGAGAACGATGTGACCGGCGAGGTGACTGACGGGACGCCCGATGACTTGGTATGGCCGATGAGCCCGCTGCTCCCGATTGAGCGGAAGGCGACCGACGACGACACGGTCCGTGAGTCGAGCTTCATCGTCTGGCTCCCGGCGGAGAAGGCCGACGGCACGACGTTGGACTCGACGAAGTACCCCGAAGTTGGTACTCATATCGTCTTCGGAGGCACCGCGTACGTCGTCTTGAGGTCCGACCCATTCTCGGCGGGCGAGCTTCCGGCGGCGTGGCAGTGTTACGTCAAGGAGGCGTAGGTGAAGACGACGCTCGACAAGCTGAACGAGGAGCTTCGCGTCTTCGCGAAGACGCTCGCGCCCGACGCTGTTCGGGTCCTCCAGCAGAGCATCGCTCTTCAGGTCCTCTCGGGCGTCGTGCTGAAGACCCCGGTCGATACTGGTCGAGCCCGAGCGAACTGGCAGGTAGGCATCTCTACGCCCCCGAAGGGGATCGTCTCGGAGGACACCGACCCGATCTCGAAGGGGACGCCGACGATTGTCGGCAACGCGCTCCCGTTCTCGGTCGTGTGGATCAACAACAACGTCGAGTACGTCGCGATTCTGGAGACCGGGACCTCCCAGCAGGCTCCGGCGGGTATGGTGGACGTAACGCTCGAAGAGGTGAGGGCTCAATTCTTTGGCGTCTAATTTCGCGGACATCTCGCAGGCAATTCGTACGAAAGCCAAGTCGGTCCTCGACGGCGCGGGCGTCCCGACCATCTACGACAATCGAGCCGACAAGATCAACAAGGACTCTCGATGGGCTCGGGTGACGATTCTCCCCGGAGCGGGCACCCAAGCTAGTATCGGTACGCCCGAGACGAACCGGCATCGACTGCCGGGGACGCTCGTGATTCAGCTGTTCGAGGTCTTCGAGAAGGGGACCGCTGATCTTGAGGCGTTGATTGATACCGTGGTAGACGAGTTCACGGAGGCCAACGACGCCACCGTGACGTTTCGTACCCCCGGCGTCCTCCGAGTGGGTCGCTCTGGTAAGTTCTGGCAGGTCAACGTGACCGTGCCTTGGTTCGCCGATCGACTCGGCTAGGAGGACTCCGCTATGTCTGCTGATAGCAATCGCGTAGCGCTCCGGTACTGGGAGGAAGTGACCTTCGGTGCCGCAGCGACTGGGACCCCGACGTTCAAATCTCTTCGTCTCACCGGCGAGAGCTTGAACCAAGCAACGTCTTCTTCGACGTCAAACGAGCTTCGCTCCGACCGTCAGGTCTCGGACCTTATCCGAACCGGCGTGAACGCAGCGGGCGCGATCAATGGTGAGATTTCGTACGGCGCGTACGATGACTTCTTTCAGTACGCGCTCCTGTCCTCGGGTTGGTCTACCGAGCAGGAAGTTTCGGGCACGACCTTCTCGGTCACGGCGGGCTCCGGTTCGTACGTCATCGCGGACTCCGGCTCGGGCTTCGGTTCGTTCGCGGTCGGCCAGTGGGTCTACATCAAGGGATTTGCTTCCAACGACAATAACGGCTGGGCAAAGATTTCGGCGGCAAGCGCCGGTTCGATCACCGTGACGAATAACGGTGACGGCTCGACGGTTATTGCCGGACCGACCGTCACGATCACGATGGGCGCTCAGATCGTCAACGGCACGACGCTGACGACCCTCAACATCGAGAAGGAGTTCGAGGACCTCTCCAACGAGTTTGAGCTTTCCACGGGCATGTCGATCGAGAGCTTCAACGTTTCGGTGACGTCCGATGCGATCCTCACCTGCGCGTTCAACTTCCTCGGGAAGAGCCAGACCTCGAACACCGCGACCGTCGGCGACGGTTCGCCTACGGCGGCTCCGACCGATGGCGTGATGAACGCGATCGACAACGTCGTGGCGGTCTATGAGAATGGCTCGACTTACGACGTCACTCAGCTCAGCTTCGATCTGAACAACAACCTCCGAGCCCGTCTCCAGGTCGGTACGCTCGGCGCGATCTCTCTTGGTACGGGTACGGTCTCGGTCACCGGCGCTCATCAGGGCTACTACGCCTCGAAGACCGTCATGGACAAGTACCTCAACGATACGGTTTCGTCGCTCGCCTTCATTTTCGTGAAGGACACCGACGCTTACGTCATCGAGTTCCCGCAAATCAAATACTCCTCCGGCCAGCGAGTCGCGGGCGGGATCAATCAGGATATCATCGCGGATATGCAGTGGACGGCGTACCGAGACCCGACGGAGGGGATCACCGTCCGCATCCAGAGGTTCACGGCTGACGTGACCTAATCCTTTCCCGAGGAGGTTCCGATGGAGTACGATGTTTGCGTGATCTGGGACGGCGATGAGCTGGACTGTTTCGTCGTCTGTGGCGAAGAGACGGTCTACAATGCCGACGACGTCACCGAGTGGGACGAAGATGGTTGGCCCCTCGCCTTCGAGGATGAGGACGGCGACGAGTACGAACTGTACGACGAAGACTAAACTCCAACGGCGAGCGCTCGAAAGGGCGCTCTCCGTATTTCGCAACTTGGGCCTGTCTAACGGAGGTTGAACCATGGCGAAGCTCGGTGATTTTGCAACCGATCTGAACAAGGAGCGGGACGGTATTTGGTTCCGCTATCACGGGTCCGACTTTGAGTGTCGGATCGCTCGTATTGGTAACCCGAACTTCGAGGGCGCGAAGCGACGCGCGCTCCGAGACGAGAAGGTGCGCCGAGCCGTCGAAGGCGGACTCACCGTGAAGGAGAGCAAGCACGCGCTCGCTCCGCTCGTGGCTGAGTACATCCTCGTGGACTGGCGCGGTCTCGAAGACGACGACGGGAACCCGCTGCCCTACTCGATCGAGAAGGCGACGGAGATGCTCCGAGACGATCGCTATCGCGATGTCTACGACTGGGTTCTGAACCAAGCCAACAACGGTGACTTCTTCCTCGCGACCGAAGCCGAGGATGCGGAGACCGTGGGAAACTCGTAGAGCTTCTCGACTTCCATCTCAACTTCACGCCGACCGATGAAATCCGGCGGCTGTGGGAGAAGATGGCGGCGAGAGGCGATCGAACTCCCTTGGACGACGTTCCTACGATCCCAGAAGAAGCCCTATGGCTTTGGAACGCATACTCGGACCTCTCCGCGACTCGCGGCGCGTCGGGCTTTGGCTTGTCGCCGATCGGACCTCGTGATGTCCTCGCATATTGTGAGATACTCGGACTAGATGACCCGGAATCGAGACGGGAGCTTTGGCGTGTGGTCAGAGCGCTCGATCCGGTCTTCTTGAAGGCGAAGTCTCGCAATGACCACGACCCAGCGCATCGTCGAAATCGGGATTGACGCCCGGAAAGCCGAGGCGGGAGCGAAGCAGGCGGAAACCGCCTTCAATCGCACCTCCAAGGCGACAAAACAAGCCCGCGATGAGCAGGGTCGGTTCGTTGCCCAGACGAAGAAGACCTCGGCGGCGACCAAGTCGCTGGCTCTCGGTCTCGGCGCTCTGGGCGGGAGCTTCGTCGCGTTCACGGCTCTCCGGCGATCCGTCGGGATCGTGGCCTCCTTTGAGGAGACGATCGTCTCCGTGGGTCAGGTGGCCCGAGCCTCGGGCGATGAGCTCGCGGCTCTACGAGCGGAAGCTCGTGAGCTAGGCGGCACGACCCGCTTCACGGCGACTCAAGCGGGCGAGGGTCTCCTCTTCCTCTCGCGGGCGGGCTTCTCGGTCAACGAGTCGCTCTCGGCGATCGGCTCGACCCTCGACCTCGCGACAGCGGGCAATCTCGCGCTCGGCGACGCAGCGGACATCGCATCGAACGTCTTGAGTCAGTTCGGTCTCGCGGCGGGCGAGACTACCCGAGTCGTTGACGATCTCGTGAACGTCTCAAACAACGCCAACACCTCGGTCGGTCAGCTGGCCGAGGCCCTCAAGTTCGCTGGCCCCGTCGCGGGCGCGCTCGGGCGCGATGTCGAAGAGACAGCGGCGGCGCTCGGCGTCCTCGGCAACTCGGGTATCCAAGCGAGCCTCGCGGGCACGAACCTCCGAGGCATCCTCTCGACGCTCTTGGAGCCGACCGGGAAGGGCAAGAAGGCGCTCGAAGAACTCGGGATTGCGATTTCTGATCTCGACCCCAACACGAGGTCGATCGTCGAAATCTTCCAGAAGCTCGAAGAGCGGAACCTCTCGGCGGCTCAGGCGGTCGCGCTCTTCGGTCGCCGAAACGCGGCGGCGGCGCTCATCCTTCGAGACAACGTCGATGAGATCGAGAAACTCATCGAAGCTCAGGAAGACGGTCGCGGTGCGGCCGAGGACTTCTCCGAAGCACTCAACGATACGCTCGGTGGTTCGTTCCGATCGCTCGCTTCCGCGATCGAGTCGGTGATCCTCAATGTCGGAGATTTCGAGGACGGCGCTCTCAAGAGCCTCGTGGATGGTCTTACCGAATCGGTTCGCTTCATCTCCCGGATGACCGACTCCACGGGCGAGTTCTCGACCGAAGTTGATATCGCCCGCGACGCGGTTCAGGGTCTAGCTATCGCGCTGGTCGCTGGCGTGGGAGCTCAGGCGCTCCTTTCTGTTACGACTTACACAGCCGCGATCGGCGGACTCACCAAAGCGTTTACGGCGCTTTCGGTCGCGGTCAAAGCCAACCCGATCTTCTTCGGGGTTTCTTTCGGCGTGTTCGCGATCAGCCAGTTGATCGCTATCAACGAAAGGCTCGTGCGTCAGCGTTCTCTTCTTGACGACCTCCGTAAGAAAGAAGTTGACCTCGCGGTTCTGCGTTCTTCCTTCGAGGGCGCTTCGGGTCCTCTGAACCTCGCGGCTCGATCCGATAGCGAAGAGGTCATCAATCGAGCCTTCGATCAGGTTGACGCTCTGATCCAGCGAGGTCGCGAAACTCTCGCTCAGGACAACGCGATCGACGGTCGCGTGACGGTCTCTGAGTTGATCGGTCTTGTACCCGACGCCTTCCGCGATGATCTTCAAGATACCTTCCGAGAGCTTGAGGAAGCCGCGCTCGCCGAGCGCGATGCTACAATCAGTCGATTGGAAGGTCGAATCGCGTCTTCCGAGACGCGGGTTGACAATATTCTGAGTGGCGGTACGGGCGGCGTGCGAGGTCGGAACGTAGACCCCGATATCATGAGTATCCGTCGAGAGGCAAGCGCGGCTCGTAGGGATATCCGGGAACTCAATAACACGCCTCTCGATGAGCTTCAGGTTTCGGCGAGAGACGCGGCGGCGTTTTTCGAGACCCTCGCGGATACCAGTCGAGGAACTCGCGAAGAGTTCCTTGAGAACGCAAACACGCAGCGAGATCTGACGCTGGCGCTCGAAGAGACGAGCGAAGCAACTATCAAGGCTCGCGACGGGTTCGCCGAGTTCCTCGCTGATATTCAAGTCGCTCGCTCCGAGGTTGGTCTCACCAACGAGGAGATCGAACGTCAGCGTATGCTGATCGAAGCGAGAACGCTCGCCAACGAAGCCTTCGGAGAGAACTCCGTCCGGGCTGAGTTGGCGTACGGCGTCGCTGTTCAGCAAGTCACCGATCTGCTTCGCGAACGGGAAGAAGCCGAAAAGCGCGCCCGAGGCGAGGCCGCTATTCAAGGTGCCGACGACGTTATCACTCGACTCCAGTTCCAAGAACAGGCGCTCCGAGACTTCTCACGTTCGGCGAGCGATAACCAAATCATCATCAGCGGCTCTTCGGCGATCATCGAAGAGTTCGGCGCGGACTCCGAAGAAGCAGCCGGAAAGATCAAGGAACTCGAAGCGGCGGTCGATGGGCTGGAGAACGCCCGACGGCTTCGGGCGATCGCCGAGGGTATCGGACAGGCGTTCTCCGATGCCTTCTCCGACGTCATCTTCGAGGCCGAGTCGGTCGAGGACGCGATTGAGGGTCTCGTCAGGAACACCGCGAAGCTGATCTTCGATCAGTTGGTCGCTCAGCAGATCGCGAGCTTCGTTGCCCGGATCGCGGGCGCGGGCTTCGGAGCGGGCGGCGGGTTCGGCGGCGGGTTCAAGCACGGCGGCGTGATCGACCGGGGCTCGGTGATCCCGTTCGCTTCGGGCGGCATCGTCGATCGCCCGACGAAGTTCCCGATGAGCGGCGGGCGGACCGGGCTGATGGGCGAGGCCGGGCCGGAGGCAATTGTACCCCTCCCGAACTCTCGGGCCATTCCGGTCGAGATGAAGGGCGGAGGTGGGACTACCGTTATCAACCAGACGGTGAACGTGGAGACCCCGGACGCGGGGAGCTTCGATAGATCCAAGAACCAGATCGGACGGAACCTCCGCCGACAGCTTCAGAGGAGTGTTTGATGGCGGGATTCCACGAGGTCCAGTTCCCGACCGATATTTCTTGGGGCTCCGAAGGCGGTCCGGGATTCAAGACGATCATCAACGAACTCCCTTCGGGTCAAGAAGAGCGAGTCGCGTTGTGGTCCGGCGGTCGGATGCAGTTCAACGTCGCCTACGGCGTCCGAAGGACTTCCCAACTCGCGACGCTCCAGACGTTCTACCGAGCGAGGCAGGGCGCGGCGTACGGCTTCCGCTACAAGGACTGGTCCGACTTCACCTCCAACTCAACCGACCCGAGCTACGGCTCGGCGAAGGGGACCGAGGATCAGGTCATCGGAGCCGGAGACGGATCGACGACGACCTTCCAGCTCAGGAAGACCTACACCTCGGGCGGCGAGAGTCAGATCCGAAACATCTTCAAGCCGGTCACCGGGACCGTCGAGGTTTGGGTCAACGGAGCGGCTCAGACCGAAGGCGTGGACTTTACCGTCAACACCGAGACCGGGATCGTGACCTTCTCATCGGCTCCGAGCGGCGGTGCGAACATCACCGCGTCCTTCGAGTTCGATGTCCCGGTCCGATTCGACGCGAGCGCCGACTCGGTACTCTCGGTCTCCGCTGACGCCTTCGACGAAGGCTCGATTCGAGACATCGGTCTGGTCGAGATTCTCGATCCGACCGGCGGCGTTCAATCGACCCACCCCCACGGCGGCTCGACCGTCCGGGAGTTCACCGGAGACATCACGGTGTCTTCGGCGACCTACCTCCACTACCTGACCGCGACCAATACCGGCTACAACGTCGATCTCGCGGAAACAACTTTGGACCTCCCCGAAGGGCGTCCGTTCATCATGGTCGTCAACGCGGGCTCGAATACTTTCACGCTTCGCGACTCGGCGGGTGCGACGATCTCCGCGTTGGCTTCTGGTCAGTCGGCTCGGGTTTCGGCGGTACGAAACAACGGCGGAACGAAAGTGTTGGTGACGTATTGATTTCTGAAGCGGACTACTACGGCGGCGCGATTGACCTCGGGAACAACGTGGTCTTCGCTTCACTTCACCCCGAGCGGGCGTTCTTCTACCGATTCGATCCGGCGATCTTCACCGGCTCGCCCGACTTCTCCTTCCAGCTTCCTCCGGTTCTTACGAATCCCCATCACTGGAAGCAGTACGAAGGCCGACCGATGTTCGCTATCTGGCGAGACGGTGCTGGCCACAACCCAACGATTCGTACGAACTCCTACGGGACGGGCTCTCCGGGGTCAGCCGTTCAGGTGATGAGTACCAACAACACGGTCTATATCGTCTCGCTCGTTGACGCGGCGACCGACACTTGGACCGTCGAAACCTCTTCGATCAACTCGATCCTTTCGCCCACAACGGTCGGGTCGCTGACGATCGACGCGCCGGTGGTCAAAGAAGCGTTCTCTCCGTTCTGCTTCGAGGGGACTCCGTGCGAGTTTCTTCGCGATCAAGACAACGTCCCGCTCGACGGCGCGGGCGGTCGAGACCACGTGTGCGTCCCGTTCTTCGAGGACCCGCAGTTCATGGTCAAGACGACTTACCAAAATCGCGACCCGGTTCGGGCGGCGGATCTTTACATGCCGAAGCTCGTATACCTCTCGATCACCGATGGCGAGTTCACCGAGGATACGAACCACCCCCTGAACGGCGTCGAGTCTCTCGGCTCGGAGTTCTACGACGCGCTCTACGGACGCGAGGGAGCGACCGCCGACAACCCGGACGCGAAGAATCCTTGGGTGCTCGAATATGATAGCAGCGAGGACGGGACGCTCGACTCCTCGAATCCGTACCATATGAGAGCAAGCGGCTCTCCGACGCTCTCTTGGACCCACTCCACCGGCTCAGGCGTCCCGGTCTACAAGTACGTCTGGAAGGCAACGAAGACGTACGGACCGCCGGAGGAACCGGACAAGTACACGCTAGAGGTCCGTCTCGTTGCTGAGGTCTCGCTCGGCGGCTCGGAGATCACCTCCGCGAACACGGCGGGTCAGCCTCAAGGCGGAATCCCGTCGCTGGACTACGGCGTCCTCGGAACGCTCTTCAGCTTCTACGTCTTCACCGATGAGATCGAACCGACTTGGGTTGACGGCGTCTCGACCTTCCAGCCCAACGGCTTCTCGGGCGCTCACGCTTTCACTCGCGACGACCCCTTCGTGGCGGCGAACGCGGCGGGCGTCGGGCTCGGCGGCGGAGACGACAAAGGCGCCCACCCGCAGCTGGTCGCGGCGGCGCTCCTCCCGACCTCGCTTCACGCGCCAGAGAATCTCGCTCACCGAGCCACCGTGGACTACGCGACGCTCTACAACTGGGAGGAGGCCCGAAAGCTCCTCGGCGGGTCGCCTTGGATCGATCACGGCGGGGCGTGTACCCAGACGACGATCCGCTACACCGACGCGGAGGACTTCAACGGCATCGCGTACAACACCGTCTTCGGCTCGACGGTGGGCTTCAACCGCTTCCGACCGATGACGCTCGGCGGAGACTTCCCCGCGTCGTCTCCGGTTGAGTGGCTGTGCTGGGAGAATGGGCGAGGTCAGGGGACGTTTTTCCTTCAGCCCGCGAACCCCGGATGGGAAGAGGAGTGCTCTCGGCTCACTCTGACCAACTCCGGTGAGGTCGCGATCTGCGTCAACGACGGGGACAACTCGGACTCCGATGACGGGTTCGCGTGGACGAGCCCCGCGACACCCGCGTGCTTCGGAAATCAGGCCGAACCCTTCGACGGCGAAGGCGGCTCTCACCAAGCCGTCCTCGGGCCGGGTAACTCGGGCGCGCACCTACCCCCGTTCGCGGACTTCTTGACGAACGGTCCCGATGTCTACAACGCCGACTCCTCCTATGGATGCTGCTTCCGACTCGGGCGCGGCCAGAATCCCAACTCATCGCGGACTCAGGTGGTCGGGCATTCGTACTGCATCCTTGAGACGACCGTCCACGGCGAACCTCAACCGGCGTCGAATCGTTGCGAGATCGTCGATGGTGACTGTAACGTGATCGGGACGTACTGGGCCCGCGCTCGGTTCGGTCTGGAGAGCTACTCGCTGCCCTTCTCGGCGGATTGGGAGTTCTGGGGACCCGACGAAGAATCGGTCGGCGTCCGCGACTTCTCCGGCTCGGAAGGAACGTGGAGCGGGAGAATCGGAACAATCGGTCAGTCGAGCCAGACCTTCACGGTCACCGGTACCGGCGGGTCGAGCGCGGTTCGGGCCATGGAGGAATACGACTTCACGACCGGCGGCTCTCGCGATTGGACGGGCTTCCGCGTGACGGCGAACCTCGACCCGACCTCGGGTGACATCGGGATCGGGATGGGCTACGAAGAGACGACCAACGATTTCACCGGCGTCCTTCTCCACCTCACCGCCGAGAGCGGCGGGAACACGACCGCGACCGTCAAGCGCTACGATGACGGCGTGGTCGCCGAGACACTCGCCAGCGAAGTCTTGACCGCGTCGAGTTCGATGGCGGCTTCGATCGAGATGGACGGGACCTATTTCACCGCGACCGTCGGGACACTTTCCTTCTCAGGTGATACTTACTATGAGGGAATGGAGACGGTCAACCATCCGGTCGTCGCAGCGGAATCCGGGACCGGAGGCGTCGCCAACGATGTCGTCGTGACCGACATTCACCCGGAGTATCTGATCTGGGCGAGCGCGAGCGTAAGCGGATCTCAGATGGAGGGCTCGCTTTCCAACTACATCGTCACGAGCCGGGTCGATGAATTTTGTCCCGTCCAGAATAATCCCGATTGCTGCGCCCAATGTTGTGACGACGACGAACCCGTCTGCTGTAACTGCGAGTCGTGGTTCCAGTATCAATCGACTTGGTTCTCCGCGAGTAAGGCCGAGCACCCGTCTCTCGGTTGGCAGCCGATCCGAGACGGGACGACCGTCGGCGACGGATGCACGCGGACCGACACGGCAATTTGCGGCGAGATCGCAGGTGATGTTTACGATAACCCAACTGGGCGGCTCTCGCCGAATCCGTTCCGTTGCCGGTGCGAAGGAGAACTTTGCGGATTCGCGGGCGATCCGTGCGACGTTTGCCTCGGCGTTCGTCCGGGCTGTACGGTGAGTTGGGGATTCGATTTCGATCTTCTCGACCCGGACCGGGTTTCGGGGATCAGCCCCGCGTGTCCTCACCACATGCCGAATATGTGTAATACGCTCGTGGGGTGGGCCGCGAATCCGCTGTTCTGTATCTAAGGACTCAATATGAACTCCAGAGAAACCCGACTCGTTTTGAACTACGCGAAGGCCAACGGAATCTCCGTCGCGAAACTTTCGCAGAAGGAACTCCGATCGCTTTTGGTGAAGGTCTTTCCGAAGAGCTATCTCGCGGGCGGCGCGGTCGCGGCGACGGCGGCCCATATCGAGAAGAAGATGGGCGTCCGTCAGGCGGACCCGGATACGATTCGGAAGAACAAGGCGACCTGCGAAGGATGTCCTCACGGTCAGTTCGCGAGACTCAAGGATCAGACCCCGGTGTGTCAGGCGTGCGGGTGCCACGGGAAGTTCCTCGAAGCGAAATGGTCTTCGTCGAAGGGCGAGTGCCCGCTGACGGTCGGCGGGAAGGAAGTGAAGGATCTCACCGTGGAGGAACTCCGCGAAGATCCGCCGACTTGGAGCAACCGGCGTGCCGGATAATGTCCCCAACTCAATGCGACCGCTCTCGGTACGGGGGACGTTCCACTTCGCGAGGTGCTGGAAGATTTCTGAGGGCGAGCTTTCGTCCCCGAAGTATTTCACCGACCACGACGTGCCGTTAGTCTTCGACAACGCGACCTGGATCCCCAACGACGGTCTCGGAGCCTCCGCGATCGCGACGGGGCTGAATCAAGACGCGGGCTCGGTCGAGCTTCGGGGCGTCATCTCTTCGTCAGAGATCACCGAGGCCGATCTCCGCGCCGGAGTCTACAACAACGCTCTCGTGGAGGAGTTTCTCGTTGACGCTCGCTTCCCCTGGGCGGGTAAGTATCGGACCAACCGATACAGAATGGGGCAGATCAGTTGGAACGAAAAGAAGAAAACCTTCGAGGCCGACTCGCAATCGGTCGTCGATCAGCTTCGGAAGAATGTTGGGGGCCGCTACTCGCGTAGGTGCCGTTGGACGCTCGGCGATAACGATTGCGGGGTCAACCTCGTTTCGTTCCAGAGCGGACTCATGGGGATTCTTACGATCGTTGACGACTTCACGATCACAACGACCGCTCCTCCGAGCAACGACGTCACCGGCTACTACGACGACGGCTCTATGGTCGTTGGAACCGGGGACCTCGCGGGGAAATCGTTCCCCATCAAGAGCTACGACTCGGACACGAACACCTTCAAGTTTCAGATTCCGGTTGTCGGCTGGGCGGTCTCGGACGTTCTCGTAGCCCAAGCCGGGTGCAATCACCGGAGCGGCGTCGCGATCGACGGAACGGCGGACACCGAGGGACACTGTAAGAACAAGTTCTCCAACCTCGCGAACTTCGGCGGCTTCCCGTTCCTCCCGACCGACGACAAGCTCTTCTCGACCCCGGACTCGAAATCATGACGACGAACCACGACCTCATCGCGACCGCCCGCGAGTACGCTCGCCTCAAGGTTCCCTATGTCCACAACGGACGCAGCCGCGCCGGAGTCGATTGCTCGGGCCTTATGCTGATGTGCGCTTGGGAGAACGGCGTCGAGTTGGACGACTGGCCCGAGAAGTATGATCGTGTCGCCTACGGGTGGAAGCTCATGCGCGGTATGCGGTGTCAGATGGACGAGATCGCGTGGGAAGATCGGAAGATCGGCGACTGGGTCACGATGTGGTTCAACCGGCGCTCGAAGGAACCCCAACATTGCGCGCTTCTCGTCGAGCGCCCGGACGGACCGGGGATCATCCACGCCTACCAGAACGTGCATCACGTGACCGAATCCCCGCTCGCGAAGAAGTGGGAGCGTAGAATCACCAACGTCTTCCGGCTTCGAGGAGTTGAGTACACCTGATGGCGAGTCTGGTTCTTGGTATCGTTGGTAACGCGATCGCCCCCGGCGTCGGCGGTTTCGTCGGCGCTCTGGTCGGTTCGGCGATCGACAACTTCTTGATCTTCCCGGCGCTCTTTCCTCAGGACAACAACTTCACTGGACCTCGCCTCGACGGGCTCTCCTTCTCATCAGCGAACGAAGGCAAGCCGATCGAGTGGCTCATTGGGGCGAAAACCCGAACTCCGGGTCAGGTGATCTGGCTCGACGAACTCGAAGAGGTCGTGAACGAAGACGATGTCGATACGGGTCCGTCGGGTCCGCCGGGCGCGACCGCGACCACCTACACCTACTTCGTCAACTTCGCGATGGCGATCGGCGAGGTCACCGGCGATACCGACGACGACCTCTACACGAAGATCAAGGCGATCGAGAAGGTCTTCGGTGACGCGAAGCTCCTTTGGGACAACGGCGAGACCGCTCGATACGACGACATCACTTGGTACTACGGCGACCAGAGCGCCCCCGATCCTTTCCTTGAAGGCAAACTCGGCGCGGGCAACGTCCCGAACTTCAAGCGGATGGTCTATTGCGTGATCCAGAGGCTCGCGATCGCGGACTTCGGAAACCGCGTTCCCAACCTTCAGATCATCACGCGTCAAGGCTCGAACATCTCGATGGGCGAAGCGCTCCGAATGATCGCCGAGCGCGCCGGGCTCGATCCGAACACCGACATCTCCGTCTCGCGGGTTCCGTTCTGCCTTCGCGGGCTCAACTGGTCGGGTCCGAAGCCGACCAAGGCGGTCTACGACCTCCTCACCGCGACGTACGGAATGACCGCTCAAGACGTAGGCGGCGTGTTGACGTTCTTCCAGAGAGGAACCGAAGACGAGTTCGATGTTCTCGACGGCGACGCGGGAACGCTCGAAGAGCCGGGCTTCACGATCGAGTCTATCCCTGAGTGGGACGTTCCGGCGGCGAGCGAGGTCCGCTTCGTTTCCTTTGACCAAGACGCCCAGCCGGGTCTGGAGAGCTACTTCGAGTACCAACGCGGCATCGCCGACGATCTCGGGAAGATCGTCATGGACGTTCCGATCACCCTGACCGCTCGCGAAGCGGACTTGATCGCGAAGCGGGTTGTCTTCGAGGCGTTGATCGAGCGAGAGAAGGTCTCGACCTTCACGCTCCCGCCGAGTTACTTCTTCGTGGCGGCGGGCGATGTCTTGAACCTCTACCAGCCCGACGGGACGATCTTCCGTATGCTGGTCACCGAGTTGACCTACGGCGCGAACTACGAGATCCAAGTCAGCGGTCACCGCTCCTACGCCGAAACCTACGACCAGGTCGGATCGAGCGCCGATGTCTACAATCCCAACTCCGGCGGATCGGTTCCCGATCTCGATGTCGAGGTCCTCGACATTCCGGGGCTCTCCGAGCGGACGGCGGACGGGACGAATCTCCACGTGGCTATCCGGCAGCGAGACGCGGCGGCGACGGGCTTCCGGGGCGCTCTCGTATACGCGGGCGCGGATCGAGTCGCGGAACCTTCGCTGCGGACCGCGATGCCGAACCTCACGAAGATGGGCGTGGTCACCGACCCGCTGGAGCGAGGCCCGGAGCGGTTCGTCTGGGACGACGCCTCGACGGTCGATGTGACGGTCTACAACGGCGAGACGCTTTCCTCGGTCACCGACGCGGAGTTGATCGCAGGCGGTCCGAACGTCGCGGCGATCCGTCACCAAGAGCGTTCGATCGTCGGCTTCAACTGGGAGGTCTTTGCGTTCGCGACGGCGACCCCGCTCGGGACCGACGAAGACGGCAACCAGCAGTACCGCTTGAGCCGTCTCCTTCGCGGGCTCTTCGGATCTCAAGCGAGTCAGGGGCTTCATGTTGGCGAAGCCCCGATCGTGTTCCTCGAAGCGAACAAGATCGGCTTCTTCAACGCGGCGGAGTACCTCGGAGCCTCGACGTACGTGAAGGCTGCGCCGATCGGGGCGATCCTCGATGACGTCCCGTTCGTCGGCTCGCCCGTCCTCGGGAACTCAGGACGCCCGCGAGCGCCGATCAACCTCCGCTACCAGAAGCTCTCCGAGCTTCTCCGCGATCCGTCCGGGTCGGGCGCGAACCGAGATCACCTGTTTACTTGGGATGACGTCGGGAAGATCGCGGGCGGCGATCCGCTCTCGATTTCGGCGAACGCGACGGCGGACGAAGAGAACCAGTGGGTGGTCGAGGTTCGGCGGTATCCGTTCGTGACGGCGGCGATCTTTGGTCAGTACATCGTCAACGAGCCGTATTTCTACTTCACCCAAACGATGCGCGACGAACTCGGCGGGATCACCGACTTCTTCCCGGACAAGTACGCGGTTACGATTCGGAAGCAGACGACGCTGCCGGTTGAAGGGCTCCGGGCGTCCTATCTCGTTGAGGAGTTCTAATGGCTACCCCCAATTTCATGTTCGGCGACGTTACCCCCGGCGCGGCGGGCGGCGTCGTCTATAACACATCAATGACCGTCGTCGATGCGCTCTTCTCGGGCGTCGAGGAACTCGTCTATGATGAGCCGGTCTCTCCGGCGGAGGGCGAGGTCTTCGCGGTCGGCGATAACGCGGCCAACGAGTTCGCCGACCAAGACGACAAGATCGCGGTCCGACTCTCCAGCAGCTGGCTCTTCAACGATGTCGCTCCCGGCTACGCGACGATCAATAAGGATAACCAGTGCTGGATCGAGCGCGGTCAGACGAACTGGAGCCACACCGCCGGCATTCCGAGCTTCTACGGTCGGAACAACTCGGCGATGACGATCAACTTCTCGGACTGGCGATCGGTCTTCCCGGTCTCGGTCACGGCGAACGTTGACGAAGTCTTCGACACCTCCAACCTCTCGGGCAACACCGGCTACGTGGACATCGAAACCGATGAAGCGGGCATCTTCTTGTTCCTCTTCTCGGGTGAGGTCGCGGTCACCGCCGGAACGGACACGGTCATTGAAGTTGGGCTCGGGATCGGAACCGACACGCCCGAGAACGGGTCGATCCGGTCGGTATTCCTCGACGCCGGAAACGGAATCGACTTCGCCAACTTCTCGACGATGTACCTCGGGACGATCGGCTCGGGCTCGAATTGCTACTTCTCGATCCGAAGAGCGTCCGGGAGCGCGACAGTCACACTGACGGACGAAAGGTGCTCAATGTGCATTCTGAAGCTCCGACTCTCCTGACCTCGATGGGTCCTCCGAGCCGCGAGGGGCTCGATCCGACCGGGAAGCCGTCATACATCTGGTCACGCGGGAGAACTCACGTACGGTGGCGAGAGGGCGAGCGCGAGATCCGGGTGATCTTCGGCGACGGTCTCGCTGATCGCGTCTACGCGGGCTCGCCCGGCTTTCTTGAGTGGGCGGCGAAGACCGAACTCGGGAAATCACGAGACGGGTGAAAATGTAAGTAAAACGCGAGAAGCGGTAACTGGTTGACCCGTAACGGTTTAGCCCAGGTCTTCTTACGTTCTTACGTTTTCTCCCACACTTTGAGTCGCTGCACATTCGGCGAAAGACCCGAACGAGGGGCGAACTGTCGGGGTGCTTCCTTCCGTTTTCTCTTTCTTCTTCTAAAAATAGAAGAAGAAGTAAGTATACGAGAAACCCCTGTCGGATAAGCACTTACGACTGTCTCGGGCTACTCACAGAAAAAATCTTTGCGAAAACGTGAGTAAAGTGGTAGACTTTCTTTGACGGATACCCGATACTACGAGTGTCGTGGGACGGCGTGTCCCGCGAAGCGAAAGATCGAAAGGAGATACGAAATGACGACCTTCACCAAGAACGATGTCCAGAACATGTCCGGCCCCGAACTCGTCGCGGCGTTCAACAAGATCACCGGCGAGAACGTCAAGCGGTTCTCGTCTCGCCCCGCCGGGATCAAGCGAGTTCTCTCGGTTCTTGATCAGCAGAAGCCCGCTCCCGTGAAGAAGACCAAGAAGGCCGGCACCGGCGGCGGACGCCGGAAGCTGACCGTTGCTCAGGCTGAAGAGATCCGCGTCCGTCGCGCCGACGGCGAGAAGGTCAAGGACCTCGCCGAAGAGTTCGGCGTCTCGATCTACGTCATCTACGACGTCACCTACGGGCGTCGCTACCGCGAGATCAACGGACCGACGACTGATCCGACCAAGGCTCCCCGCGTTACGACCGCGATGCGGGAGAAGGCGCTCGAACTCGACGACGCCGGTCAGACCATCGAAGAGATCGCGAAGGAACTTGGGATTTCCAAGGATCTCGTGAACGACGTTCTCAACCGGATTGACTGGTCGGTTCGGTAAGACCGGAACGGACCCTTGGAGCGAAAACTCCGGGGCGTCCTTTGACCGAGCGTATCTCCTCGGCGTCGTCTGGAGGGGCGGCGTCGGGTTTTCACCCCGATCTTTTGAAAGGAGATCATTATGTCTTTTTCCGCTCTCGAAGCCGTCCGTCTCTTCATCGCAATCGTTCTGGTCGAGTCGGGCGGAGACCCGACGGCGGTCGGCGACGGAGGCGAAGCGATCGGCATCGCCCAGATCCGCCCGATCCTGGTCGAAGACGTCAACCGGATCGAAGGCGAGGAGCGATTCAAGCACTCCGACGCTCTCAATCCGCTCCTCGCCTTCGAGATGTTCGTGATCTACTCCGAGCACTACGCCGACCACACCGACGACTACTCGCCCGAGGGGATCGCACGCCGGTGGAACGGCGGGCCGACCGGACACGAGAAAGAAGCTACGAAGGCGTATTGGGCGAAGGTCAATCTCCGTTTCACCCGCCACAATGACGGACGGATCTCTCGCTAGAACTTTTTCGACTTTCTACCAAGAAAGTTACTCGAAGGACTAGACTTTCATTGACCGATAGACGATACTACGGGTAAGGAGATACGAAATGACCGCACTCACCCTCGCTCGCCGGATCGTCTCGGAATGCAACGATAACGTCATCGAAGCCGAGCAACTCGCCTTCGACACATGGAGCGGCTTTAGTTTGGCCGAGGAGCGCGAAGACTGGACCCGCTGGGCCGCGACCTTCGCTTGGATCAACCGTTGGGCCGACCGAGCCCGATAGACAAAGGAGATACGATATGAACCCGAACCTTCCCACCATCACCATTCGTCGCGAGGGGACCTTCCAAGTTCCCGGACTCACGCTCGCTCGCCAGTGCGGCCGCGAGGGTCAGAAGGATTTCCGCTTCGAGCTTCAGATCGTCGTCCAGCGACTCGATGAGTCGGGTTTCGTGTGCGACAACTTCGAGGTTCCGAAGATGATGGAGCGATCCTTCGGCGACCCGCTCCAGCTTTGGGAAGGATCGTGCGAGGACTTCGCTGGCGCGGGCGTCGTGCTCGCTCACCAGATGTGCGAAGGACGCGCTCTGGAGATTTCCTTCGAGGTCTCGCCGATCTCCGAAGCGGGCGTCACAGTCGAGTGGACCGAGGGTCAGGAGCTTCCGAACTTCGGTCCCAAGAAGGTCGGGAGGGCGAGAACTTCCGGTCCTCCGTCTCTCGTAAAGTATCAGAAGGAGTTTGAATTTCAGCACATGCCCTTCGAGAGCGGCGACGAGATCGCTCGACGGATGAGGGTTATGAGAGATAAGTTCAACCCACTCTTTCGAGAGCGTGAGCTGACCGAACGGCGTTGACCGACGGAGGTCCCGGAGAAATCCGGGACGCTCCGATTGAAAGGAGATTCGATATGGAACAGATCGAAGCGATCGCGCGCCGTCGCGATCTCGAACAGCGCAGCGAAAATCTTTGGGAGCACGAGACGAAGGAGGTAGCGATCTACCTCGAAGGCGAAACTTGGAAGCTCGAAGTCGAGGGCGAGGCCCGAACGCTCGACCTTGATCTCAAATACCCCGATGTCCGAATCGGAATCGTTGGGAAGAGCGGGAACGCCTTCGCGATTCTCGGATCGGTCGATCGCGGACTCAAGAGCGCCGGAGTCTCGCAGCAGGAGCGAGACATCTACAAAGCCGACGCGACTGACGGCGACTACGACCATTTGCTGGCCACTACGATGAAGTATGTAGACGTTTACTAGCCTCGCGGCTAGAGTCGGCTACGGCGATCGCTACACGGTGTAGCGGGCCGGGATACAGGATGAGCGCCCGGAGAGGTTCCGGGGCTCAAGTTGGTTACTAGTGGATGACCTAGTTATCTCTCCGCTGCTTCGGCAACGGACGCGCCGGAAAGAGAACGAGCCCTTTGGCCTTCGATCTCCGGCGTGAGGGCTTACGACATTGGATCGACCCCGTAGGGTCCTACTCGTTTCGCGACGGGTAGGACCTTTGAAGATATGACTTACACCCCGAAGACGAAACCGATGTCGCACCAAGCGGCGGAGCTTCATATCTCCGCCGATCTCGACGTCAGAGCGATTCTTTGGGAGCAGGGAACCGGGAAGACGAAGCTGACGATCGACACCCTCGGCGAGAAGATCGCCCGAGGCGAGGTCGATGCTCTGCTGATCGTCGCGCCGAACGGCGTTCACCGGAACTGGATCACCGACGAACTCCCGAAGCATCTCCCGGACGAAATCGCCAAGACGATGCGATCGCATCTTTGGTTCGCGGGGAAGGCCGCGAACAAGGGACAAACCCGCGACCGCGAGGAGCTTATCAAGCACGACGGTCTCGCGGTTCTCGCGATCACCTACGAGGCTTTCCTCACGAAGCTCGGCAAGTTGTACACGAAGCGGTTCTTGACTCAGCGGTCGGTCTTCTTCGTTCTCGACGAAGCCCAGAGGATCAAGAACCCGGCGGCGAAGAGGACGAAGACCATACTCGCGGCGGGCGCGTACGCCAAGCACAAGAGGATACTCTCGGGCACTCCGGTTCCCAACGGTCCGTTCGACATCTACGCTCCGATCAAGTTTCTCAAAACCGACTTCTGGAAGGAGATCGGGTGCGGGAACTTCGCGGCGTTCAAGGCGATGTTCGGAATCTGGCAGCGGATCGAGCTTAGCGAGGGTCGATCCTTCGAGTCGTGCGTCGCGTTCCAGAATCTCGAAATCCTGAACAAGCAGTTGGAGAAGATCGCGTCGCGTGTCTTGAAGGAAGACGTTCTCGATCTCCCGCCGAAGGTCTACCAGAAAAGATATTTTGAACTCACGCCCGAACAGCGAAGGTTGTATACATCTCTTCGAGAGGAGATGATGGTCGATCTCGAATCGGGTGAAGTTCTTACGGCGGCGCTCGCGATCGTTCGCCTCCTCCGATTCCAGCAGATCACCTCGGGTTACCTCCCGGACGGCGACGACGGACCCCTCATCGACATTCCCGGCGCGAACCCGCGATTGGACCTCCTCTCCGAGATCGTGGACGATACTCCCGGCAAGATCATTATTTGGTGTCGGTTCTCTCGCGATATCGACAAGATCATGGAACGCTTCGGCGATCTCGCGGTCCGATACGACGGGTCATCGTCGGACGAAGAACGCGCCGAAGCGATCGACTCCTTCCAGAATAATCCCGAGGGCGCTCGGATCTTCGTCGCGAATCCGGCGGCGGCGGGCGAAGGACTGACGCTTCACGCGGCCAAAACGGTCATCTACTATTCCAACTCATTCAACCTCTCGCAGCGACTCCAAAGCGAGGACCGCGCCCACCGGATCGGACAGGACTCCTCGGTCACTTACATCGACTTGATCGCTCCTGGGACTATCGACGCTAAACTTGTAGCGGCGTTACGCGATAAGTTGAACGTGGCGGCCACGATCACCGGAGACTCGATCAAGGAGTGGATCTGATGCCGAAAGTCTACATCGTACAGGAGCCGATTGACTTCGACCGGAGCGAGCGCGTCGAGCGGAAGCGGTTCGACACGACCCCCGCCGAGGAGTTCGGCGAAGTCGTGAACTTGCTTTCCTACCGAGCGAAGCCGTACGTCCCCGCTCGGGTCATCGCCGAACTTCGCGAGAAGCTCGCGGGCTTCGCCGAAGACGACTATCTCCTCCCCTCGGGCTCGATCGCGATCAACATGTGGGCGTACGCAATCGCGTCGGAAAACATCTCGCCGAAGAACCCGAAGTTGCTTCAGTGGTCCGGTCAACTTGACCGTTACGTCGAGCTTCTCGCGGAAATCCTCTGAAGCTCGGCGTATACTTCGGTTGAAAGGAGATTCGATATATGTCCGAAACCTACGACTACGGAACCGACGCGGCGGAGCAGACGAGTGACGTCACTCTCGAAGACCTTCAGGGTCTCGCCAAGAACTTCCTCGAAGCCCGCGCTCTAGTCGCGAAGAAAGAGGAGGAACTGAAGGAGGCTCAAGCTCAGGAGAGGAACCTCGCCGAGCATCAGATCCCCGAAGCGATGGAAGCGCTCGGGCTCTCCGAGTTCAAGACCAAGACCGGATTCCTCTTCAAGCTCGAAGAAAAGATCCGCGCCTCGATCCCGAAAAAGTTTTCCGCTCAGGCGTTCTCGTGGCTCGAAGAGAACGGCTTCGGCGGTCTCGTCAAGCGGAAGTTCGTCATCGCGTTCGGGAAGGATGACGAGGCTTGGGCGAACCGATTCGCCGGAGACCTCAAGCGACGGAAGCGCCCGCTCGACGCGAAGCAGGAGAAGGCCGTCCACCCCCAATCGCTCGCGAAGTTCGTTCGCGAACAACTGGAGGAAGGCGAGTCGATTCCGCTGGAGTTGTTCGGCGTCTACCGACAGAACGTCGTGAAGGTCGAGGGGGCGAAGTAATGGGCTACGAATCGAACTTCAAGGGACGTATCCTCGGGCTCCGGGAGAAGGAAGGCGAAGCGCTCCTCCGGGTCATCGAGAGTTCGATCGGCTACCATTTCGATAGGTCCTCGGTCCGCGATCCCCGCGACCCCGACCGAGCGACGACGTTCACCCTCCGTCGGGCGAAGTGGTACGACGAAGAGAAGAATCTCAAACAGGTCACGAAGCACTACACTTGGATCACGATCGTTGTCGATCGCGACGGCGAAGATGACGAAGACTTCTCGCGGACCGCGTATCGAGGCGGCGAGGCGATCAAGGTCGTTGGAAAAGTCGAGTATCCGTCGATCGACTTTGACGCTCTTCCGAAGGTCGTCCCCGCGCCCGAGGTCGCGCTCGCGGATAGACTCGAAGCGGGAGAGGAAGTTCCTCGGGAAGAGATCATTGAAGCCTTGAAGAAGGCGTAACGGAATCTCCTTTCGGGCTCGGCGGACTTCGGTCCGTCGGGTCCTTTCGACCCACGTTGGGTCTAGCGCCGGCACCGGAGCGCGAAGAAAGTGTCCGCTGCGATTTCAAAGGAGCCTCGAATGGCTAAGGCATCAGCGACGAAAGAAATCGAGAAGAAGGAACCGGCTGGGGAACTCGCGGGGTTCGACTACGGCGCGGACGCGGGAGCGGGTTACGAGAACGTCGGTCAAGACGAGTTCTCGATCCCGTTCATCTCGCTCCTCCAGAGCGGATCTCCGCAGGTCAAGGGCGCCAACAAGATCGAGGGCGCGTCCGAGGGAATGCTCTTCAACACCGTGACCGGGGAGGTCTTCGACACGATCGAGTTCATTCCCGCCTACCGGACCAAGGAGATGGTCGAGTGGATCCCTCGCGATAAGGGCGGCGGCTACGTCGGCTCCTACCCGATGGACGATCCGGTCGTCGAGAAGGCGAAGGCGAACGCGGGCGGGAGCCGAGACCTCAAGACCGACGCCGGAAACGATCTCGTGGAGACGGTCTACCTCTACGGGATCCACCTCAGCGACGGCGGTCCGGTTCCGATCGTGATCTCCTTCACCTCGACCAAGCTCAAGGTTTGGAGGAATATCGTCACCCAGCTCAACATGTTCCAGATCCCTCAGGGCGATCGGCGGATCAACCCGCCCCTGTTCGCCCACCGCCTGAAGCTGGGCTCGAAGGACGAGAGCAACCCCAAGGGCGACTTCTCCAACTTCACGATCGAGCCCGCCGAGGGTTCGGTCCGCGAATCGCTCGTGGATCCGGCGTCGGCGGAGTACACCGTCGCTCGGGACCTCGTTGACCTCGTCAAGTCGGGAGCCGGTCGCGCTGCGACCGAGACTCTGACGCCGGAAGGCGGCGACGAGGACGAAGTGGACGCCGGGTACTAACGGCACATAGGGCTCTCGTCTCGTGCCCGCATCCCGCTCGATGAAAGTCGAGCGGGTTGTTTTCCGACCACTCTCTTGAAAGGAGACTCAGATGGCATCGACTCGACTCACGAATAACCTCCGCAACCGAATCGCGAAGAAGCTCCTCGCCGATCGCTTTGACGAAGAGTTCAAGGCGCTCGAAGACGAGAAGGCTCAACTCGCTCTTGAGGTCTACGCCAAAAGTTTCGGCGACGACGTACGTCGATTCGAGGACCTTCCTTCGGGTTGGCTCGAAGAAAAGGGCAAGGTGAAAGCCGAACTCGGAGGCGAAGTCACTGAGCTTTCTTTCCCGAAGGGCGTCACGAAGCGGTTCCCGGCGGAGAAATGCTCGTATTGGGACGGCGTAACGATCACCCTCAAGGTCGGCGCTCGCGACTCGCTCGCGAAGCGGTTCCGGTCGATCTCGGATCGGAAGTCAACGCTGGTCTCGAAGAAAGACCAACTCGAAGCCGAGGTCCGGGGCGCGCTCTGGTCGTTCAACACGACCAAGAAGCTGATCGAAGAGTGGCCCGAGATCGAGTCGATCGTCAGCGAGCTTCTCGGGTCTTCTCATACTCCGACGAACCTCCCGGCGGTCCGGGTTGACGTCCTCAACTC
The DNA here is from genome assembly GCA_002709225.1 of Planctomycetaceae bacterium. Lineage (GTDB taxonomy): Bacteria > Planctomycetota > Planctomycetia > Pirellulales > Pirellulaceae > UBA9264. The sequence continues at coordinate 37,152 of PAQH01000134.1, forward strand.
GAAGCTCGGTCTCGAAGCGGTCGCTGTCTGATGGAGTGGACCAACGACCAAGAGCGTGCGTTCGCGGCGGTCTCGAAGTGGATGGAGGACCCGCACGGCGTCTTCCGGCTCTTCGGCTTCGCCGGTACGGGCAAGACCACCCTCGCGAAGCGCGTCGCTGAAGACCTCGCCCGGACGCCGGTCTTCGCGGCGTACACCGGGAAGGCGGCGGGCGTCCTGACCTCGAAGGGATGTCCCGGCGCGACGACGATCCACAAGCTCATCTACGCCCCGAAGGATCGCTCGAAGAAACGGCTCCGTGAGCTAGAGGCGGAGAAGATCGCTCTCGACGAGTCGAGCCCCGACTTCACGACGGAACTCACGAGACTGACGCGAGAGATCGCCGAGGAGACGAAGCGGCTCAAGAGCCCGCTCTTCGACCTCCGAAGCGAGTCGAGCCTCGACCTCGCGGACCTCCTCATCCTCGATGAGACCTCGATGGTGTCTGAGGAGATCGCGGCGGACCTCGAATCGTTCGGGACGCCGATCCTCGCTCTGGGAGACCCGGCCCAGCTTCAGCCGGTCAAGGCGAAGGCGGCGTACACTTCCGCCCGCCCGGATTACCTCCTCACCGAGATCGTCCGACAGGCGGAAGGCTCCCCGATCTTGGAGTTGGCGCGAATCGCCCGAGAGGGCCTCGCTCCGACGGTCGGGTCCTACGGCGACGGAAGCGCTCGGGTGATCCGGCGGGAGGACCTCAACGCGACGATGGCGATGGACGCGGATCAAATCTTGGTCGGTCGGAACCGGACCCGGCGGGCGAACAACGTCCGCATGCGAGAACTACTCGGCTATTCGGGCGGTCCGGTTCCGGGCGATCGAGTCGTCTGTCTTCGCAACAACCACGAGAACGGTCTCCTGAACGGATCGACTTGGATCGTGATCGAGGCGAACGATCTCGACGACTCGTGGGGCTTGTCTATCAAGGAGGAAGGCGGCGACCGCGAGTTGACCGTGACGGCTCACAAGCAGCCGTTCGATGACGAAGAGATTCCTTGGTGGGAGGCGAAGGACCACGACTCTTTCGACTACGCCTACGCGATGACCGTCCATAAAGCTCAGGGCTCTCAGTGGGACAAGGTCCTTGTCTTCGATGAGTCTCATGTCTTCAGAAACGAAAGATCGAATTGGCTCTACACCGCCGTCACGAGGGCGGCGAAGGAACTCACCATCGTTGTGTAAGGGATCTCATGGAACGAACTTTTGGACCGACGGAACCGCTCTCTCAGATGACTCACGCCGAGAAGTATCGAGGCGAGGGTGAATCGTTTCGAGAGGCGATGAACCGCGTCGCCTCGGCGCTCTCGGATAACCCGAGCCACTACCAAGGATTTCGAGACGCGCTCCTCGATATGAGGTTCCTTCCAGCGGGCCGGGTTCAGAAGGCGATGGGATCGACCGACGACACGACTCCCTACAACTGCTTCGTCTCCGGGACGATCGCGGACTCCTTCGTTGACGGTCACGACTCTATCATGGACCGAGCGAAGGAAGCGGCGGCGACGATGCGACGCGGCGGCGGGATCGGCTACGACTTCTCGACGCTCCGACCGAGCGGGTCGTTGATCAAGAAGCTCGGGAGTACGACGGACGGGCCGATTGCGTTTATGCGGATCTTCGACTCGATCTGTAAGTGCGTCGCTTCCTCGGGTCATCGACGCGGCGCTCAGATGGGCGTCCTTCGGGTCGATCACCCGGACATCGAGAAGTTCGTCCACGCCAAGCAGAACCAGACCGACTTGACCGGCTTCAACATCTCGATCGCGGTCACCGATGAGTTCATGCACGCGGTCGAGGCCGACGGCGACTTCGACCTCCGCTTCGGTCACGAGGTTCACCGAACGATCAAGGCTCGCCCGCTTTGGGAAGCGATCATGCGAGCGACGTACGATTGGGCCGAGCCGGGAATCCTCTTCATCGACCGTATCAACGAGATGAACAACCTCGCGTACGCCGAGACGATCGTCGCGACGAACCCGTGCGGAGAGCAACCGCTCCCTCCGTACGGCGCTTGCCTCCTCGGGTCGTTCAACCTCGTCAAGTACCTCGTGTGGGATCGCGATCTCGATCGTTGGGCCTTTGACTACGCGACCTTCACCGCCGATATCCCGCTCGTGGTTCGGGCGATGGACAACGTCGTCGATCGGGCGCGGTATCCGCTCGCCGAGCAGGAGAAGGAAGCACACGACAAGCGGCGGATGGGGCTCGGCGTCACCGGCGTCGCGAACGCGATCGAGGCGATGGGCTTCGCGTACGGCTCCTCCGAGTTTACTTGGGAACTCGGTCGAATCCTTCGGACCCTCGCCAATGTCGCCTATCGAGCGAGCGCCGAACTGGCGAAGGAAAAGGGACCTTTCCCGCTATTCGATCGGGAGAAGTTTCTCGGGTCTAAGTTCGTTGAACGTCTCGAAGACGAGACCCGCGAGTTGATCGCCGAGTACGGGATTCGCAACTCCCACCTGACGTCGATCGCGCCGACCGGAACGATCTCGCTGTGCGCCGACAACGTCTCCTCGGGCATCGAGCCGGTCTTCTCGACCGAGTACACCCGAGACGTTATCACCGCCGACGGGAAGGAGACCTTCACCGTCACCGACTACGGGAAGCGGGTCCTCGGCGTCGAGCCGAAGACGACTTCCGAGGTCACCGTCGAAGAGCATCTCGCGGTCCTCGGGACGGCTCAGTGGTGGGTGGACTCGGCGGTCTCGAAAACCTGTAACGTCCCGACCGATATCGAGTGGGAGGACTTCAAGGGAGTCTACCTCGACGCGTGGAAGATCGGAGCGAAGGGCGTGACGACGTTCCGACTCGGCGGGAAGCGTTTCGGGATTCTCAACGAGACCGAGGCAGCCGAGGAGGAAGCCGGAGAGCCCGTCTCGGCGTGCACGGTCGATCTGGTCACTGGGAAGAGGGAGTGTGAATAGGACGGCTTGGTGTGGTCGGCCCCGACTTCGCCGAAAGGCGGGTCGGGGCTTTTTCTTGAAAATCTTTCCCAAAGTAGTTTACTTTCGTTGACGGATACCTTATACTATGGGAAAGGAGCTTGATATGAAACTCGGAACGAAAGTCAAAGTCAGCCTCTTCGGAAAGACAGAAATCGGAACGGTTGACGGTTTTTGGGAAGACGAGAACGGGAAGGGCGTCGAAGTCTTCTTCGCTCCCGAGGTTGAGGGCGAGACCGGATTCCATAAGGACTACCCGATCGACCGAGTTCAGATCGTCGCTTGATACCCTTCGGCGAGCGAAAGCTCGCCGACGGTCTTTTCGTTACCTATACTTCCGTTGAAAGGAGATACCGATGGAAGCCAGCCCCTTGAAAGTGATTCACTACGACGACCACGACCTCACGACCCAGCGAGCGCTCCGGGTCAAAGTCTCTCACGCAATGGACGATCCGAAGCTCAACTGGACGTTCTACTACAACCTCCAACTCTTCGCGTTGATCAACGGACGTTGGTACCGGATCGACGCTTGGGATACAGATCGCGGTGTCGCGTATTCGAGCGGTCTTCCGATCAACGATCCTCAGATGCTCGAAGCGTGGTCGCTCGAAATCGGCGGCAAGCAACTCTACCACCACACCCGTCGCGTTCGCGCAGTAGGAGCGAAATGATGCAGACGTTTCTCCCCTACGCCGAATACGACCGGAGCGCAAAGGCGCTCGACCCGAAGCGGCTCGCGAATCAGGTCAAGGAAGCGGCTCAGATCTTCGCCTCGCTCTTCGGCGGCGCGTACGTTCTGATTCCGGCGTCGGCTCAAGCAGAACACGAGTCTGATTTCAGTCCAGCCGAGCCGGTTCTCTATTCCACCGGCGGCTATCCAAACCACCCCGCGACACTGATGTGGAAGGACTACGAACGAGAGCTCAGCCTCTACGCTCTCGCGTGTATCGCTGAACTTCGCGAGCGCGGCTCGGGCGCGATGAAGGTCTATGAGAAGATGTTCACCGAAGCCCGCGACCTTCTTCGCGATACCGGGCGTCCGCCTTGGATCGGCAACGAGAGATTCCACGCGGCTCACCGATCCCAACTTCTCGCGAAAGACCCCGACTGGTACAACCTCTGTGGTTGGACCGAGACCCCCGGATCACTCGAATACTTTTGGCCGACGAAGGAGACAGTTCATGGCTCGTAGAAACCCCGGCGGAGCGCTCGTTGCGATTGGCGCTATTCTTTTCCTTTGCCTCATCGTCGGATCGTGCTCGATCCCGCTTTGGACGCAAGACACCGTAACGGTCAAGGTGACCGAGAAGGAGCGGATCACGACCGGCTCGGGAGAGAGCATCACCTCGAAGTATCTCGTCTTCACCGAGACCGAGACCTTCGAGAACACCGATGTCTTGATCCTCGGGAAGTTCGATTCGTCGGACGTTCAGGGTTCGATCCAGCCGGGCGAGACATACCGCCTTCGGGTCTACGGCTGGCGCGTCCCGTTCCTTTCTTGGTACCGGAATATCATCGAGGGGAACCGTGTCGGAGAATAACTACGAACACCCGGCGGTAGGCGTCGCTCGTGAGATTGGACACACGGCGATCATTCTTGGGATTCTCGCCTTCCTTTCGATCTTCGTCGTCAAGTCGTGCGAGTATTCCGGGATCGAGCAGCAGGAAATGACTGAGCGAAGGAGACTCGCGGAATGAGCTACCAATCGAACCTCGAAGAGTTCTTCGCCTACGCAAAGGAGCGGGAGCGGGTCCGACTCGCGAAGGAGAGCGGAGCGAGCCGACCGTGGACGATAGACACGGCGCTCGGACAGTTCCGGTTCTGTAACGTCTACCGCGAAGACGATCGCACGACGCGGTGGATCACCGAGAATATCCGCGAGCCGGTCGATAAGACCGATCCGCTCGGGCTTCCGCTCGCGATGACGATCGCGAACTTCATCAACCGGATCGAGTCGCTCGATCTCGTCAAGGATCTGATCGTCGAAGGTTACCACGTCAACCGAGCCCGGTTCCACGAGCGGCTGAAGGACGTCAACCCGGTCGTCACCGGCGCGTACGTGATCCATTCCGAGATCGGGATGCCGAAGCTCGAAGGGTGTATGTTCATCTTCGATTGGTACTCGAAGAGCGGTTGGGAAGAACTCGCGAAGTCGATCGAACCCGGAAAGACGACGCTCGAAGAGGTCCACAAATGGCTGATGGAGGTCAAGAACGTCGGAGCGTTCATGGCCTACGAGATCGTCACCGACCTCCGCCATACCTCGCTGCTCCGGGACGCGCCGGACATCCTGACCTGGGCTTCTCCCGGTCCGGGCGCGGCTCGCGGTCTCGACTGGCTCTACCGAGACGAGGCGGACCGGAAGCCGTTCTCCTACGGCTCGAAGAAGCAGCGAGCGATCATGAACGAGGAGATGCAGAAGATCCTCGCGGCGTCGCGAGATCCGGCCAACTGGCCCAACCAAGACCGACCGTGGGAGATGCGCGAGGTCGAACACACGCTCTGTGAATACGATAAATGGTGCCGCGTCACCCACGGCGGCAAGCGAATGAAAAGGAGATACCCATGAGGATCGCGGTAGCGAACTGGCCCATCAACTCGGCGGGCGGAATCACGACCTGGCTGAAGAACTTCATCGGCGGAGCGCGGACGCTCGGCCACGAAGTCGATCACCTGATGCTCTCGCCCCAAAAGCGGATGAAGATCAGCCGTTTCGAGGAGCACCACAACGCCCAACAGGGTACGACGATGAAGGGCGAGCACGTTTCGTACGCCGACGGCCCTGGTCGGGCGATCCAGCGACTCAACGGATACGACTTGGTCTTCTTCGGGCATCCCGGTCCTCACCCAACGAAAGCGAACACCGGAGAGAAGTGGGAAAAGTACTGGCTCGACATCTACGCGGGCGTCACGGCTCGGAAAGTCGTCTCCTTCCACGACCAAAACTGGGAGAAGACCAACGCCTGGTTCGCCGAAGCTCGCGGGATGGTTGACTACGTCGTCGCCGGTCAGAAGACCTTCCAAGGCCCGGCGGAACGATGGGCCGACGGGACGGCTCCGGTCGATTGGTACTTCCACCCGATGGCCGAAGAGGAACCGCCTCCGATGATCCCACTCGAAGATCGGGTCCGTGCCGGGCTTCTCGCGACCCAGTGGATCTCGAACAAGGGACACAAGAAGCTCGTGCGGCAACTCGACCGAGTTCGGGTTCCTCTCGACATGTACGGTCGCGGGATCACCTACTACTACATTCGCCGAGACGAACCGCTTTGGGACGCTCACGTGCGTGATTACTTCCGCGACGGAGAGGACGCCGACGCGCTCGACCGAGAGACTCACCCGCACGCCTACTACGCCCATCGCCCGTACGAAGAGATCATCGAAGCGCTCCGTCGCGCTCGGTTCGCGATCGACCTCTCGACGAACGGGACAACGAACTACACTCACTGGGAACCGCTTTGGTACGGGACGCCCGGCTTCATCTCGGAGTACACCGCCGGTCTTTCGACGAACACCATCCCGGTGGAACTGGTTGAGACCTTCGACCCCGAAGACTTCGGAAAAGCGTTGAATGGGTTCGTACCCTCCGAGAAGAAGGTCATCGAGGCTCGGAAGTTCGTCGCGGATCGTTGCCGCCCGAGTCGCGTTGTTGGAAAGATTCTCGAAAGGTCGATGGCGTGAGGCATAACGATTTGGACAAAGGGACTGTAGTCCAACCGGAGAAGGGCGCTCCGACGACGATCGGCGAACTCCTCGAAGCGGGCCAGTCTTGGGAAGATATTCACTCCGGTCTCGCGAACGGGACTCTGACGATCCCGAGTCAGGAGATCAAGCAACTCGATACGGGTCTGTTTGTTCGGGAGGGGACCGATCACGAGTTGATCTCGAAGGCGAATCTCGCGATGGTCTCCGCCATTGACATTCGCGAGGGCGAGACGTTCCTCGATATCGGAGCCCACATCGGGGTCGTGAGCGCGCTCGCGAAGGAGTTCCGAGGAGCCGGAGCCGTTATCGCGGTTGAGCCGATGGAAGACACCGGAGACGTTCTCGCGAAGAACGCGGAGTTCTTCGGATTCGAGGCGGTTCAGGCGGCGGTGGTTCCCGGAGACGAGGAAGAGATCGACATCTATGTGGCGAAGAACCACTTCGGGTCTCGGTCTTGCGTCCCGTCTCTTCTCGCGAGCGATAGTCGGGTCAAGCATACGGTCCCGGCGGTCAACTTCCGAGAACTTCTCGGGAAAGTCAAGCCCGATGTTATGAAGGTGGATATCGAGGGCGCGGAGGCGACGCTGGACTGGTCGGAGCTTCCCGATAACCTTCGTTGTCTTGTTATCGAGTTCCACACCTTCCGTAAGGCGGTGAAAGATTCGGTCGGATGGATACAACAGATACTCGTTGAGCAGGGCTTCTCGGAGTACCATCGCTCGATGACCGAAACGACCGAGGGCTGGACCAACCAGATCTTCCTCAGGAGAACCGTATGATCTCAATCAACGCTCGAAACGTCCACGACGCGCTCGCCGAGGGAGTCAACCTCATCAACGAGCACGGCGTCCTCGTGCCCTCGCGGAACGGCGACGCGCTCCGGGTCCACTCGCCCGTCACGACCGTCTACGAGCACCCGGAGGAGCGCGTCCTCTTCTGGGGCGGGCGAGACGCGAATCCGTTCTTCCATCTCTTCGAGTCAATCTGGATGCTCGCGGGTCGGAATGACGTCGAGTTCGTCTCGACGTTCGTCAAGCGGATGAGCGACTTCTCCGACGACGGAAAGACGTTCAACGGAGCCTACGGGCACCGATGGCGGTCTTGGTTCGGTCGCGATCAGCTTCTTCTCGCGATCCACGAACTCCGATCGAACCCGGAGAGCCGTCGCGTGGTCGTCCAGATGTGGGACGGCGGTCACGACCTCGGGCTCGACTCGAAGGACCTCCCGTGCAACACGGCGGTCTACTTCCAAAAAGGGACCGACGGCTCGTTGGAGATGATGGTCACGAACCGATCCAACGACATGATCCTCGGAGCGTACGGTGCGAACGCGGTCCATATGAGCTTCCTTCACGAGTTCGTCGCTCGCTCCGTCGGGCTCAACGTCGGTCGCTACTACCAGACCTCCTTCAACTTCCACGCCTACGTCGAGGACTTCGAGCGACTCGCCGAGAAGGAGTCGTGGATCGACTTCAAGAACCCGTACGAAGACGCAGTCGAGCCGGTCGCTCTCTTCCAGACGCCCGAGGAGAGCAACCTCTTCCTCCGCGATTGTAAGAGGTTCTGCGCTTTCGCTCACTCTGGATCGGAGGACTTGGTCGAAGCGGAGGTCGAGTCGGACTGGTTCAAGAACGTCGCGGTGCCGATGCTCCGAGTCTGGAAGGCGTGGCGGACGAAGAACGCACCCGAACGCTTCACCGAGGCGTTGAAGCTCACCAACGAGATTCAGGCGAGCGATTGGCGGAAGGCGGCGGTCGAGTGGATCGCCCGACGGTACGAACGATGGGACGGAGGTCAGCCGTGAGCGAAGGAAGCCACATCGACAAGATCAAGGAAGTCGCGGACGCGGACGCGGTAGCGCTCGTTGAGGCCGAGAAGCAGTACGGCGGGAGTTGGAAGAAACGCGGCGGCGTCGGCGCGTTCATGATGGCGGCGAGGAAGTGGGACCGGATCGAGAATCGGGTCCAAATGACTATCGACCGAGGTATGGGGATGCACGCTTCGGCTTGGGACATCTTCGAACACATCGACGAAGACGACCGACCCGAAGGTCTCATCGATGACATTCGCGATCTCCGTCGCTACCTCCTTCTCATTGAGTCGGAGATGCGGGCTCGCGGCGTCGTCCACGAGGAGGTCGCGAAGTGAGTTTGGTGATCCAGGGTTCCGGGGATTCAGCCCAAGCTCAGTCGGTCTCCGACGCTCAGACCGTCGCGACCGATATGATCCTTCAGCAGTATTCCGGCGCGACGATCGTCACCTCGGGCTACAACCTGTCTCACACGGCGGTCGATACGGGTTCGCTTTCGTTGGTCGTGCTGACGAAGCCGGGTCAGAAGACCTCGAAGAACATCTTCTTCATCGACGAAGCCGACATCACCCAAGCGGGCGTCGATTCGGTCGTCAACGTCGTCTTCGGAAACCTTTGGGTCAGGCCCGACGATCCGCTGAAGTACGATCTGGTGCTCTGGGCGACGGTCCCGCTCGCGGACCTTCCGGCGGGGACCGCTCTCACTGACCTGAAAATCTTCGGAGAGGAGATCGCGAGCGCTCGAATGCTCACGGTCGAGGAGATCCAAGCGGCGACGAACTACGCCGAGTTTGTGGATGGGGATATCTAGTGCAAACCCCGCTCTTCCAACCCGAGTCTGAGTGGAGGGCTCCTGACCTCGCGTCGCTCCCGGAGTGGAAGGGCGCGAAGCGGATCGGGCTCGATACCGAGACCGCCGACCCGCAGCTGCGGAAGCTCGGGATCGGAGTGAGGCGAGACGGGCGGATTGTCGGCGTCTCCTTCGCGATCGAGGGAGGACCCGGCCCGTTCTACCTCCCGACCGGGCACGCGGGAGGAGGCAACCTGCCAGCCGAGAGCGTGTACGAGTATCTCCGGCGTCAAGCGGCGGAGTACACCGGGGAGATCGTCGGAGCCAATCTCCAATACGATCTCGACTACCTCGCCGAACTCGGGATCATCTTCCGTCGGGCGAAGATGCGTGACGTCCAGATCGCGGCTCCGCTGATCTACGAGATGCACGACTCCTACTCGCTCGCCTCGATCGCCGGGCGCTACGACATCCCCGGCAAGGACGAGTCGCTCTTGAAGGAGGCGGGCGAAGCTTGGGGCCTCGACCCGAAGAAGGGGCTTCACCACTTCCCGGCTCGGCTCGCCGGTCCCTACGCCGAGCATGACGCGGTGCTCCCGCTCCAGATCTACGAGAAGCAGCGCGCCGAACTCGATGAGCAAGACCTTTGGGGGATCTTCGATCTCGAATCGGCGCTCCTTCCGGTCCTCGTGAAGATGCGACGCCGAGGCGTTCGGGTTGACTTCGACCACCTCGACCGAGTTGACGTCTGGTCGGCCCAAGAGGAGGCGAAGGCGCTCCAGCGGGTCTACGACCTCACCGGGAAGCGGATCGCGGTCGGCGACGTTTGGAAGGCGAAGGCGATCGCTCCGGCGCTTGTAGAGATCGGCGTCAAGCTGAACTACAACGCCAATAAGATCCCGTCGGTGACCAAGGAGCTTCTCGGGTCGATTGACCATCCGGTCGCCGACGCGATCAATCGCGCCCGTCGGGTCAACAAGGTCCGCACGACGTTCGCCGATTCGATTCGGAAGCACGCGGTCAACGGTCGGGTCCATACGACCTTCAACCAGATCCGCCGAACCGACGATGACGAGAACTCGACAGGCGCGGCGTACGGTCGCCTTTCCTCGGTCGATCCGAACCTCCAGCAGCAGCCCGCTCGCGACCCGGAGATCGGTCCCTTCTGGAGAGCGGTCTACGTCCCGGACGAAGGAGCAGAGTGGGCGGCGCTCGACTACTCCCAGCAGGAACCCCGGATGATCATCCACTGGGCCGAGCGAGCGGGCATCCGCGCTGCTTTCGAGGCCGGTGACGCGTTCCGGTCCGACCCCTCGACGGATAACCACGCGATGATGACCCGGCTCATTCACGGAGCCGAGGCGTGCGCGGCGATGGAGCCAGACGAGTTCGATAAGAAGCGGAAGCACGCCAAGAATATCTTCTTGGGTCGGTGCTACGGTATGGGCGACCCGAAACTCTGTCACTCGATCGGCGTTCCGACCGAATGGGTCCGAACCCGGACGGGGCGGGTTATCGAGGTCGCCGGTCCCGAGGGGAAAGCGATCATCGAGGCGTTCAACGCGGGCGTCCCCTACGTCGATCAACTCTCCGAGAAGCTCGACCTCGCGGCCCAGAAACGTGGCTACGTGAAGACGATCCTCGGGCGTCGGTGCCATTTCCCGTTCCGAAACGGTCATTACGACTGGACCCACAAGGCGTTGAACCGACTCATTCAAGGAAGCTCCGCCGACCAGACGAAGCTCGCGATGGTCGAGGCGGACGCGGCGGGCATCCCGATCCAGCTCCAAGTTCACGATGAGATCGACCTCTCGGTCTCGGACCGGAAGGTCGCGACCGACCTCGCGGAGATCATGGAGAACTGCGTTCAGCTCACGGTTCCCTCGAAGGTCGATATCGAGATCGGGGATAGTTGGGGAGGGTCGATGGAATGAGTTTGATCGGTCGAAAGTTCGTCCACGGCGGCGATGAGTTCGAGGCTACCGACGACTTCACCAACGTAAAGGGTCGGCGCGTTCTTCGGGTCCACGCCAAGGTTCGGATCGGCGGGAAGCTCCACGAGACGGATCGAGTACACTCGCCGGATTGGTTCGAGAAGACGTTCATGCGATACGCGGGGACGCGGGAGGTGACGAAATGAGCGAGATGGAAGGCCCGGCGCTTCGGCGGAAGAAATGGGACGAACGCTTCTTGGAGATGGCCGAACTCGTAGCGGGTTGGAGCCGAGACCCTTCGACGAAGTGCGGGTGCGTCATCGTCCGCCCGGATCGAACGATCGCGGCGACGGGCTACAACGGCTTCGTCCGAGGGTGTCCGGTCCGAGAGGATGAGGTCGAGCGCGACGAGAAGCTCTCTCGGGTTGTTCATGCCGAGACCAACGCGCTCCTTGCCGCGAAGGAGCCGGTCGAAGGCTACCTCGCATACGTCTATCCTTTCCTCCCATGCGATCGGTGCGCGGTGAACTTGATCCAGGCCGGGATCGCCCGAGTCGTCACCGTGACGGGTCTCGTGGATATCGCGGAGGATCGTTGGGCGGCGGCGTTCGGGAAGACGAAGCGGTACTTCGAGGAGAGCGGCGTGTCGTTGACGATCTATTCTTGGAAGACGAGGGAGATCGTCTACGAGGTCTTCCGATGAGTGAGAGCGATCTTCGGCGGCGAGTGATCGTCGCGATGCGAAAGTATGACGCGGTGGCGGTCGAGAACCCGGCGGGGCCGGGAACGCCCGACGTCAACTACGTCGAGGGTTGGGTTGAGTTGAAGTGGATGAGGCGGTGGCCCGAATCGGACATCGTTCGGATCGACCACTTCACTCAACAGCAGAGGGTTTGGCTAAAGAAGAGGCACCACCGCGACGGTAACGTGTGGCTGCTACTCCAAGTCGGCAACGACTACCTCTTCTTTGACGGTAAGACGGCGGCGGAGTACGTCGGGAAGGTTTCGAGAGCGGAACTATACGAGAAGGCATTCGAGGTCACGAACGATCTCGCGCCGGAAACTTTGGAGAGGATTCTATGCGTGTGACTCTGGAACGAGATGAGAAGCTCCGTCTGGCCCAGCGGCGGCTCGGGCTTTCGCAGGACGGTCTGCGGAAGAAGCTTAAGGTAGGAGCCGAGCAGGTTCGTCGTTGGTACTACGACGCCGAGGAGATCCCGACGAAGGTCCTCAAGGATCTCCCGACGGGCGCTCCCTCGAAGGCCGAGAAGTGCTGGATCCTCCGCCGACGCGAGGGGATGACGATCGAGGACGTTGCTAAGGACATGGGAATCTCCCGCGTCTGGGTCTGGAAGATGGAGAAGGGTCAAGAGGACCCGAAGGAACTCGCGGACTACTGGGGGATCTAACACGTGGCTGTCGTACCGAACTACGACGCCTCGATCGAGTTTCTCCAGAAGTGGCGGGCGAAGGGGCCGTGGATCCTCACGGCTATCGAACCCGACCGGAAGGGGATCGCGACCGAGACGCTCAAGGATGAAGCGGAGGTCCGGACTTTTCTCGAAGAGCACGGCGACACCCGCAATATTTACTTCTCGGTGAACCCGACCCGGTGGCCGATCAACAAGAAGGCGTCGCGAGAGGATATCGCGTCGCTGGATTGGCTCCACGTTGACGTTGACCCGCGTAACGGGAAGGAACTCAAAGATGAACGCGAGCGGGCGCTCCGGCTCCTCACGAATCCTCCGAAGGGTATTCCGAAGCCGACTTGCGTCGTGTTCTCGGGAGGCGGCTACCAGGGCTTTTGGCGCCTTGAAGACGCGATGGAGATCGAGGGGAAGCCGGATGCGTACGCGCTCGCGGCTCGATACAACAAGCAGATCGAGCGGCTCTACGAAGCGGACCATTGCCATAACGTTGACCGGATCATGCGACTTCCGGGCACGATCAATCGACCTGACGAGAAGAAACGAAAGAAGGGTCGCAAGCCAACTCTCGCGGACGTCATCTTCTTTGATGAAGAGAGCTACCCGCTCTCGACCTTCACTCCCGCGCCCGAAGTGGACTCCCCTTCGGGCGGTTTCACGGGAAGAGGCGGCGTCTCTATATCCGGCAACATCAAGCGGCTTTCTTCGATCGACGATCTCCCGGACGATCTCCCGGATTGGGTGAAGGTCCTGATCGTTCAAGGGTTCGATCCCGAGAACCCCGGAAAGTTTGAGTCGAGGTCGGAGTGTCTCTTCGCGGTTCTTTGCGCGATGGCGAGGTGCCCGACCGAGATCGACGACGACACGATGTTCTCGGTCATCACCGATCCCGACTTCCATATCTCCGAGTCGGTCTTGGAGAAGAAAGGGAACGCCGAGAAGTACGCGATCCGCCAGATCTCCCGAGCGAAGGAGGTCGCGATCGACCCGGCGCTCGTCGAGTTCAACGATCGCTACGCGGTCATCCAGGGGATCGGCGGCAAGTGCCGGATCGTCGAGGAGGTCTTCGATCCGGGCCTGGAGCGGTTCAAGCTCCAGAAGATCGGTTTCGACGACTTCCGAAACGCCTGGATGAATCGGAAGATTCAGATCGGCGAAGACAAGAACGGGAACCCCGTGATGGTCCCGCTCGGGAAGTGGTGGCTCGAACACCCGAAGCGGCGGCAGTACCGAGCGATGGCCTTCGAGCCGGGCATCGAGCGCGATGACGTCTATAACCTCTGGCGAGGGTTCGCGGTCGAGGCGAAGCCGGGCGAGAAGCACGAGAGCTTCCTGACCCACATCAAACAGAATCTGTGCGACAACGACCCGGAGGTCTACGACTATCTCATCGGTTGGCTCGCGAGGCTCGTCCAGTTCCCCGCGAAGCTCGGCGAGGCGGCGGTGATCCTTCAAGGAGACCAAGGAACCGGGAAGAGTTTCTTCGCTAAGACAATCGGAACCCTCGTGGGCCGACACTTCCTCCATATTTCTAACTCGTCTCACCTCACCGGGAACTTCAACGCCCACCTCCGGGATTGCGTCTTCCTCTTCGCTGACGAGGCGTTCTTCGCTGGAGACAAGCGACACGAGTCGGTCCTGAAGACGCTCATCACCGAGCGGCACCTCGTGATCGAGGCGAAGGGCGTGGACGCGGAACCGGCGCGGAACTGCGTTCACCTCGTGATGGCCTCGAATGAGGAGTGGGTCGTGCCGGCGGGCTTCGGCGACCGACGCTTCTTCGTCCTCAACGTCTCCGACGCCCAGCGAGGAAATCCGGGCTACTTCCGCTCGATTCAAGCGGACCTCGACGACGGGGGCTACGAGTCGCTCCTTGCGTTCCTTCTCGCCTACGACCTCTCGGACTTCGAGGTGCGGAACGTCCCGAAGACGAAGGGTCACGACCAGCAAAAGAAGTATACGATGCCGGTCGAGAAGGAGTGGTGGTTCCAGAAGCTGGTGGAAGGCTTCCTCGCTCCGGCGGGCTCGGGACCGTCTTGGCCTCGGGAAATCCCGAAGGAGGATCTGTACTCGGAGTTCGTGGATTACGCGACGGCGAGACGGATGCCTCGGATCACCTCGAAGACCGCCTTCGCGAAGGTCCTCTCGGACTTCTGGCCGGGGAAGGTCGAAATCAAGCAGTATCGGAAGCCGGTCGAGGTCCGTCTTCCGGGCGGACGGTTGGAGCAGCGTAGCTCCGCGTATTGGTACGTGGATATTCCCCCGTTGGAGGACTTCCGAAAGAAGTTTGAAGAGGTCTCCAACATGACCATTGACTGGGAAAAGGAGTCGAAAGATGGGCGAGAAGAGACGAGCGATCCGGGATTCTGAGCGGCGGAACCGAGCGAAGGCGATCCAACTCGCGGCGGGTCGGGCGATTTCTTTTGACGCTCTTCTTCCCGCCCCGGATTTACTTTCGTTGACCTCAGACCTACGCTTACGAAGCGGGCGGGGTGCTCGCTAAGGAGATCCGAAATGGCAGAACGAAACGTCATGTCAGGAACCGAGAAGATTCGTCTAGCTCGGTTCCTTGAACAGCACGCGACGGAGTTCAACGAGTCGAAGCCGGGACTGAAGGCGATCGCCGAGCGAGTCGAAGAGGAACTCGGAATCACGATCACCGCGAAGGCTCTCGCCTACCACGTCCAGAACCTCGCCGAAGCGGTTCCTGAACTTGAAATTCAGAACTGGACGAAGGAGGCCGGGCGAATCGGGAAGGTCAGTCAAAAAGCCTTTGACGACGTCATCGCCCGTCTAGACCGTATGGAGAAGCGGCGTTCCGAGGGCGGAGGCGGCGCTGTTCATCGAGCGGAGTTTGAGACTCTCCAAGATTCCGTCGCGGCGGCTCGCCGAGGAGTTTTCTCTCTTACGGACCGGATGCCCGACGTAGAAGGTCTTATCGAGAGGATCGACGGTCTGGAGACCTACCTTCTCGAACTCGCCGAAATCATCACCAAGACGACCGGCCAGACCGTTCCCAAAATGAAGAAGATTACCGTTGAACCCCCTCGGGGATAGGACCCCCGCCCCGGCGGGCGGATGACCGAAAGGTCCCGCCCGCCTTTATGCCTGACGACCGATACAGCGTGAACCCTTTCGAGGCGGTCCCGAAGACGGGCGACGGCTTCCCGATCTATCCGGGGATGCCCGTGTTCGTCGCGTCTCCGTTCTCGACCAAGAAGGTCTACGAGGACGTTGTCCACTTCGTCGATCAAGACGGAGAAGTCGTCTTGAAGTCGAGTTGGGTCGAAGACGACGGCTACGACTGCTCGAAGGCGATTGACTGGGAGAAGACCGATCGGGTCTTTTGGTACGAAAGTCGGGCGCTCGAAGCGGTCGCGAAGATCGAGAAGGAGGCGGAACGATGAGCAGAGGAAGGTTGACTAATCAGATTCGGGAGATCGCTCAGGAGCGGCTCGGGCGAGAGATCGACCAAGTCGAGCTTCGGCTCTATCCCTACCTCCAATACACGATGATGAATGACCAGCGGCTCGACCCGGCGAAGATCAACGGCGAGGAGCGGAAGATCCTCCAGTCGCTCCGCGAGGGCGGTTTCATCGAGGGCGGAGCCTCGGGTCTTTCGATGACGAAAGATTTTTGGGACGCGATCAACGAGATCCTCTGGATCTCTTACGTCGAAAGAGGCGCGGAGTGATTGAGTCTTTCGTAGAGCGGATTCGGTCGGTGATGAAGAAGCGGCAAGGGAACTACGCGCCCCCTCGCCTCAACTTCGAGATCGAGGCGCGGCTCGTCACGACGTTTCTCCAAGGGCGTGGGTTGCTCCGTCCGGGGAAGAAGATCACCGCCGAGGATATCCCCTCGCTACGATTACTCGCGAAGCAGGCCCGGCTCGCGGCGGGCTTTCACGACGACTCGTGGCTGGATATCGTCGGGTACGCGGAGACCGTTTCCCAACTCGACGAGGAGCAACTCAATGACGGAGCTTTCCGAACGAATCCGAGAGAAGCCGAAGAGTCTTTGGGGATCGGCGTGGCTGGGGGAGCAGAGGGCTCTAGCCTACGCGAAGAAGAACGGGATCACCGATGAGGACTCGATCTCGAATCTCGTCAGGCGGTCGATCAACTTCCAAGTCGCCGAAGACTACCGGCTCCAAGTCGAGCGAGCCCCGTCCGACGCTATACAGATGTTTCCAAGCCAAGGCCGAAAGCACAAGGGACGCGGAACGGTCGTCTGGCTTCACTTCGACTTCGTTGGCTCGGACGTTATCCGAGACCCGTTTGATCCTCCTTTTGACTTTACTGCGTTGTCTTTGGACGACCAAATGGGAATCACTTCGGAACTTACCGAGACCGAGGCGACGTTCGTTCGTCTTCTCGCCTCGGGTCTCACTTCCGTCGAAGCTGGGAAGGCGATGGGATTCCAGGTGAGGAAGGAGACGAAGAAGAAGGGCGGGAAGGAGTACGTCTACGACCGATGCTCGGTCGCGGACCACCTCAAGAAAACGATACTCGATAAGTTCGGAGGAGCGGGATGAAGATTGTTGTAGTTGAACCTCACGCGGATGACGCGATCCTTTCGATGGGCGGTCACATCGAGCGATGGGTCAAGGACGGAGACCCGGTGACGATCCTGACCGTGTACGGAAACCCGAAGCGAGACGCCGAGGCGAAGGCGTACGCCGAGGCGGTCGGCGCTTCTCATATCGCGCTCGGGCTCGCCGAGGGAACCCCGCTCGAAGAGCACGCCGGAGAGTTCGTCTTCCCCGAAGACACCGTCTTGATCTTCCCGATCGGGATCCAGCATCCCGACCACATCGAGGTCGCGTCTCTCGCGGACGAAGATGACTGGCGCTATCTCGACCAGCCGTACGGCTCAAAAGTCGGAAACGCCGAGGAGGTCATCGAGAAGACGACCGGGCTCGCGGTCCATTCGCTCTTCCGCCCGCACGCGCGGAAGTACCGACACGTCAAGCTCTTCAAGACCCAATCCAAGTTCTTCTACTACAACGACCCGAAGGTCCTCGCGATGAACCTGGAGGTGGTGTTCCGTGCCTGATATCTACCACGACTGCTCTTTCGACTTCTCCCGCGACGACGTTCGGGTCATCTCGGCGAATCCCGTCGCGGCGGCGAAGTTCGTCCACGACCGCTTCTACCAAGGCGGCGTCGAGGTTTACTTCAACGAGGGTGTCAACGATCCGCCTTCGATTCTGATGACCGACTCGATCGACAGCGAACTTCTCGGGAAGCTGGAACTCGAAGAGTGGAACACCGTCGCGGCGTTCTTCTTCTTTCCAGAGGAGGACGGTCGCAAGCGGGTCTGGATCACGGTCTTCTTCGAGGGCGAGGAGATCCACGGCGTCTCACGTCACGACGTAGAGAAGACTCTCTCCGCCGAGGACTGGGCGAAGCTCACGAGGGGAGATAAGGCGTGATCCGGGTATCGGGCGGAAAACGGGCGGCGCTCGAAGGTCTTTCGATCCGAGCGGCGGTCGAGGTTCTCGACGAACTCGGCTCGGGCGAAGACCCAATCAAGGTTTACGCTTCGAGCTTTCCCAATCTCGAAGACCAATACCTCCCAACCGACGCGGAGATGGTACGGAACTGGCTCGAAGACATTCACTCCGTCTCGGGTCTTTCGTACATCGGGATTGATAGTGAGTACGCCCACGAGTGTCGGGTCGGATACTTCGGGCTCTCGGGCTTCCGAGTCGGGACGCTTCGGGGGATGGTCCGTGATCGACTCTTCGATCCGTCGATAGCTCAATCAACTCGGGCGGGCGCTTGGGGGCTTTTCGCTGAAGTGGAGATCGTGCCGTGAGAAAGTTTCTTGCTCGTCAAGTTTACCGATTCTTCTTCATCGACCGGATGCTTGAAGCGGCGGAGAAGGATATCAAAGCGGCGGAGGCTCGGCTTGCTACAGAGATCCGGGAATCATCGAGGGAGACGGTAGAAATCCGTGAACGGCTCGATACGCTTTCGAGCCGGGTCGATCAGATAGACCCGGAGGTGGCGCTCGCGACCAATCAAGCTGTACGGTTCCGCGAGCACGTTGAGCTCTCCAATCAGATCGGAGAGCTTCGGGAACTCGTAGGCGCTCTTTCGCGTCGATTGGAAAGGACGGACTCGGATGGTCGATGATCGAATCTTCGCTCACTGCTTCTTCGGTATGGGATCGAACCGGCGGACGGATACGAACCCGTGGGGCTTCGGATGGAACCTCAACCATAGCTGGGAGCGGTTCCTCGATGGCCCGCTCGCAGAGGCGTACGGCTTCGGCTTCCGCAAGTTCATTCTCCACCGTCCGTACGGCGAGAGCGATGTCGGTGACGCGATGGACTTCGACTCGGCGGTTGATATCCGCGAGGCGACCGGAGAGAACGCGCCTGACGCGGTGAACGCCGACTCGGTTCGGGCCTTCCTCGACGCCTTCAAGAAGCGTTTCCCCGACGCCTCGATCACCGTCTACTACGGTTCGCTCAAAGATGACTCCTTCGAGGATCTGGAGCCCGCCGACTTCCTCCGACGGATGGCGGAGTCGCTTGAGCCGTGGCTCGAATACGACTTCGTGGACTTCGCGCTCGACAACGGCTCCTCGCCGAACAACTACCCCGTCGGCGGGAAGTACTGGGCGGCGAGCGAGGTGCTCCGAAAGCTCATCGAAGATCGCGGCGGGCGCTACTGGATCGAGGCGATCCCCGGAGCCGACCAGCCCGAAAAGGACGATGTTCCAGCGATGGCGCTGGAGCGGTTCTGGAGGCGGCTCTTGATTCGAGATCCTCTCGCGGTGAACCGTTCGGGTCCGGTCCTTCGGATCTGGAACGGGCACGTCATCGACGACAACGATTTCGACAACGATCCGATCAAGTGGATCGCGGACTGCTGGAAGAACGGTCACGAGTTCGCGGTCTCGTGGGGGACGTTCCGTCACCTGTGGCCGCACCTCAATAAGGTCTACCGCGAAGCGTACGAAGAAGCAATCGGGATTCGGTCCATTGACCTCGGTCGGTCGGCGGCGGTCTCGAAGAGACAAGAGGAGATGCAAAGTGTCGAAGTCAACGGAGCCTCGGTGGCAATGGAGTAGAGAGGAGCGGGTCTTCCGGCTGGGCGAGGAATCGGTCTCGCCTTGCTGGGAGGGCGCGTGCTCGATCCGGGGGATCTCGACTCGGGAGGACTTCCCCGGTCGGCGTCCTTCGCCCGGAGACATCGCGATCTGCTCGGCGGGGCGCGTCGGCGTCGTGACGTCCCCGAAGCCGGTCACCGTCAACTACGAGGACGGGACCTCCGGGCTCGCCTACATCGGGTTCAACCTCGTGACCGGGGGCTTCTGGTCCTCGCGGACGCCGGTGGTCGTCGGACCGCTCTCGGAGGTCGGCGCTCGGAACGTCGAGGCGATCGACCTCGCGAGGGAACGATGTCCAGACGGCTGGCCCTTCGAGCCCAACGAGACCCAACGCTCGATCACCGACTGGTCTCGCGAGACGTTCGGCGAGACGAAGGACCCGAGGCTCGTATTCGATCGGCTTGATGAGGAGTTCGATGAGCTTCGCTACGAAGTCAGAAAGGCGGGCGAGGCGTCTGATCGTGGGGAAGACTTCATCGATGATGATATCGCGAGCGAGGTCGCTGACGTTGGGATTCTCTTGTACCAAGTCGCCCATTCGTACGGGATCGACGTTCACGAAGCGATCGACGCGAAGATGAAGATCAATCGACGCCGGAAGTGGAAGACGACCGGCGTCGCGGGAATCGGGCAGCACGTTGAAGAAGGAGAAGGCTGATATGGATATTGAGAAGATGATGGATAAGTTCCAATCGAAGAAGGACGGACCGTTCAAGTCGGAGGGTCGCTTCGTTACCCGCGAGGGCGAACTGTTCGCGGTCGCCGAAGCCGGGGGCGATCCCCGCGAAGAGGAGCGACAAGCGAACTTCATCGCGGCGTCGTTGAACCTCGGCGAAGCGCTCGGGCGGGCGTTCGTCGAGTCGGTCATGGAGGACGCGATGGAGAAGCTCAAGAGCGGGAAGAACCCCTTTGGAGGTAACGGTCCGAAAAATCTTTGAAGAGCTATAGACGAGACGGGAGATAGCCGACTATACTTCCGTTGAAAGGAGATAACGATGGATTCAGTTGACCTGATTGTTGAGATCGCGAAAAAGAGCAGCCGGGGAGAGACGGGGCTCATGTACGTCTCGAAGGTCTACGACGACCCCGAGTGCGAGGAGATCGCGAAGGAAGCGATCTACGGGGAACTCTTCCCGATTCCCGAGGGCGGTCACCCGCACGCTCTCAGTACCCTCGCGATCGCCCAGGCGAAGCAGAACCCGTTCGGGCGTCTGATGTTCGAGGATCTTCCTCCGCTCTCGGCGTGCGACGCGGCAGTCATCTTCGAGAACGGACTCCCGCACTTCTACATCGCGGCTCCGAGCGGACGCTGGGAGAATCTCGAAGCGATCGAGTTCATCGCTTGGGCCGCTGACGAGAACCGAGGGGAGTTCTTGTCGTGAGCTTGACTAATAACCAAAAAGCGAACATCGCTGGGGTGGTCTTGGTCGTCGCGGCTATCGGGCTTGTCGCCTTCCTCTTCTCCCTCGTCCCCACGCCGAAGGAGATGGCGGCGAAGGATAACGAACGGCGAAAGGCGAGCGCCGAGGCGTGGACCGAGGCGGCGGGCGAGCGGCTCATCACCGTCACCCACGACAGGCATCGGTTCGTCATCCACGATAACGGGTACGGGTCTTCGATGATCCACCACCCCGGTTGCGAGTGCGGCGATGAGTGAGTTGCTTTCAAAGATCGAACGGTTGATCGAGGCGGGCGTGTCGAAGGGAGACACTTTCGATATCCTCGACTGCTCGGACCGACCTCACTATATGGTCTCTTGGCTCCCGCTCGGCGGGCGCGGGTCGATGATCTGGGTCAACAAGAAGACGGGAGAGATCACCGCCCACTTCAAGTGTTACCTGAGTTGGTTCGAGTGCCGGACTGACGAAGACCGGCGGATCTCGGAGGAGCGGATTCGCTCCGAGGTAGATAAGGCGATTCGCGCTTTGGATCGGTCCGAGGCGATCGCGAGATTCTTCAAGAAGCTCTGGCCGTTTGGAGGTCGGTCGTGAGCAAGAGATATAAGGAAGTCACGGTACGTTTTGAACGCGGGATCCATGACGAGATCGTTATGGTGACCGAAGAGCGGGAGGCGGACACTCTCGCGGAACTCTTTGGGCCTAAAGCCCGGAAGGATATAGATATGTGCGGTAGCTCGACTTACGATGAACCCGGCGTTGCGGTTGCAGAGGAGGCTCCGGTCCGTCCGACGATCCTGACCGACGCGGACATCGAGGCGAACATCAAGGAGCGGGAACGCGAGAAGGAGGAGGAGACCGCGCTCGATCGGCAGATCGGGTTCCGGCTGAAGCACAATCGAGGGCAGGTGACGCTCTACGCGGTCGATCGCTTCGGCGAAAAGGTCCCCTCCGGGAGCATCGCGACGATTCGGGCCGACGGCTCGATGGAGATCCACGGCGGCGTCAACGCCTCGATTGGTCTCAATCTCACCGGATCTCGCGAGATTATGATCAACGGGGACCACGACCAGATCCTCAACGCCTCTGACTGCGATTGATCTCCTCTCGATCGGCCCGCCGAAGGGCGGGCTGTTTCGATTCGTCTAGACTCTCGGACCTCTTGTGAAAGGAAAGTCAATGGCTGACTCGACGAAGACGGAAACCGTGAAGACGACCGCGATCGCTTTCTTGCTCGCGGTACTCGGGTGGCTCGGTTACGAGGCCGCTACCGACGGGCCGGACATTCCCGACGGCGCGATCGTTGTCACCGACCCGGAGATCGTCGCGATCCTCGAACTCGACGAGTGGGTCGCGATTACCAACCCCGAAGAGATCGCGGCGATCGAGAACGGGTGGGCGACGTTCTACCCCTCGCGGAAGCACGCGGGCGTCGCTCGGACGGCGGTGTGGATCTTCGACAACCCGGAGCGCGATACGTTCTCGACGATCGGGTGGGATGAGATGAACTCAATCTGGAGGATTTCGGACGATCTGGATATCCCAACGGACACGTATCCGATGGGCGAGGATCGTTGGTTCGTGACGCTCGCCGATCAGCCGATCGGCATCTTGGAGGTTCGGTAAGATGGAAGAAGCGAAAGATGTAGTTGGGACGATTGGACCGAAGGGAGTCGAAACCGACGGGGCTCCGACTGGCCCACCGCGCAATAACGACAAGATCACCTCGCTGCCGAGCGATGACCGCGAGTTCCTCGATACCAAATCAAGGGGGGCCCAACTCACTCCCTCGGGCTGGGTCATCGAGACCGAGTACGGGAACTTGGCCGCGCCGTTGACTCGCGAGCGGATGCCCGTGCCGGGGATCAATATCCGGCTCTACGGCGTCACCGAGGAGACCGTACACGCGGGCTCGGCGATTCGGGGCGTCGTGATCGGGGATGAGGTCTCCTACTACCGGACCGCTGAGGAGCAGAAGCAGGCGTCCGAGGAGGCGATCGCGGCGGCGCTCGAAGAGAAGAAGCAGGCCTACGAGGAGGGCGGGCTCAAGGAGCGCCTCGACGCGGACTACGAATCGCTGCCGCCGTTGTTCCAGCGACGGATCGACCGCTTCCGTACCAACAATCCAGACTTCCGTTGGAAGTGGGAGACCTACGAGATGGCGGCGGTCAAGCTCGCGGCGGA
>PAQH01000135.1 GCA_002709225.1 Planctomycetaceae bacterium
AGCCAAGTCTTGATCGGTGCGAATGGGGCGCTGCGACATTTCAATAACCATGGCTGCGCGGCTCTTGAACGCATCAAGGTTGGTGGTCAGTGCCAGACTGTTCTTGTCCAGCGAGTAGGTCACCGCCGGCAGGTTCGGCACTTCCTCGGCTACCGCGGCCTTGACCTTCTCTGTTGGGGTGAAGCTGGCGCGGTCCTCGTTGAACTGTGCCCAGCCGGCGCGCAGATCCCGTTCGTCATGCTTTTGCAGTGCGTAGAAACAGCACACGAAGCGCTCCGGGGTGCCGTCGGTGACGGTGTACAAGCAGCGCTTGGCGCCGGTCACGACCAGCTGTTGCACAACCTGCCAGCGGTCAGCCTCGGGCACGATGCCCTGCTCCACCAGCGCGGCCTTTTCCTCGTTCCACTGCTTGCACTCCCAGACGGTCTGGTAGTCGGGGTTGATGCCGTCCAGCGAGGCGCTCAGCATGCCGTCATCATCGGACGCGACCAGCTGGGATAGCTCGTCAGCCAGATAGTCCTCGGCCAGCGGCCGCGCCGCAGCCTCTACCCGGTGCCCCTCGTCGAGAATGCGCTGGCGTACCCAGTCAGAAAATTCCTGCTTGGTGCCGGTCGCTTTCAGGTGCAACAGCGCATTGCGCTTGATGTGCGGGCTGGCGCCCATCATGGGCGAGGCTTCACTGGCGCAGTCGAACTCGGCGCGCCATGCCAGCCATTCCTCGGAGTTTGGAATCAGGTCATAGACGATCATTGGGAAGCCTCCGGCTGGGGGATCTGTTTAATACGGGCGATATGGCCCGGGGAGAGGTTCCTGCTTTCGGCGTACTTCACGATCTGCGCGACGGTCTTTTCGCCGGCAGCGACTTGCGCCTCCCAGCTTTTCAGGTTCTTTTTGAACCATGCTTCGGCGCTTACGGCGGGGTCTGCCTTCTCGGGTTTGTTGTCGGCTGGCTTGTTGCCGCCTTCGCCGGCGCCTTCCTCGTGCTGCTCGTCCGGCTCGGAGTCGGCAGCAATGCCGAGCATGGAGCTAAGGCAGTAGCGGCGCAGATAGGTCACGGTGGCGCCGAAGTCTTTAACGTCGGCCATTCCGCGCGGCAGCGCAATGCGGTTTTCCATCATGCCGCCGGCTTCGTGGACAATGCGGGTAATCAGCCAGCGCTCGCCGCTGGCGTCAGTCTCGATGGGCTGGAGTACGGCGATGCCGTTAGCGGTTAGTGCGGGGCGGGTTTTTTCGTTGATCTGCGCCAGCGGCGCATACTTGAAATCGTAGCTGCCGCCGTTCTTCATTTTCACATTGACCAGGGTGTCCGCAATAACCGGGTCAAACTTGGATTGCGCTTTGGCCAGCGCCGCATAGAGCTGTACCAGCGGATCCGGGTTTGGCGGGATGATAGGTTCCATAGTGTTTCTCGTTTCGATGACTGGAAGCCAAAGCATACACAATCAACAAACAATAAAAATACATATAGAAAACTATCATCACGCCGGCGCAATCAATTGCGAATACTGATTATGGGCGCCGCGTCGACTACCGGGACCGACTTGGCGTTGAACGGGCCGCACAGCTCATACTTGTTCTTCGCCCGGGTTCGCATCAGCGTGGCAATCACCTTGCGGCCATCTTCCAGGGTCACCACACAAAACCGGTCGATCAGGTGGCGCGGGTCGCGTGGCGGGCCTACGAACAGCATCCAGCGATCCATCCAGCCAAACGCGCTCTTCGCTGCGCGCACTTCGATTGCCGTCGTATCGTAGGGCAGCCCAGGCGGCATGGTGGTCCGCTCGCGCGGCGGCGCAACCAGCACCGTTCCGTCACCCTTCATGAATCCGGTCACCTTCGTGCGGCGCATCGTGCGACGGGCGACGTCGATGCCGGCATTAAAGGCGACCTCGGCCAGCGGCACGCCCAGCAGCTGCCCAATCAGGACCGCCTCACCCAGTTGCATGCGACGCTTATCGGAGAATGTCAGGCTGAGCTGTGACGGCAACAGCTCTAGCTTGCCGGCCAGCGTGCGCAACGATATCTGCCGGTCTTTCAATAGGTCATCAAAATATTTGCGATTCATGGCAAGTCCCTATATCGTTAATTGAGTCATCCCATAACCGGATGCCTGTTTATGATTCAGAAATGATCCAATTAGTTCACCATTAGGACGCTGCAACCATGCACATTGAGGGCTTGAACGACGTGACGGGGCCAAGGCTTCGCGCATTCCGGAAAGCGAAGGGGCAAAGCGCAATTGAGTTTTGGGGCGCGGTGGGCATCAGCCGATCGCGCGGCTACGACTTCGAGAAGAAAGCCAGCCTGCCCGAGTTCGTGGCACGACTGGTGTACATCCACCACGTTGCCGGCATCCCCACGGATATGCCGGTGGCTGAACTGCGGCACCTTGCCAAAGCCTGCGAAGGCCACAAGGCGCTGAAACAATCCATAGCCAGCGCCCAACGGGGCGCGGAGCTACTTAGCAAAGCAGCGGGAGGGCTGTAACCATGGCACGCGGAGTTAATCGAGTCACATTGCTAGGCAATGTCGGCGGCGACCCGGAAATTCGCTATCTGCCCAACGGCAACGCGGTGGCGAACGTCACCCTGGCGACGTCGGACACTTGGAAAGACAAGCAGACCGGCCAGCCGCAAGAGCGTACCGAGTGGCATCGGGTGGTGTTCTTCGGCCGCATTGCCGAAGTGATTGGCGAGTACGTCCGCAAGGGCAGCAAGCTGTACATCGAAGGCCGCCTGCAAACCCGGGAGTGGGAAAAGGACGGCATCAAGCGCTACACGACTGAGATTGTCGTGGACATGGGCGGGCGCATGCAGTTGCTCGATGGTGCGCCGGCGGGTGGGCAGCAGCAACGGCCGCCGCAGCGCCAGCAGCGGCAAAACGACCTGCCACAAAACCCGCCGCCGCAGCAAAGCATGCCGGACTACGACAGCTTCGATGACGATATACCCTTTTAGCAGATATTCCTTTCTAGGAGAGTGCCATGGCCTGCCAAATCGCTAACGCCGACTTCGCGCTGATATTCATCGCCGGCGGCTGCCTGGGGATTGCCATCGGGTATATGTTCCGGTTCTTCGACGAAGATCGCAAAAACCCATGAAGGTCCATATCCGCAAACTGCCCGGCGGCACGCTGGTGCCGGCCGACGAGGAGGCGGCCGAGTACGTCAAGAAGATGAAGCCGGGTGAGGTGTACCGCTGCGAAATCAAGCGGGACGCCAACTACAAGTTCTTCAAGAAGTGCCATGCGCTGGTGCGGCTGTGCTTCGACCACTTTTGCGAGGTCACGCCGCCGCAGGAGTACAAGGGCATGCCGGTCGAGCCGAACTACGAGTTGTACCGGAAAAACATGACGATCCTGGCCGGCTTCTACACCGCGCATTTCACCATGAACGGCGATGTCCGGCTGGAAGCCAAGAGCTGGTCCTACGCGAACATGAGCGAGGAGGAGCGCGAGAAGCTGTATTCCAAGCTGATCGACGTGGCGCTGCGCAAAGTATATGCCTACTCGATGACCGAGGAGGAGCTGAACAAGATGGTAGACGAGGTGCTGCATTTCACATGAAAGGATCCAACCCAACCGCCGCGCAAAAACGCTGGCATGACGCGCTGTGCAAGACGGTGGGCTGTGTCGCCTGCCGCCAGCTGGGCGAGTTCAATCCGGTGGTGTCGATTCATCACATCGAGGGCCGCACCAAGTGGTACGCACACTGGCTGGTGCTTCCGCTGTGCGAGAGCCATCACCAAGCGGGTACCGGCAATCTGGTCGTGCCGGCGGTTCACGGTAACGAAGCGGAGTTTGAGCGCGTCTACGGCCGCCAGGGCCAGCTGTTGCTTAGCGCCATCAACACGCTGGATCTGGTCGGCATCGAAGTGCCGCAGATCATGCGCTATTTCGAGAGCGTACTGTACCTGAATGGAGGGCGAACAAATGTCGTCTGGCGCAAGCCTTGAGTTCACGCGACTCAACGAGCACACCATCAAGACGGCCGACGGCCGCTACTGGGTGGTGCGGGGTGGCAAGGGGGAGCATCGATCTTTCCTGGCCTACTACAAAACCGACGTCATCGGCAGCAACCGCAAGGCGCAGCCCATGATTGACCTATGCAACGAGCACAACAAGACAACGGGTAGCAGACCGGCATGAGGCGCTTATTTATCAGTTTCAGCGGCGGCGAAACCAGCGCCTTCATGGCGCAATGGCTGCTGGCTAATCGTGCTGACCACTATGACGAAATAGTCTGTCTTTTCGCCAATACTGGTCAGGAAAACGAGGCGACACTGCGGTTCGTTCAGCAGTGCGACGAGGCTTTCGGGCTGAATGTTGTCTGGCTTGAGGCTGTCGTTCAGCCCAAGGGAAAAGGATGCACGTTCAAGGTCGTCAACCACGAAACCGCAAGCCGCAACGGCGAGCCATTCGAGGCGGTGATCGCGCGGTATGGCATTCCCAACAAGTCGTACCCGCACTGCACGCGCGAACTCAAGCTGAACCCCATGTTGGCCTACTTGAAATCAATCGGCTGGCAACCCGGCAGCTATGACACAGCCATTGGCATCAGAGCCGACGAGATCGACCGCATGTCTGCCCGCGCCAAGCAGAAGCGCTTGATCTATCCGCTAATCAGTCACGTCGAAATGACCAAGCCGCGCATCAATCACTGGTGGCAGCGCCAGCCTTTCCGTTTGCAGCTCAAAGGGTACGAGGGCAACTGCAAATGGTGCTGGAAAAAGAGCCTGCGCAAGCACCTGACCCTGCTCAACGAACATCCGGACTGGTACGAGTTTCCTGAACGGATGGAGCGTGAATACCCGCTCGCCGGCCACAATCTGGACGGCAATGCGCGGGTGTTCTTCCGAGAGGGGCGTAGTACGGAAGATCTGCGCGCCATGGCAGCGGCCGGCGGGTTCGCGCCTGCGCGCGACGATGCCCAGGTGTATGAGGATCAGCTCACCCTGGACCTTGATTCGAGCAACGGTTGTAGCGAGTCCTGCGAAATCGACTTCGAGGATGCGGCATGAAAATGTCCGAAGAGGAATACGCCTCGCTGATCGCCAAGCGTGGCAAGCCGCAAGCTGGCAGCAAGCCCGCGCCCAGTAGTAAGGCTCGGATGCAGGCGCTAGGCCGGCTCAAGCCTGGGCGGATGAACAAGACCGAGGCGGCCTATGACAAGCACCTTGCGCTGCGCAAGCACGCCGGGGAAGTGCCGTGGTACCGCTTCGAGGGTATCAAGCTGCGGCTGGCTGACAACACGTTCTATACGCCGGACTTTGCCGTCATGCTGGCGAACGGCGAAATGGAAATGCACGAAGTAAAAGGCGTCTGGACGGATGACGCGCGGGCCAAGACCAAGATTGCCGCCGATCAATACCCGTTCCGATTCATTGCCATCACTGCCAAAGCCAAGAAAGACGGTGGCGGCTGGGCTATCGAGGAGTTTTGACATGAAACAAATGCTACACCCTGACTTGCGCGAGCATATCGACGCGCTGCTGGAAGTCTGCGCCTACGGCCGCGAACACAACCCGGAACCCGAGGCACTGCTGACGGCGATCAGCACTAATCAGGACTGGCTCAACGCCTACGAGTGGGCGAACGGCATTGTGCTGAACAACCGGGTGGCCGGGCTCGCCGGCAACGCCTTCGCGGTGCCGTTCCTGAGCGAGAAAATCTGTGACGCGCTGGTGCGTGAATCGCTCAAGCTGGGCGCTGAGCATGGGTATAAGCCGAACACCGAGGAGGAGAGCCCGTACCAGATACCGGAAATCGTCATCAAGCATGTCGACCCGGAGCTGTTCGACCAGCTGTATCAGACGCTGCGATATCTCGAGGTATGGTTTCTGCTGATCTACCACACGTCGCCTACTGACGTGGCAAGCATCCAGTTCGCCCGCTACGAAGAGGGCTTTACCGATCACGGCAACTGGCACCATGACCGCGACTCGGACTTTACCGCCGTGGTCAGTCTCAATCCGGGCGAGTTCGAGGGTGGCGGCACCGATATTCGGCTGACCGCGACCAGCTATTACAGCGTTCCACCGCTGCCCAAGGGCTACGCGCTGATACTCAACGGCAAGCAGATCCATCACCGGGGCCGCCGGGTGAACAAGGGCATCCGGCATCTGCTGGTTTACTGGCTGGCCGGGCTGGGCTGATAGCCTGACTGTTTCGGCGCCAGCTGTTTCGATAGGAAAATCAAAACACTCACAGGGGCCGCCGGCGATACAATCCGGCGGGCAGCCATGAAGCGCACTAAGTACACAGTGGTATTCACCAGCGGCAAAACCTGCTCCATGGTCAACCCGGAAGGGCTGACACCGCAGCAAGCCAAAACGATAGCCGAAGGCCAATTCGGCACACACAACGTCAAGGAGATCCGAGAATGAACCGTAACCCCCGCCAGCTGAACTATCGGCCGATTGACTGCCTGTCGCGCTGCGATATCTGCGGTAAGGGCCGCAGCACCGGCAAGCACCGCCGTTGCAGCGAGATCCGCAAGGCGAAGTACGCGCAATGATGCCGGCCTTCGTGAACGCGATCCATCGCACCGCCCGCAAGCGCCACACCTGTACCGAGTGCCGGGGCGATATCGAGCCCATGGATATCTACGAGCGGGTGACGGGCTGCTGGGATGGGAGCCTGTCAACGTACAAGACGTGTACGCACTGCGAAGTAGCCCGGGATCTGTTCGTGGACGTCACCAAGGGTACCCGCGATGCAGAGTACGGGGATTATTGCTTTGGCGAGGTGGGCGCGGACATGCGGGAAGCCGCCTCCGAGCTGCGCCACGAGCCGGGCACAGCGTTTGGCCTGCTACGCCATGTCGTGGGCATGCGTCAGCGCCAGCGGGCCGCGATAGCCCGCCGCAAAGCCGAAGCGCCGGATCTGTTCGATTAAATCACACGCAAAAAAAATCCCCGGGCAGTGAGTAGCTGTCGGGGGATCGCAAGGAGTTCACAAATTATGACATGCAACAGACCAATCGCGCACCTGAATAGTTCCAAGGTGACGCTATGAGCATCCGTAGGACGCCCCGCCCCGAAACCGGGTATTACCTGCTGGACAAGCGCGTCAGCGAGGACTGGCGCTTATCCTGGCCAGCGCGAGCCATGCTGATATTTCTGCTGGGCAAGCCGGACAACTGGACTGTATCAGTCAAGCACCTGATGAAACAGACGGAGCATTCGACAGGCAAGGCCACGGCGCGCGATGGCGTTCGGACGATACTCAAGGAGCTGCAAACCGTCGGCTATCTCATTGTGGACGATGCGCGTCAGGACTCAGGCAAGTTTGGTGGCGTCGATTACGTCGTACTGGATGCGCCGCCCAGTGGGTTCCCGCCGGCGCCATGGGGTGAAGAGGGTGCGGATTCACCGGCGCCGGCTAATCCGTCCACGGTGGATGAACCGAAACCGGATTCACCGGAGCCGGCTAAGCCGTCGCCGGCTGATCCGCACCTAATAAAGAATGAGTTTAAGCAATGTACTGAAAAAGCAGTAAGTATTGAAAAACATACGCGCGAGGCGCCGCCTAAGCCGGAGCCCAAAGCCAAGCCCGAGCCGACAGCCAAGCCAGCCAGCCAGATACCTTTGCCTGACTGGCTACCCGAGCAGCCATGGAATGACTGGCTGGAAATGCGCAAGCACATCGGCAAGACGCCAACGCAGGCCGCCATGAAGATCGCCATTGACCGACTGGCCACGCTGCGCGAGTCGGGGCAGGATCCGGGCGACGTGCTGAATCAATCCACCATGAACAACTGGGTGGGCGTGTTCCCGCTCAAAGCCGACTTCATCCCGGGCGGCAGTCCAGCGGGTGGCTACAATCGACAGGAAGCGCTGGAGCGGCGTAATGCGCTGGCGGCCGAGCAGTTCATCAACGGAGAGGGCTAGGTCATGCAGGAATCAGACAAGAAGGACTTTGCCCAGCTGTTCCAGGGCGTTATGGCGGTTTACGGCAAGGACATGACACAAGCGCTACTGCGAATCTGGTTCGCCGCGCTCAAGGAGTACGACGTGCCGGCGCTGACCAGCGCTTTCACAGCCTGGGTGCAAAACCCCGACGAGGGGCGCTTTCCGCCCAAGCCGGGTGATATCCGGCGCATGATCGAGGGCAGCACCGGCGACCGCGCGCTGATGGCCTGGACCAAGGTTGACCGGACCATCCGACAGGTCGGCTCGAATTACTCCGTGGCGTTCGATGATCCAGTGATTCACCGGGTTATCGAGGATATGGGCGGCTGGATCCGGCTGGCGAGCATCGGCACCGAAAAGGATCTGGAGTTTGCCGGGCAGGAATTCGTCAAGCGTTTCCGCGCCTTCGCGCTCGCCGGCGGCGTGAGTCAGTTCCCGGGCTACCTGATCGGCGTGGCCGAAGCCGACAACAACGCCAAGGGCTACGGCGGCAAGCCGCCAGCGCTGCGCCTGATTGGCGACGAGAAGCGCGCGGCCAGGGTGGTCAAGCTGGGTGGCACACAGCCCACGCTGGCCATTAGCGGCGCTACCAGCGTGGCGGCATTGATCGAGCGGGGGTCAGAGCAGGGCAGGTTGCCGGCGCAGTAGCTCGGCCTGAATGACGGACTGCCGTAAGGGGTCCGTCTCATGCTCGGCCAGACGGCGCAGGCAGGGAATGGCGATATCGTCGGGCAGATCCGGGCGCAGCAGATCATCCAGGGTGAACGCCGGCATGACCGGCATATCGTCACTGTTCAGGTCCAGCACCATCGCCAGCACGAATATGCCGACGATGACCAGCACCACGCACAGCGCCGACAGCGGGTTATGGGCGGCCCAGCTCAAGAGCGGCATAAAATCCATAGCGGCGCCCCCAGTATGATCAATGCAAAGAATGCGGTTAACTCGTCCATGTTATGCCTCGTCGGTAGGTTGACCATAGCGCGCGGCCTGTTCGTCATCGGTCGGCAGGCGCTCACTGAAAACGCACCACGGCTGGCAGCCGCGGCGATGGGGGAAAGGGTATCCGCTACAGGCGCAGACGCGGCGCGGTGACAGCTCGACCGTGTGCCGGTACTGATCGAGTTTGAGCTGATCGCGGCCGCAGCGGTGGCAATGCCTGGGGCGAACGTACTCAGTCAGCTGGCGCGGGAGCGTGACGCGGCCACGGCATTGACCGTGGCTGCAACGATACCGGTAGCCGGTTTTGCGGCCCATGTCAGAGCCCGGCGCCTTCCACGATGAACAGCCAGCCCAGGCCGCCGAAGAACACGGCCAGGGCGATGACGTTCAGCGCCGGGTAATACCAGGGCTCCTCGTCAAGCCGGCGCATCATTGCTTAGCGCCAGCAGCTGTTGCTTGCGCTCCTCCAGCTGGGTGACCTTGCTGTGCGCGACGGCGCGGACTTCGGCAATCTGCCGCTCGATCGCTTCAATGCCGAGCTGGACTGGATTGTGTTCGGGTATCTCTACTGTCACTTCGACTTCGCTCAGCACCACGCGGGCGCTGTAGCTCCCAATGTCGTCCATGCGGCACGAAAACAGGCTGAACGGGTCATCGCGAACAGAGTCCATGTCGCGGTGCAGATACATGGTGAAGGTCTTTTTCATAGCTGAATCCCTTTACTGGTGAGCGCTTGGCGCAGCTCGGAATGATCCATCTGGACGATGGCGACTTTGGCCAGGACATACGCCTCAAAGGCGATGCCGTCGGTAACTGGCGGCTTGTCCAGGGCGGCAACCAATGCCTGCCGCGCCTTGGCGCAGAAGCGCAGCAAATTGTTGCCGGCCTGGGTGGGGCTGTATCCATAGCGCATTGTATTCTCCCGTTTCGATTCCCATAAAGCGAAGCCAGATCGTCCCATATTCGTATTTTGCGCGCAATGCCGCAGGGGTCGCGCTTCAATGAAAAATATCTATCGCGCAAACAATCCAGATATAAACAATAAACAATGCAAAGCGCATTCGATGCGCTAAGGTGTGGTCTGGCTGTACCGGTGACCGCCTGCAACTGCTTGTTGTGTATTCCTCAACAGTGTACCCGCTCGGCGGATACGGCAGGCGGTCAACCAGTACAGCCAAAGCAAGGACGTTTCATGAGAATAAGAAAGCGGTATGTGGTCTGGCCAGTGATCGGCATGGCGTTGCTGTACGGGATCTGGCGGTTATTGGAAATATTCGTCGCCCTGGCTACCTGGGGCTTTATCTAGGCAAGGAGTTACACATGGATATCAGAGGTATCGACAAAGCGACTTTGCTCGCAGCATTGGTTAACGGCAGCAAGCCCCAGGGCATGGGGCACCTGACTAACCGGGGGCATTTCAGACGCGAGCAGGCGCAACAGTTGATCGACAAGCGCACCGAGCGCGGCGAGAAGCTGTACTTCGATTACGTCAACGGCTGCCCGATCAAGTGTGATATCGGCGGCGACGTTCTCGACACTCGAAAGTACAACCGGGACGCCGGCGAAGGCATTGCCGAAGCGATCGTTGAGGCGATCCGCAAGCGCGGCGGCAACGTGGAAATGTTCGAGGTTTCAAGTTCGCCCGTCGCCATGATGGTTGCCATGTACCTGAAATGGCGCGCGGCCAAGATCCGCAAACTGGTAGCCGAGATTGCCAGCGAGTTGCCGGTCATCATCGAGGACGAGGCCGGCAAAGAGACCGAGCTGACAGACGAGCAGGCGTATTACTTCCGCGAGGGCATGAAGTACGTCGTAGGCGAGCTGGGCAACAGCCCGCTGGACGCCGGCGAGATCCGCCCCGAGCCCAAGCCAGAGGCAACGCACTGATGGACGCCAAGACAAACCCCGCGCTGGTCCTGCTGAATGCCGAGGTCAAAGAGAAGGAAGCCGAAATCGACTTCGAGCGCGACAATCTGGTCAGGCTGAACGACAAGCTGACCGCCACCAACACCAAATTGAATGAGCTGATGGCCGAACGTGACGCGCTGGCCCAGGCGATCCAGACGCTAAGCGCGCCCGAGAAGCCCGCCCCGGGCGTCAACTTCCAGACCCTGGCGCAGTGTTACAGCCAGATGCCGGAGTACCGCCATCAAGACGGCAATGCGATCAAGGCGGGGCGCGTGCGTACCGTGGAGCCCCATGGTCCGTCCGTCCGCGTGACGCTGGTATCCGACGTGGATCAGCGCAACACCGCTGTCGTGCATATTTCCGCTGAGTGGGCCCATGAGTTCCGACTGAACACTGGCGATATGCTGGCCTACTACCCGAAGGAAAACGGGCTGGCGGTGTGGGATATCGAGTCATTCCACAGCGAGCATAGCCCGACGGAAGAGGCTCAAGAAGTGCCCGCAGAGCCGACTCCGCAGGAAGTCATGGCCGACCTGTTCGACGCGCTTCCACGGTATGTCCGAAGCGGTTGGACGTTCCATGCCGGCCGCATCGTGAACCGGGAGATTCGCCCAGGTGGCACCCAGCGAGTGACACTGAGCAGCCCCGACAACACCCTGCCGCTGTTCGTTTGCGACATACCGCCAAAGGATTGCTTCGTTGGAGGCATACTGGTACGCGCCGATGATGACGGCCGGCTTGCCTGCTATAGCCGGGGTTTCTTCGCAGGCGAGTTCGCGCCGGATTGCCAAGCGCCGAGCGACTTCCGCATCAGCGCTATCGAGACACTGAGCAAGGCGCAAGCGTGGGGTCGCCGCGGCGGCTATGTGGTCAGGGCCGGGCGCATCAACAATATAGCGATTGAGCAGGATCCGCCGCGCCACGTCTTTACCGTCCAGCCTGAGTCGCGCGCGCCAAGCCTGCAGGTTACGCTGCCGCCGGCATTCAGCGACGAGCAGCGGCCCAAGATCGGCGGCTATCTGGTGCTGGAGCCGACCAAGGCGATTACGTTCTGGCCGGTAGATGCGTTCCTCAACGAACACCACGCCAACCCGTCCCATGCTTAGCAGTAATCAGGCGGTAACCATCGATAGGAAAGTACAATTGCAGGGCGCATAACGTGCGCCTAGAATGGAATCTCAAGGCCGGCACCCCGCCGGCCATCTGAGGGATTCGAGACCATGAATATCCAGGCACTTGAGCAAGACGTTCAATCCGCCCGCGATGCTTACGAGCTTGAATTGCTGTTCGCTGGCTTCGACGAGAACGCGCCAGAGGTAGTGGGTATGTACCGCAAGCTGGCCGCCGTGGAATCACAGCTCAACCGCGCCAAGGGTGAAGCCCGCAACGAGCGCAACCGCGAAGAAGCCTGCCACGCCGCCGCCGATGACATCATCGCGGCTTTTGATGCGGCCGTGATGGCCGAGGATCTGGACGAAATGGAGCGCATCGTCGCGTCCGTCGAAGCCAGCAACAACCTTGAACTGCAACGCGCCGTACTGGCCAAGCTGGAAGCATAGGGGGCTCACCATGGACCTAACCCAAGCCATCCAGCACCGCGACATGCTCCGCGCCAACGGCGTGAAATGCCAGCTGCGCCATGCCGGCGGGCTCTGGTCCGTGCTGATCGCTTACGTCGATTACTGAAAGGAACGCGCAATGACTCTATTCAAGCATGGCGGCACCTGTGCCAGCCGGCAGACATGGCTGCAACGCCATGACAAGGCTGTCAGTCTCACCGTATCGGCAATCCTGCTGATCGTCACATTCACTGTTATTCAGCTGGAAGCCTGAACCATGACCAAGAACGACCTTCCTCTGTTTCATTCCCTGAGTGGCATGGTGTTTCGCGTGGTCGCTGAATTTCCTCATACGCCCGAAGGTGAGAAGCAAGCTAACAACTACATGCAGACCACCAACTATGCCGGTTTGCTGGATATTGTGGGCGATCGCCTGCTAATTGCAGACGGGCGGGAGCGTGGCCGCATGATGGGTTCGCCCAAGCCGGTTCCCCTGCTTTGCACCTGTTGCGGCGCCCGCATGATAGGTCGTCAGTTTCATAATCAAGACACCGGCTTTGGTCTGTGCAACGACTGCGTAGATTACTGCGCCGAGCGCTCCACCAGCTCCGAACAATTCCAGCAAACCTATGGCCTGCGCGGCGTCCACTACGAGGTTCCTCAACCATGAAAACCGACTTCATCATCTTGCGTGCCGACGGCACCCAGCTTCACCAGTCGATCGACCTGCCGGAAGAGCCCGGGTATGACGCACTGCGCGCCATTGTCGAGCCCGTCATAAACGGTCACTTCGAGCATGCCCGCGTGTCATACGAGGGTCAGCTTGCCAGTATGTTCGTTGACGAAAGCGGCCTGCTGAACGGCCTGCCGCGCAACGAGCGCGCCACGGAGATCTACCGCGCGTACTGGTTGAGCAAGCACCCGGGCACCAACCCGGAGTCGCTGAGCTACATCGCCGGCGACGTCGTGCTGTTCACCCGCAACGTCTGGTTCTAGGAGCAGAAGCATGAGCAAGGGACAGGAAGAGTTGAAGCCGTGTCCGTTTTGCGGCGGGGAGGCGCGACTTGATCAGCGCGTAACACAGAGCCTTTGGAATAGCAGCGATGCCGTTTTTTCGCACGTTGCCTGTGACGAGTGCGATATTAGCGGTCAAGACTTCTGCGATGACCCTGACGGCGAAGAAGCTATCGAGTGGTGGAACCGCCGCGCACAGCAAGCCCCGGCAGACCAGGAGCCGGTGGCGTGCCCATACTGCGGAGAGCCGTCATCAGCGAACTGCGATCAGAGTTACCCGCACCCGACAGCCGAGCCAGCCCCGGCAGAGCAGAACCAGTGCGATGGGTGTCGGGCAGGCCTCCCAGTTGATGATTTCGGAATGCACCGGATGGGCACCTCCTTGGGTTATAGCGACCCCATGATGTGCCAAGCCGGTAAATACACAGCCCCCATCGCAGCCGAGCCAGCCCCGGTGCAGGATGAGCAGGCTATCTACGAATGCGCTGGATGCGGCACGGTTACTCGGGATGCAGCCGCGCAGATGGCCCTCTACAAACGCGCTGGTGCTATTTCATGCTGCCCGGAGCGGAACATGGTGCCACTCGCCCGCCCCGCGCGGGCCGCACCGCAAGCCCCGACAGAGCAGGCGGAATGCAAATGCAGCATGTCGATAAAGGTGCTCGGTGATGGATGCTCAGTATGTAATCCGGATTACCTGGCCGAGATACTTGCTGAGCAGGCAGCGGCGCCGCAGGCCCCGGCAGAGCAGGCGGTGCAGAGCGGCCTAGTTGATGCAGTGGCGGAGGCTGTGAAATATCTGGACAGCAGCGAGCTGAATGCGATCGGCAGCGGATCGATCTTGCACCGCGAAATGCGCCAAGCGCTTGCTGACTATCACGCAGCACTAGCCAAGCATGGGGAGGCAAGCCATGACTGAGTACAAGGTTGTGCCGTTAGTATCGGATGGATTTGTGCAGGGGCCAGAGGCAAGGGAAACTGGAGCCTGGGAATCTGCGCGCATCGGAGACTTTAACGCCGGCTGGAACGCATGCCGCGATTCCGTCTTAACTCTGCTGGAGAAGGCCGCCTACATGGAGCTTGATACAACGAAGCGCAGCATTGCAATTCAAGACCAGCTCCGAGCCATGCTCGCCGCCTCCCCCGACACCGGCATGGTCGCTGTGCCGAGAGAGCTGCTGGAGCAGAGCGCCCCTATCATCGCCGACAACAGCAAGGCGCTGGCTGCTGCGCTGGAGCGGGTGTCGGAGCTGGAGAAGGCGTTATCGACTGCACGTTATCGCGTTGAATCCGGGCGTGTATGGGGAGGCATGGGGTGGACGTTGACCGGGCTTCATGCAAGTCAGCAGCAGAAGGTGCTGGATGTAATCGACGCAGCACTAGCCAAGCATGGGGAGGCAAGCCAATGAGCCTGCCCGGTATCACTGTCACGCGCCGCAAAGAGCAGCTAAGCAAGCGGCTCCGGCCAAAATCAGAAGCCGCACCCTGGGTGATAGCCGAAGTGAAGAAGCTGGAAGCCCGCATTGCCGAGCTGGAAGCATTCGCCCAGCAGTGTGCGGATATGTCCGGCGGCATGGTCAGCGGCAACTGGCTGTCATTACACGCCAAGGAAGCATTGGAGAAGGCAAAGCTATGAAAAACGAAGCAAAGCAGGGTCTGCGCTCATTCGAGGACAAGCAGGCAACCATGATACTGATGATGCTCTACCCGCTGGAGTCAAACACTGCGCTCGAACAGTTTGACGTCGTTGCGCGAGACGTCCCGGGCGAGCAGAAGGGAGTTAAGCGTTTTCTCGATCAGGGCCGCGAGATTGGCGCTGTTCCGGTGCGCCCGCAAAGCGCGTACACGTTCGACGGGTCTGACAAAGACAGGTTGTTCACGATAGATCATGGTTCGCTGTTGCGGCACCCGGCCGAGATACTGGGCAAGCGGTCTGAGGTCATTCTGACCTTTGAGGAGGGTTTGATCCGCTGGTGCTGCTTCATCCGCAAAGACAAGCCGCGCAAAGTGCTGTGCCATGAGAAGGTTCACGCCTTCTACGAGTTTCACTGCATGGACGGCGACGAGAACGGCTGGCAGGAGTATCAGATCCGCGCTATAGGGTTCAACAAGGCAGGGCGCCCGCTGATGATGCGCATGGAAGGTACGATGGGCAGCATGGGCGCAGACGGTCAGGCGGCCATTGTGGCGGCCAGCATCATCGAGGATGCGCATAGATCGGGCGCAGTTATGGCTACCCTGGAAGCTGATGCCAAGATCACCTTCCCGATATCGGTAGACGAGTACAAGCAGTTCCTGGCCGAGCGCGACGGGTTCAAGAACACCCCGACGGGGCGCCGCAACTCCATCCTGCATTTCTGCAACAACCACGCGAGAAAACGCGGAGAGAAGCTGGTGGAAGTGAAGGCGCATACGCGAGGCGCCAGAGTGTTCGAGACCGGCGGCATGACACTGACCTTGACGCCGCCGGCCGAGTGGGAGGGCGCATGAAACTCGAGAGACGCATCGCCCTGGCGAACGCGGTGAAATTCTACGATCAGTGCAAGGCCGACAAGAACGCGGTCGAAACCGGCGCGATGAATGATGCCCATGAATGGCTGATCGAGGCAGCCCGGGAAGCATTGGCCGAGGACGCCTACCCGAACCCGGATGACTACAACCCGGATCCGGCGTACATGATTAACCTACGGGAGCGCGCCGGGCTCACCCAGGTACAGCTGGCGCAAAGGCTACGGCTAAGCCGCAGGGTAATCCAATACTACGAGGGTGCGGATTCGACGCACCGTAACGCCCCGTTCGCCTACCAGCTGGCGCTTGAATCACTGGTGAGGCCGTGATCGAGTCAGTATTGAAACCCAAGGAGCCCAGTAACCCGGCGTGGAAGGCGTACCGCGTAGATATTCAAACAGGCTTCGCCGCCATAGGCTTCTACCATGAGCGGCTGGGCTTGCGCGTCATCAGCGCTATCGAGACGGTGGAGCCCGAGATAGGCCCGGAATATCACCTATCAGTCAGTCGTGTGGGCAGTAAAGCCCCCAGGCGCTGTAGCGCGGACGAAGCCCGCATGGTACTCAAGCAGTTTGATGCCGAAGCCGCGACCGAGGACAACCATAGCCCGGTAATCCGTAACTACTGGCTGCCGGTGGATGAATCGCTGCAAGGTATCGAGTGCGAGTGCAAGCCGCTTGAGGCCGCTATCGTCGAAGGTGACTTTGAATGGCGGCCGCTGACGCAAACCGTTGTCGATAAACGCAAGCGCGGCATGTTCCCATAACCGAAACATAGCGATATCATCACCGCTCACAGCCGGGAGGCTGCGCGGTGGATCGTTCCTAGCTTATCGTTACTGCCAAGGCGGGAGTGGCTAACCCCGTCAGTCGGAAGCCCGAGGCAAGCTCCACGAATCCTACCCGGGCGGCTCTGACCGAATAGTCCACGCTAAGGACTGTCCCGCCGATCTGGCTCCGCTGCACACGGATGACCAGATCAGGCGAGACACGCTCCCCCAGCCCACGAATCCCGCAACCCGGCAATAGACCACGCCTATCAGCACCTAGTTGCAAATTGATCCAGACTGTTCACAATAGGCAAACACGAACAGCACGACCGGATCGCCCTGCCATGGCTACACCTGACCAACCCCTAGACGCCAGAGAACAACGATTCGTTGATGAATACGTTGTCGACCTGAATCCCGAGCGCGCGGCTATTGAGGCGGGTTACAGCAAGTCCACGGCCAGGACCGTCGCGTATACATGGTCTAGCAATGATAAGCGCAAGCCGCATGTCTACAACGCAATCAGGGCGCGACTGGAAAAGCGTGCAGAAGTGACGAAGGTTACCGCCGACATGGTACTGGCTCGCTACTGGCAGATCGCAACGGCAGATCCGAACGAGCTGATTCAGTACCGCCGCACCTGTTGCCGGCATTGCTACGGCGAAGGTCACGCCTACCAGTGGATCGATGACGCGGAGTACGAGCGCGCCATCCACAACGCCACGATCAACGATACCGAGATTCCCGAGGACGACGGCGGCTACGGCTACAACCCTACGCTGTCACCGCATGCCTTGTGCCCCAAGTGCTTCGGTGAAGGCCATGGCCAAGTCCACGCCAACGACACCCGCAAGCTATCGCCCGAGGCTCTGGCGCTGTATGCCGGCGTTAAGCAGACGAAGGAAGGCTTCGAGATTAAGACC
Source organism: Planctomycetaceae bacterium (assembly GCA_002709225.1). Lineage (GTDB taxonomy): Bacteria > Planctomycetota > Planctomycetia > Pirellulales > Pirellulaceae > UBA9264. The sequence goes on from PAQH01000135.1 coordinate 17,534, forward strand.
CACGACCAGCTCAACGCGCTGGAGAAGGTTGCGCGCCTGCTGGGCATGTTCAAGGAGTCGCTGAATCTGGACGTGGACGACAAGAGCGCGCTAGGCCAGCTACTGCGCAGCGCCGCCGGCCACACGATCCAGCCGGTTCAGGACGACGACTGATGAAGCCAGGGCGCTTGCAGCTTGTCCGGCCCTATGTACAGCGCCAAGCACGCCAGCTCGGTGCGCCTGCTGATGGGATTCGTACCGTTTTCCATGTTGCGGTATGTCTCCTCGCTCACTTCCAGAGAAGAGGCGGCATCACGCTGCGTGCCGCCCATGAGTTCACGCCAGCGCTTCAATTCGGTAGCAACCACAAGTTTTTCGCCTATATGACCGGGTTAAACCGCAATTATACCCAAGAAACTTGGGGTTTGCCCCATGGCTAAGCTGACCACGTTCCCGCCGCTGGAGGAAATCACCGACGACGACACGCTGGCCGAGGCCATGAAAGACCCCATGTGGCGCCTGTCGAACCTGTATTGGATTCTGATTAAGTCCGATGACGGCGAAGGCGACGGGCTGCGCATGAAGTTCAAGCCCAACCGGGCGCAGCGCAAGCTGCTCAAGCGCGTCTGGCACCGCAATGTCATTCTCAAGGCCCGCCAGCTCGGCTTTACCACGCTGATCGCCATATTCTTCCTCGATTGCGCCCTGTTCCGCGCCAACGTCCGCGCCGGCATCATCGCCCAGGACTTGCCGGCGGTAGAGACCATCTTTCGGGATAAGGTCAAGTACGGCTACGACAGCCTGCCCGAAGCGATCAAGGCCAAGTTCCCGCTCAAGACCGAGACCAAGCGCGAGCTAGTGTTCGCCCACAACAACTCGTCGATCCGCGTCGGGACGTCGATGCGCTCCGGTACGCTGCAATACCTGCACGTTTCCGAGTTCGGCAAGATCGGCGCGAAGTTTCCAGAGCGGGCCCGGGAGGTCATCACCGGTTCGATACCTGCCCTGGCGCAAGACGGCATCCTGTTCATCGAATCCACGGCCGAAGGTGCCGAGGGCGAGTTCTACGAGATATCCGAACGCGCCCGCAAGCTGGCCGACTCCGGCAAGAAGCTAAGCGTTAAAGACTACCGGTTCCACTTCTACCCATGGTGGGACGCGCCCGATTACCGCGCTGACCCGGATCTGGTCATCATCACCAAAGAGGACGACGAGTATTTCGATAAGGTGGAAGCGGATATGCGCACCACCATCGATATCGAACAGCGTGCTTGGTATGTGATGACCAAGGAAGCGGAGTTCAGCGGCGACGAACAGAAGATGTGGCAGGAATTCCCATCGACGCCAAAAGAGGCATTCCAGCGCTCGACCGAGGGCTGCTACTACGCCGTCCAGATGACCAAGATGCGCAAGGAGAAGCGCATCACCCGCGTGCCGTACACCCCAGGCTACCCGGTCAACACCTTTTGGGATATCGGCAAGTCCGACGGTACCGCCGTGTGGTTCCACCAGCATATCGGCCAAGAGCATCGCTTTATCAACTTCATCGAAGGATGGGGCGAGCCCTATTCCTATTTCGTCACTGAAATGCAGAAGCTGGGCTATGTGTGGGGCGATCACTACCTGCCGCACGACGGCACCCACGTTCGCCAAGGCCAGGACTACGACAGCCAGCTATCGCCGCAGGAAATGCTACACAACCTGGGCCTGCGCAATATCGAGATTGTTCCGCGCGTGGAAGAGCTGCAACACGGCATCCAGACAACCCGGGACAAGATGGCGGTCGCCTGGATCGACGAGACCAACTGCGCCAAGGGCATCGTTCACCTTGACCGCTACCAGAAGCAACGCAACCGCAGCACTGGCGGGTTCACGGACAAGCCGGTGAAGCATGACGGCCACTCGGAGGCGGCTGACGCCTTCCGGCAGTGGGCGCAAGGCTATTCAACCCCCTCAGTACGCGCCGGCACCCGTCCGAAGCGCCGCAATCGTTCAGGAGCCGTCGCATGACCCAAGATATCCACAACCTGCCAGACCTAGACCTGACCATGACGCACTTTGTCCACGAGCTGGGCGAGTTCACCCTGTACGGCTCATGGTATGGCGATCAGCGCCGGCCCTGCCTTGCCGTGCTGCCTACGCGCATGACCGAGGGTTCATTGCCGCTGGTGATACTGGTGGACGACGCATGGAAGTGGAACCCGGACGACCCGGACGCCCAGCCCGCCAACAACCGCCGGCAGATCGGCCAGTTCTTCTACGTCAACCGCATCAGCGATCCCAATGGTTTCACCGCCATGAACGTCGTGTCGCTGATACACAGCCGCCTGGGGGATCTGCTGTTCATACCACCCAAGCCAACGAACCGCGTAGTCGTGGCCGATGCCCTGCGCACCGACGAGAGCGGCAAGGTCATTCACATGGAGGTATCGCGCAATGTTTGACGACAACCAAGTCGCATGGGGCGAGGTCAAGCGCGGCGATGCCTTCGACCGCAACGCCATGGCCGCACCGAAAGGCAAGGGCGGCAAGAAGGAACACCCGCTTGATAGCGCCCGCATGGTCTCGCTACACCGCAAGCTGTTGGGCATGTACGAACGCGAGCTGGAGCGTCAGGGCCGCAACCGCATGGAAATGGCGGTCGACGAGGACTTTTACGACAACATCCAGTGGGATGAAGCGGACGCGGCGCTATTGAAAGAGCGCGGCCAGATGCCGCTGGTATTCAACGTCATCAGCGCGTCGATCAACTGGGTGCTGGGCACCGAGAAGCGCGGGCGCAGCGACTTCCGCATTCTGCCGCGGCGAAAGGAGGCCGGTAAGGCTGCCGAGCGCAAGACGCAGCTGCTCAAGTACCTGTCCGACGTCAACCGGTCATCGTTCAGCAAGTCTCGAGCTTTTGAAGATGCGGTCAAGGTCGGTATCGGCTGGATTGAGTCGGGCGTTCAGGACGATGACGACGGTGAACCGGTATATGATCGCTACGAGAGCTGGCGCAACGTAGTCACTGACAGCACCGGGACCGAGCTGGATCTATCGGACGCGCGCTACCAGTACCGCAGCAAGTGGGTGGATCTGGACGTGGCCGAGGCCATGTTTCCCGAGCGCGTGGGCGTCTTGCGTCGCTCTGCCCAGGCTCACAGCTATTCCGGCGTCGACAATCAGGGTGACCAGCCGATGGACTCGGCTGAAATGGAGAACGAGGCCAATACCGGCGCCAGCTCGATCACTGGCACCTATGAGCGTAAGCGCGTGCGGCTGATTGAGGGCTGGATCCGCTTGCCGACGAAGATCAACAAGCTGCGCGGCGGCGAGTTCGGCGGCGAAGTGTACGACGAGTACAGCCCGGGGCACGTCGAAGCGGTCGAGAGCGGCCAGTCGGTGCTGGTCAACCGGGTGATGATGCGCATGCACTGTTGCATCTTCACCGCTGACGCCATGCTGTTCTGCGGTGAAAGCCCGTACCGCCACAACCACTTCCCGCTGACGCCGATCTGGTGCTACCGTCGCGGCCGCGATGGCCTGCCCTACGGCATGATCCGGGGCATGCGTGACATTCAGTACGATATCAACAAGCGTGCGGCCAAGGCTCTGCATATCCTGTCGAGCAACAAGGTCATCATGGACGAAGGCGCGGTAGAGGATCTGGACGCCTTTGCCGAGGAGGTCAGCCGCCCGGATGCCATTATCGTCAAGAAGTTTGGCAAGGAGCTGGTACTGAACGCTGACCGCGAGCTGGCCAGCGCGCACATGGAAATGATGTCGCGTGACATTGCCATGATCCAGCAGCTATCCGGCGTCACCGACGAGAACCTGGGCCGGCAGACCAATGCTACCAGCGGCAAAGCCATCGGTCTGCGCCAGCAACAGGGCTCAATGGCCACCGCCGGTATCTTCGACAACCTGCGACTGGCGACACAGATCCACGGCGAAAAAATGCTTAGCCTCATGGAGCAGTATTTCAGCGAGGAAAAGCAGTTCCGCATCACCAACATGCGCGGCAATGCCGAATACATCACGATCAACGATGGCCTGCCCGAGAACGATATCATCCGCACCAAGGCTGACTTCATCATCAGCGAAGCCGACTGGCGCGCGACCGTGCGCCAAGGCCAGACCGAAGAACTGATGGCGCTGTTGGCGCAGATGGCACCGGTAGCCCCGCAGCTGGCTATGGTAATGATCGACCTGATTGTCGAGGAAATGGATATCGGAAACCGCGACGAGCTGGTAAAACGCATCCGCCAAGTGACCGGCATGCGCGACCCGGACGCCGAGGAGCTGACCCCCGAGGAGCAGCAAGCCGAGAAGGCCAAGACCATTCAGGCGCAGCTACAGCAGCGCGCCCAGCTGGCCGAGATTGCCGACAAGGAAGCCAGCGCCGCACAGAAGCAGGCCAAGGCCGCCGAGTCCCAGGCCAATATCCAGAAGGTCATGGCCGCCCTGGCTTCGGACAACACCGAAACGCAGCGCAAAGCGATCGAAGTCGCCCAGCTGATGCTTGCCAACCCCTACACCGCCCCTGTTGCCGATACCGTTCTGCACGAATCCGGCTTTGTCTCGCGTACCGAGCAGGAGCTGAACGCCGAGCAGCTGGCCGCGCAGCAAGCGGAGGAGCAGGCCATGGCCGAGGCGCAGGCTATGCAGGAACAGCAAGCCGCGCAACAAGAACAAGCCGCCGCCGGCGGTCAACCCGCGCCCCAGGGCGCACCCGTAGCATGAGGAAAAGAGCATGACGTTCAAGACTGACCAACTACCCGACTACATGCAGCGCGTCGTCATCGAGAAAGCCGAGCTGGACGACAAGATAGCCAAGCTGGCGGCGTTCGTTGATGCGCACCCGCAAGGCGCCACCGACATATCCGGCCATGAGCTACTGGAAAACCAGCTAGACGTCATGCGCATGTATTCAAAGGTACTGGGCATGCGCCTGGACCTGTTCACCACCACTAAGACCGAGGAATGACACCATGGCCTTGAGCAAAGAAGATCTTGAGCTGATGACCGACGAAGAGCGTGCCGGCTACGAAGAGGATCTGAACGAAGAGACCGGCGGCGAAGAAGAGACCGACGGCGAGCATGACGGCGAAACCGATGGCGAGAACGATGGCAACGACGAAGGCGCCGACGGCGAGAACGAGGACGATGGATCCGATGACGGTTCCGATGACGAGGGTGCCGACCAAGGCGGCGATGACGGCCAGGATGCTGGCGACGATACTGGCGGCGACGATGCCGGCGACGACGAAGGCGGCGAGCCCTTGCCGCAAGCCCCGGTCATCGAAGGAGTCGAGGAGAAGCTAGCCGGCTTCGAGACTACCCGTACCGAGCTGGAGCGCCAGTACGACGAGGGCGAGCTGACCACGACCGAGTACATGAAACAGCTGCGCGCCGTCGACAAGGAAGAGGACGCGCTGAACTGGCAGGTACGCGAAGCCGAGCTGGAGTCGCGCCGGCTGAACGACGTGGTGAATACCAAGTGGTACACCAACGTCGAGACGTTCCTTGGCGAGCATACCGAGATTCAGCGCAGCAAGCTGACCATGAATGCCTTTGACCAGATTGTCCGCGAAGAAACGGCCAAGACGATAGAGAAGGGCTATCAGCCGGGCGAACGTGATTTGCAGCGGGCCTATACGCGCTGGCGCGAAGAGCTGGGCTACGAGCAGGCGCCTGCGCCACCGAAGCCGAAGAAGGATGACCCGGCACCGAAGCGGGATGCGGCCAAGCCGCAGCGTCGCCCGCTGCCGCCGTCACTGGCCAAGGTGCCGGCGGCCGACATGAACGACACGGACGATGGCGAGTTCGCGCACCTTGACCGGCTGGCCGACACCGACCCCCTGGGTTTCGAGGCCGAGCTAGCCAAGATGCATGATGCCGTCCGCGACCGTTACATGCAGAGCTAAGGAGACCTATAACAATGGCCCTGAAAATAGACTTACGCCCTGGCGAAGTGCTGACGATAGGCGGCGCCACGATCAAGCTGGTCAAGAAGTCTGGCCAGCTGGCCAGCCTCGTTATCGAAGCCGACAAGAGCGTGCTAATCGATGGGCCGAAAAAGGATCAGGAGGCCCGCCATATAACGGCGGGCGCCTAATCACAATCGTTTGTCTTTTGCAAACGCTTAATCCATAATCCAAGCGAGCGCTGCGCAAGACGTGCGGTATCACGCAACCAATTGCAAAACCCGCATGAGGGCACAGCGCCATGTCGCAAACTGTCATTGCTTTCGGAGATCCGAAGGCGCAAAAAAAATGGTCCGGCCAGTTGTTCGTCGAGACCGTCAAGAAATCCTACTGGGAGAAGTTCATTTCCACGTCGGAGAACGCCGTTATCCAGCGCAAGACCGAGCTGGATAGTGATTCGGGCGACCGTATCAGCTTCGACCTGTCGGTCCAGCTGCGCGGCAAGCCGACTACCGGTGACGCGCGCGTCAAGGGTAAGGAAGAATCGCTCAAGTTCTTCACCGATGAAGTGATCATCGACCAGATCCGCAAAACCGTATCGGCCGGCGGCAAGATGACCCGCAAGCGTACCGCGCATAACCTGCGCCAGATCGCCAAGGAACGTCTGTCCGAATACTGGTCGCAGTACATCGATGAAATGTACTTCATGTACCTGTCGGGTGCGCGCGGTCTGAACGAAGATTTCATTGAGACCGTCGACTACGCAGGTCACGCGGGTAACCCGCTGCGCGCTCCGGACGCTCAACACGTCCTGTACGCCGGCGCCGCTACCAGCAAGGCCACGCTGACTGCCGCTGACACCTTCAACCGCGACTTGGTTGAGCGTGCAACGGTCAAGGCACGCATGATGCGCTCGAAGGATCCCAAGACCGCCAACCTGTTGCCGATTAGCGTTGACGGCGGCAAGCACTACGTCGTGGTGATGACTCCGTTCCAAGAGCATGACATGCGCACCGAGACCGGCGAGCGTGGCTGGCTGGAAATCCAGAAGGCTGCCGCTGGCGCCGAAGGCCGCAAAAACCCGATCTTCAAGGGCGGCATGGGCATGATTAACAATGTCGTGCTTCACAGCCACGAGTCGGTTATCCGCTTCGGTGACTACGGCGTAGGCGGTAACGTCGCCGCAGCCCGCGCGCTGTTCCTCGGCAAGCAGGCTGGCGTTTGCGCGTTCGGCACCGCCGGCGGCATGCGCTTCACTTGGAAAGAAGAGCTGGATGACTTCGACAACGAGCCTGTTGTCTGCGCCGGCACCATCCTGGGTATCAGCAAGTCGCGCTTCAACGGCCGTGACTTCGGCGTTTGCGCGCTGGATACCGCTGCCTCTGACCCGAACGTCTAAGCCCAGGCTTAGGCGTTTCACCGAACTAGCCGCAGGAGGCTAACAACATGGCTTTGAAACAATCGGCATGGGCTAAGGGGATCGTCCAGACTCCGCGCCCGCAAACGCACGGCGCCGTTCACGTCGCCCTGTTCACCTTCATCGTAGACGCTGCCCTGGCAAGCGCTGACGTGATCGAGATTGGCGAGCTTCCACCCTTCGCCCGCATCGTTGACGCCCGCGTGTTCACCGAAGGCACGTTCACCGGCATTACCGGCACCGTCGGTATCGTGTCCGGCGAATACGGCTACATGGACGATGCGCGTACCAGTAACGACGTGATCTTTTCCGGCGCGGATCTGACGCAGGTACAACGCATGACCAACCCGGCCGGTCTGCTGCTGGCTCCGACCGAGCAGGCGCGCGGCATTGGCGTCAAGGTCTCGGCAGCGGTGCCCGCCGCAGCAGGCAAGAAGATCCACGTCCAGCTGATGTACACCCAGTAAGACGTGCCGAAGGCCGGGGGAAACCCCGGCTTTCTACCATTCAGAGCAGGGACCAACCAATGAAAATAGAATCACTACGTCGCCGCCCAGGCGGTACTGTTGTTGAGCTTGAAACCACCGTCTACCGTTTCCAGCCGACCCCGGATGACCCGCGCCATCAGGCCGACGTCGAGATTAAATCCCATATTGAGCGGTTCCTGTCGATTCCCGAGGGCTTCCGCGAATTGGATGGCGTGACCGAAGCCAACCCACTCAAGAGCAGCAGGGTCCACGCGGCCGTGTACGACTTGCCCGATGGCAGCCGTATGACCCTGGCCGAGCTGACGTCGCGCGCATTTCGCGAGTCTGGCCTGGGTGTTACCGAGTGGAACAACCTGTCGGATGAAGAAGCCTACGAGCAGATCGATACCACGCTGCGCGAAATCAAGTACGAACTGGTCCACGAGGACAACGAGCCCGCCGGCGACACCGAGAACACACTGGTGCCCGAGCAGGACGACGAGCCCGAGCAGGTTCTGGACGAGGAACCGGCCGACGACGAGCAGGACGAGGCGCCGAAAGAGGAGCCAGAGCCCGCCGTCAAGGAAAGCGAGCAAAGCGACAAGCCTGCTGGCGATTCTGACAAGGTAGAAGGCGCTGCCGTCAAGGCGAACGCGGATCTGGACAGCATGAGCCGCGAAGAGCTGGAGGCGCGTTACGAGGCGCTGTACAAGCGCAAGGCCCATCATCGTGTCGGGGATCCCCGCTTGCGCGAACTGATTGCCGAATACGAAGCGGAGTAAGGCATGCAACGCTACCTTGACACGGTTATCGACCCGAAAGGCAACGCCGTCGCGGGGGCAATGGTCTACGTCCGCACGCTGAACGGCGAACTGGCTGCGATATTTTCCAGCAACGGCGCGCAGGCCAAGAGCAACCCGTTCACAGCCAACCTGTACGGCGAGTTTTCATTCTACGCCGCCAACGGTCGATACAATGTCGAGGTAGCAGTGGGCGGGCTGGTCATGTCGACCCGCGAGGACGTGACGCTATTCGATGCGGCCGACGTTATCCCGGGCATTACCGGCACCCAGGCTACCCACGGCGAGCGCCTGACCGATCTGGAAACGCTGACCGGCGAGCATGCGGCCACGCTTGAGGCCCAGGCGCTGACGCTGACCGGGCACGGCCAACAGCTGGCCGACCAGCAAGCCGGGCTGGAGGCGCAAGGTCTGACCCTGGCCGAGCTGGATACGCGCACCGCCACCATGCAGGAAAGCGGCGGGACCGCCATCACGGCGCTGCAAAACCGGGCGCTGGCGCTGGAGGAGTCCGACGCATCGCAGAATACCCAGCTGTTGTCGCTGGCCGAACGCACGTCGACTCTGGAAGAGACCGGCGGCTCGCCGGATCTGACCGAGGTCAACACGCGCCTGACTACGCTGGAGCAGGCCGACCAGACCCAGGGCTCACGCCTGAACGCGCTGGAGGCGGTCGATCCGCTGATCGTCACCGACATTCTGGATGTGCTGACGTCGACCGACACCACCAAGGCGCTGAGCGCCAATCAGGGCCGCGTCATCAAGGCGTCGATTGACAGTATGGTCGCCCTGCTACAGTCCGACGAACTGACGCTGGACACGCTACAGGAAATCGTCGATTTCATTCAGCTCAACCGCGCGACGCTGGAGACCCTGGGCATTGGCAACATTGCCGGGCTGACGGCGGAGCTTGCAGACAAGGCCAGCCTTGCGGCGCTGGACGGCAAGGTCGATAAGGTCGCCGGCAAGCAGTTGTCCACCGAGGACTACACCAGCGCCGAAAAGACCAAGCTGGCTGATCTCAAGCCATGGGTAGGTATGACCGCAGCCCAGTACGCAGCCGCGACCAAGGATCCTGATACGCTCTATGTGGTAGCGGGCTGATGCCGCTGCTATCGGACGCCAGCGCGATTTATGTCGGCAGCACCGAAGCCGATCGCGTGTACCTGGGCTCAACACTGGTATGGGAAAAGCAGGTTACCGACCCGGCATCATCGTTCCCGGTCTCGCCGCTGGCGCTGTACGACTTCTCCGACCTGTCGACCCTGTTCCAAGACTCGGCCGGCACCATACCGGTTACTGCGCACGGCCAGCGCGTAGGCCGCGTGGTGGACAAGTCCGGCAATGGCTTGCACCTGACCACCAGCGACTCGCGCCGCCCCGAGTACCGCGAAGTTCATGGCAAGCGCTGGCTGTATCTGAATGGCGTCGATCAGGATATGGACGTCAACATGCCGCAGATCGATGAAGAGCTGGTCATCGCCGCCGGCGCACGGATTGACGTCGAGCCGACCACCAACGGCCAGATATTCGGCGTGGCCAGCAACGTCTACGGTCTCGCCACCCTGTATGTACGCGCCAGCTCCACCAACCGGTGGGGCTTTAGCCGATCGTTCCTCAGTACCGGATCCGGCGGCGCCATCCTGTCATCCAACACCCGCCCTGTGCCCGAGTTCGCCGTGGTGCGCGGCATGGCTACGCGCAGCGGTACGAGCAAGCTGTATCGCAACGCCGAAGAGATTGGCTCCGGCAGCCCGGGTAGCGTGCAGATCGCCGCGCAGACATGGAACCTGGGCAACAGCGCCAGCTCGAGCATTTTGCGCTATCGCGGTTTGATTAGCGGCGTCGCCCTGTATGCCCGAGCCTTGAGCCCGGCCGAGGTCATCACGCTGGATCAGTTCCTGGCTGAACGTACCGGCGTGACGCTGTAATAGCGGCGATCTATCAGGCGAACGGGTATAGTTGGCCAAATCTGTTTGTTGCTACAATCGAAACGCGCCAATTCCGAGCAAGCGAGGTCTGCCAGTGGCTATTATCGTTAACGTGCTACAAGGTGAAACGGTACTGCCGGCGGCCGACGTGGTGCGCAAGTGCGGCATGCTGTTGCAGGACGAAAAGCACGTCCGCTGGCCCGTTGCCGAGCTGATCGACTGGATTAACGAGGCGGTGCGCGCCATCGTCAACATTCGTCACGCCGCCGGCGAACGCCGTGTGGTCCTGTCGCTCGAGTCGGGCGCCCGCCAGACCCTGCCAATCAGCTGTATCCAGCTGATGGCTATTCACTGCAACAACGATCAGGACGATTACCCGGGGCGCGCCATCACCATTGCCAGCCGCAGCGCCCTGGACCTGACCTTCCCTGACTGGATGGCACAGCCGCAGAAGGCCGAGGCCCGCCAGTACATGGTCGACGAGCGTGCGCCCAACGTGTTTTGGATCTACCCGCCGGCGAAGGCCGGTACCCGCGTAACCGCTTCGCTGGCCATGACGCCGGACCCGATCACCGTCGACGATCCGCTGCCTATTGGCGCCGAGTACGAGGACAGCGTTATCAACTACGTCCTGTACCGCTGCTTTGCCAAGGATAGCGAGTACGCCAACGGATCCATTGCCGCCGCCTACTTCAACACCTACGCCCAGTCGCTCGGCATCAAGGCTGACGCGGCCAATGCGACGTCACCGAACAGGAAGCCGACATGACACCGATCGACGAGGTACTGCGCGACATGGCGCCCTACGCCCCGGGCGCACCCGAGCCGGTCATGGTGCTTCATGCGCGTAACGCCGCCATCGACTTCCTGCGCCGCGTGCAGATCTGGCGCGACCATGACGAGTTCGACATTGAGCCGGGCGACCTGGGTGCGGTCTGTGCGCCGGATTACGCGCGCGTCCACCGCTTCACGTCGGTCACCTTCAACGACAAGCCGCTGGAGCCGGTCAGCTTCGAGGCGTTCGAGCGGCTGATTCCCGAATGGCGCAGCACCGCCGATGCCGTGCCGCGCTGGTACTCGCAGTCCGAGCCCAACACCATCGTTGTGGCGCCGCAGGGCACCGGCACCCTGGCCGTGGGTACGATTCTTGTACCCAGTGACGAGGCCGACGTGCTGCCGGACTTCCTGATGGAGCAGTACCGCCGCGATATCGCCCATGGCGGGCTGGCGTCACTGCTCATGCTCCCGGGCCAGCCGTTCACCAATCCCGAGCTTGCCGCCGCCCATGGTATGCGTTTTGCCAAGCGACTCGACGAGCTGTTTTCTTTATCCGTTCAGGGGCAGCAGCGCGCACCCATGCGCACCCGAGCCCGATTCATGTAAGGAGTTTCACCCATGGCAGCAGCATCGAATTACTTGGAAGGCAAGATTATCGACAACGTACTGCGCGGCGTGTCTTACACCCCGCCAACGGCCGTCTTTGTCTCCCTGCATACCGCCACGCCGAACGACACCGGCGCGGCCGAGGTTACCACCGCAGCCTTTCCGGCCTACGCCCGCAAGGACGCAGCCAACGGCGGCGCAGTCGCGTCAGGCTGGACCCCGCAGTCCGGCGGCTCAAGCAAGAACGCCAACCAGCTGATTTATGCGGTCCACGACGGCGCCAGCGCCATCACCGTGACCCACTTCGGGCTGTGGGATGCCGCCACCGGCGGTAACTTCCTGATTGGTGCGGCGCTGTCCAGCTCGCGCACGCTCAACCCGGGCGACGTGTTCGTGATCGACGCGCAAAAGCTGACCGTGACCGTGCTGTAACGCCATGAATGACTTTGAAATCAATGGCGCGGATATCAACGGCACCCGGGAAGTGTTCTTTCCGGCGTCGACCGCATCCGTTGTATTTCAAAGCACCTTGGACGGGCGCCGCGGCGTCATGGGCGCGGGCCTTGCCAGCGTAGAGCTACAGAGCGATGCGATACCGCAGCTGCGCGTTCGGCTGGAATCGGATGCCGAGCTGGTTATCGACGCCGCCGGCGAGCTGGGCATTGGCCTGGGCCTGACTGGTAGCGCTGCGCTGGAGCTGGACGCCGAGGGCGACGGCACACGCCGCACCTTTGGCGAGGGCGACGCCACGCTGGCCGTGGAGGCCGACGGGCAGGGCTTGCTGGGTGTGTATGCCCAGGGTAGCGCCACGCTAACGGTCGACGCGACGCTGGACGTTCTATCGCGCGTGCTGGGTGAAGGCACTGCATCGATTCAAGCCACCGCCACCGGCGGGGGCTATTCCCGGGTTCGCGGCGAAGGAGCTGCCGAAGTTCGCATGGACGCGACGGGGGAGGTTATCTGTTGGGTGCTGGGCGAATCGGCGGCATCCATCGAAACGCGCGGCACCGGCGAAACGCTACTGGGTATCGCGCTGGCTGGCAGCAGCCTGATCGAGTTCGAGGTCACCGGTGACGGGCGCCTGTCGGAAGATACGGTATTCGCCATTGAGTTCAACGCCAGCGCTGACGGCGAGGTCCGCACGGTTCGCCAGGGTGAGGGTACGGCGTACCTGTTCGTCGATGCCTACGGCTACGGCGCACCGGCCTATACCCGCATGGGTGAGTCGGTCGCGCGGATCCCGTTTGCTGCGTCGGCCCGGGGCAACCTGACGGCGCAGGCGGCCAGCGGTTCGGCAGTGATCGAGCTGCGCGCCAGTCTGGACAATCGCGCCGGCGAGCGCGTGTGGCTCGAAGGCGATGCGGCGATCCGCATTCAGGCGAACGGATCCGGCTACGCCCGGCGCTATCGCTTCGGTGAGGGCGCGGCAGTCATTGAGCTGATCGCCAGCGCCGGCCGGTCAGGCCGTCCCGACGTGATCGATACCTACGTTCGCGCACCTGACGAACGCTATTTTGTTGTGCCGGCCATCAGCCGCGAAAGGAGAGTGTAAATGCTGGGAATCAGGCGCAAGCCGGACGAAAGCCGGATGGATTACGACGTGGACTTTGCCCGGCTGATCCCGGCCGATGACCGCGTTATCAGCATGGAGACGCGCGCAGACGAGGGCATTGAACTGGCCTCGTCGCAGCTGTTCGGCAATGTCGTCAAGGTCTGGCTGGCCGGCGGCACGGCGCGTAAAACCTATACCGTGACGGTGCTGGCCACTACCCAGCAAGGCCGCATCGTCGAAGAATGTTTCAAGATCCGCGTAACGGAGTGCTAAGCCCATGGCTTTAATGATTAAGAACAACGCATCGAGCCAGCTTGCCGCTTCGCTGACTACGACTGCTACCGCCCTCTCAGTCACCCCGGGTCATGGCGCGCGTTTCCCGCAGCCCGGCGGCAGCGACTGGTTCCCGCTGACGCTGGTCAAGGCCGACGGCACGCTGGAAATTGTGCGCTGTACTGCGCGCAATGGCGACAGCCTGACCGTTGTCCGCGCCCAAGAGGGCACCGCGGCCCTGGCTTTTGCCGCCGGCGACCGCGTATCGCTGCGCCTGACCGCTGGCGCCATGCTGGATCTGCCCGTCAACGCAGCCAACCTGCAGGGTGTCGTACCCGCCAGCGCTCTGTCGGGCTACTACAATATCGTAAGCACCGGGGCTTATTACGCCACGCGGCTGGAGTACGACTACACCATCAACGGCGTGGTATTCAACGGCACCGGCAATATCACTGTTGCCGACAGCACCAAGCTGCCGTTGACCGGCGGAAGTCTCAGCGGAAACCTTGAGATCCGCAACCAGTCCCCAACGATCTATTTCCGCGACACGGACAACCCGTCAGCGGCCCTGCATGTAAACGGCAACTTGTTGTACTTCATGTTGGGCGGGGTCGATACGGCAGGATGGACCCTGCTGCCCAACGGAACCTACCCCGTGACGCTCAACTTGACCAATGGCGAACTGGTGTGCGGCGGGTATGGCTATTTCTATGGAGGTGTTGGACAAGCATCTGACGCGCGGCTCAAGCATGATGACGAAACGCTGGTTGACGCGCTGCAAACGGTTTGCGCTTTGCGCGGCGTGCGGTTCAAGTGGAACGCAGACGGGCGCACGGACATTGGGTTTATCGCGCAGGAATTGCAACCGTTACTGCCCGAGCTGGTAACCGAGCGTGAGGACGGCACGCTAGGCGTGAGCTACGGCAATCTGACAGCCGTATTGGTTGAGGCGATCAAGGCGCTGAACGAGCAGCAGTCCGACATTGAATGTCGGCTACGCGCCCTGGAGGGTTGAGCATGGCTTTACCATCGTCCGGAAATTTAACACTGGGCATGATCGCTCAAGAGCTGGGGCTTTCTGCTAACGCGCGTCTTGACTTGGGCGATACGCGAGTCCGCGCGCTGGCCGGCAAGCCAACCGGAAGAATTGAAATGTCGGACTTGTACGGCAAGAGCAATGTCAAGCTGAGCGCGACCATCAACTGCGGGTATCTGGCCGAGTACAACGACGGCAAGGTCATCACCCCGGAGCGCCGCGGCTATGCGATTGCCGAGTTCAATATGGCGGCAATCGGCAGTATGTCGCCGGCGTCGCTTGCCGGATACGGCTTCCTGACAGTCATGGAAGAGTCGTCGGCCGCTTACGAAAGCACGTCTTATTTCACCATCCGCATGAACGGGCATGTCCCGGTAGACCTGTTTACCCGAGCGATCGTGGTGAACGTGCGCGAGTTTGCGGCAAAGAACGGGGTTCATAGCTCCTTCACCAATGCGTCCGGCGCCGTCCAGAACTGTACCGTTTGGAGCTGGCCTCTAGCCATTAACGCGCGTGGCCAGATATTCCCCACGTCCGGCGCGCGCACACTTCAATTGCTTTGAGGGCTTCGCCATGACCAAAAAAGGGAATTTTATGACGATGATGCAAATAGGGCTGCTTGCGCTGATTCCGGCGGCTATCGCCCTGGGTAACGTCTATTGGTGGCTGCTGGCCGTGTTCATGTATGCCATGTACGCCGGGGTGGGCACCGTTGTAACCATGCACCGGCTGCTGGCGCACCGCGCCTTCGAGGCGCCGCAATGGTTCCGCTGGCTGGGCGCGTTCTTCGGCACCGTCGGCAGTCTGCTGACTCCGCTGGAATGGGTACAGCAGCATGTCGACCATCATCGCTACGTCGATACGCCGCAGGATCCGCACTCACCTGTGGTGCTGGGCTGGCGCGCGCTGTTCTTCTGCAATCACAGCCAGGGCACCGGGACGATTGCAGTCATGCGACTGGCCAAAGAGCCGATCATGCGGCTTCTGCATAAGTGGTTCTATCTCGTTCTGGCAATATGGATTGTCAGCTTGTACCTGCTGGGCGGCGTCGAGCTGGTGCTGTTCGGCTGGGCGATTCCCTGTCTGGCGGCCCTATGGGGGCAGATCCTGATTGTGTTCGCCCACGACGATACCGGCGCGAAGAACTCAGGCTGGCTGAATGGGCTGCTGACCTTCGGTGAGAATCGCCACGTCCGGCACCATCAGGATCCGCGCGATATCACCCAGGACGGCATGGCGTACTGGTTTATAAGCCGCATCAGGACAGACAAATGATTAAAGAGATTCGCCGCGTCACGCTCAACACGCCGCCCGACCGGGATGCTTGGGCCTTTCCTGATATCTGGCTGTTCGCCCTGCGCTTGGATCTGCCGATAGGGTCGCGGTATCCGGTCTACATCAAGCATCTGAACAAGGATTTCATGTCCGAGGAAACCGAAAAGTTCGGTGACGTCGCGGCGCTGCGTTCGGTGACCCTCATTGCCCCGGGCGGCTATATCTTGGTCCACAACGACGCGCTGCCGGAGCCTACGCCGTGGCAGGGCTCGCTTAAACCGGTGTGCAATGGCGTGTTCATCGCGGCTACCACGCACTTTGAGGCGCGCATCCCGAGTGAAATGCTGTGCATGAGCCCGCCGCTCAACTGGAAGAACTTTGAGGACAAGGACTTGCGCCGCGAGTTTGTTCCCGCCGGCGAAACCATCCGCTTCGGCAAGGATGACCTGGGCTTTGGCGTGGTATGGGGCGCAAATCAGATGAAGGGCTTTGGCGTCGAGCCCGGTGACGAGCTGACCGTCGACGAGGACACCGTCTTGGCCGTGGTCAGCCGCAAGGCGGTGCCGGCATGACACTGGCCTTGACGCGCGTGGAACTGGACGCGGGCGACGAGTATCGCGTCCGCTTTCGAGACGGATCCCGGGGGGTGTATCTGATCGAGGGAGACTGTTCACCGCTCAAGTACGGCAAGCCCATCAATATCAAGGATGGGCACATGGTTAAGGTCAAGGCAAAACAAAAATCAACCATCGGCGTTATCGGAGAAAAGAAACCATGAGCTTTGTCGATCCCTACGCGCACCCGGTCACCGCGGCGCTGTGTGAAGAGCTGGCCGGCATGCGCGAGACCTTCATCGGTCTGGCCAAAGATATGCGATTCATCGACTGGCCGGAGCCGATCTACGAGGGTAAGTGGGAAGTCAGTTCATTCAAGTATCGGCACCAGATCATTGCCGGCCAGTTCGGTGAGGCAGCTAAAGCGGCGCTCGAGAAATTGGAGGTTGTTCACCGCCCGGAAATCCAGACCTGTGGCTTTTCGCTGTTGCGCCCGGGCGCTGATATCAAGTGGCACATGGGGCAAGCTGGCGATATCTGGCGCCTGCATTTTGGGCTGGTCTGCCCGGAAGGCGATTGCGCGCTACAAGTCTGCGACGAAACCAAGCGCTGGGAGACCGGCGGCTTTTTCATGTTCAATGACCAGAACCTTCACCGCGCCTGGAATCGTACCGAGTCAGACCGGCTGATTCTGCTGGTTGATATCGACAAGTCGAAGCTGGCCGCCTGATGGAGCTGGAACACGGCATAGCCGAAACACGCGAGCGGGTACGCCGGGCGCGCACGTCCGGGGCAACCATAGGGTACATGGTCACGACCGGCGGCCTTCACAGCGCGCATGCGCAGCTGCTCGAAGCGCTGGCGCAGCATGCCGATTACCTTGTGGTCAGCAACATGCCCGATATGTCGTGCCCGATATCCGCCGGCGGCGTCAATCACACGACTTTGCAAGACGCCTTGGTGTGCAAGGGGGCTGGCGTCAGCCTGCTCTATGCGCCCTCGGAAATGGACGTGTACGGCACCGATCGCGCGTCGCTGTACAACGTCACCGCGCGCGGCACCACGGCATCGGTGCTGTGTGGCCGCACCCGGCCGCATATCTACTCGAATATCGCCACGCACGTTCTGCGCATGTTCAACATCGTCCAGCCGGACGTCGCGGTATTCGGTGAGAAGGATTACCAGCAATTCGCCGTCGTGCGCAAAATGGTGGCCGACCTGAATCTGCCGGTGACCCTGCTTAGCGTGCCGACCATCCGCGAACGTGATGGGCTGGCGATGGCTTCGCGCAACCGCGTACTGGATGCCAACGAGCGCGCCCTTGCGCCGCATCTGTACGTTGCGCTGGATATCGTTCGCCAGGGCATTGCCCGCGGCCGCACCGATTACGCCGAACTCGAACGCCAAGCAGCCGCGCACCTGATTGACCATGGCCTTGTTTTGGATTACATCGAGACGCGCCGCGCCGCGGACCTGGAGCGCCCCCAGGCGCCGGATGATGAATTGATTGTGTTTGGCTCGGCCTTCCTGGGCGGCGCGCGACTGGTGGACACGTTGAGAGCCAATGGAACGCAACAAGGGGTACGGATATGGCCATACTGAAACTGACCGGGTTTGCCGGCGAAAACCCCAAGATACTGTCACGCCTGCTACCCAACAACGCTGCGCAGACAGCCATCAACACCCGGCTCAACGATGGCGGGCTGACGCCGATCCGGCGTAGCCGCTTCGCGCACCAGTTTGTCAACGCGCCGAATACCGGAATCACCACGCTATATCGGCACGAAGAGGAATGGCTGGTCTGGCCCGGGACTGTTTACGCCCTGCCCGGCCCGGTCGCTGCCGATCGCCTCTATATCATGGGCGACGGCGCACCGAAAATGCGCATTGGCGGCGTCGAGTACCCGCTGGCCGTGCCGTTCCCGTCTGACAGGCTGACCGCCGCGCTCAGTGGCACCGCTACGAGCGAGCTAGGCTCAACCCGGCTGTACACCTATACGTTTGTCACCGCCTTCGGTGAAGAGTCAGAGCCTGCGCCGTTGAGCGCTGATATCTACTGGAAGCCTGGGCAGACTGTCACGCTCAGCGGCTTTCAGGCGGCGCCGGCTGGTCGCAATATCACGCACCAGCGCATTTACCGCAGCCAGACCAGCCAGACCGGAACCCAGGCGTTCCTCATTGACGAGCGTCTGACCAGCACCGCCGCCTATACCGACACCAAGGGTATTGCCGACTTTGACGAATCGCTGCCTTCGCAGGACTGGAACCCGCCGCCGGCCGGGCTGACCGGGCTGGTCGCGCTACCCAACGGCATGATGGCCGCCTTCATGGGCAAGGATCTGTATTTCTGCGAGCCCTGGCGCCCGCATGCGTGGCCGGAAAAGTACATCCTGACCTGTGACCATCCGATTGTCGCGCTGGGCGCCTACGGGACCACGCTAGTCGTTGCCACCGAGGGCAACCCGTACATCGTCAACGGTTCGTCGCCGGACGTCATGTACATGGAAAAGCTGGAACTGAACCTTCCATGTATCAATCCGCGCAGCCTGATAGATTTAGGCTATTCGATCGCCTACGCATCGCATGACGGGCTGGTACTGGTCTCCCAGGGCGGCGCCCGCGTGGTCACTGAAACCATCTTCTCCCGCGAAGCATGGTTGAAAATGAACCCCTACTTCATGACTGCCGGGCAGTATGACGGCCGCTACCTGTGTGCCTACCAGTACAGCGACGAGCAGGGCATTGAGTTTCAGGGCACGCTGATTATGGATATGACCGGAGAACAGCCGTTCGTCATCCGCTCGAACCGCAAGCCTGACGCCATGTACTTCGAGCTGACCACCGGCCGGCTGTTCATGCTGGAGGGCGACGTGGTCAACGAATGGGATGCCGTGGGCGAGGCCAACGAGGTCCAGACGTGGCGCTCCAAGCGCTTTGTGGTGCCCAAGCCGACCAACTTCGGCGCGATACTGGTCGAGGTCGACGAGGCGCTGACCGCTGAACAGCTCGAAGGCTTGCGCGCCGCCGCGGCCGCCGCCACCGCACGCAACGCCGCGCGCATGGCTACCGACCTGGGCGACACGCTCAACGGCGACGTTATCAACGGCCTTGAGTTCGCCGGCGACCAGCTCGAACCGGTGCCCGTCGTCACCGCCATGTATGCGGTCAACGTGTACGCCGACGGCACGCTGGTTGCGGTAGTGGGCGATATCAACCGCATGGAGCGACTGCCGGGCGGCTTCCTGGCCACGTCATGGGAAATCGAGGCGGTCAGTGATGCGCCGATTACCCAAATCACCATGGCGACTACGGGCGCCGAACTCATGCAGGCATAACCATGCGCGGAGAAGAAGCACAGATTGCCCGGGCTCGCCGCGGCCGCGCTACCAATCCCATGCAGGTATCGGATGCGGCCATTGAACAGGCGGTCGCGCGCTACATCGATAACCACTTTCGGCAGACCGTGGGCGATATCGCCAAGATTCGCGAGCAAGTCTCGGTGCTGGCCGGCGAACGCGGTAACGGCGCCGATGCGGCCATGCGTGCCGGGCCCATGATGGAGCTGCTGAAACTGATCCCGGCCGAGCCGAAGAGCCGCGCCGGCGTAGCCAGCCCAACGGCCGCGGACTTCGCTGCGCTGGTTGCCGACGTCCACGCGATCTACGCATCGCTGTCGGCCGTGCGGTTCCTGCTGACCCCTCGTTGACACTGGCCGCCGGGTGCGTTAGCGCATAGAATGTTTGCAATTGGCAAACGGGGTTGGTATGCGTCAAATCATCTACAACGACAGTGAGCGCATGAAGTGCTGGGCGGCCGAGCATTACCACGACGCGGCTGTCGATGATGATTCCCATACCCTGGGCCTTGAGGTCGACAACAAGCTGATATGCGTGGTGCTGTACAACGGGTTCACCCGTCACGCTTGCAGCATGCACATTGTCACCGATGGCCTGAAACGCTGGGCAGACAAGCGCTTTCTGACGGCTGCCTTCGCTTACCCGTTTATCCAATTGGGGCTCAACCGCGTAACCGCGTTTGTCCCTGCTTCAAATACGGCCGCGCTGATGCTCGATATGCGCCTGGGGTTCCAGCCCGAAGGACGCATGATCGAGGCTCTTGAGGATGATGACCTTATCGTCCTGGGGATGCTCCGGCGCCATTGCAAATGGATAGACGAGAGGTATCGCCATGGGCGGTAAGAAATCACCGAAGGCGCCGGCTCCGGATCCGCAGATTGGCGAAGCCGCGAAAATGCAGGCCGCTATCGCGGGGGAGTGGCTTAACTTCTCCCGCGAACAATTCGCTGTTGCCAACGAACGCCAGCAGGACATCGATGAGATGTCGCGCCGCGTGGCCGAGCAGCAGCTGGCTACCCAGGATCGCGCCAACCAGTGGGCGACCGAGGACCGCGAGCGGTACATGAGCGTGTTCCGGCCCATGGAAGATGAATACATCAAGGAGGCCAACAACTGGGATAGCCAGGAACGGCAGGACCAGATGGCGGCCGAAGCGAAGGCTGACGTTCAGGGTGCGTCCGATTCGGCACGCCGGATCCGCGAGCGCAATCAGGCCAGCATGGGCGTCAATCCCAACTCTGGCCGCTTCGCCGGTACCGAACGCGCTGCAGACTTCGACACCGCGCTGGCGTCCGCTGGCGCCCAGAACCAAACCCGCAACTCCATTCGCCAGCAAGGCATGGCAATGAAGGCTGATGCCGTCAATATGGGCCGTGGCTTGCCCTCGCAGGCCGCCGGCGCGGCCGGTCTGGGCCTGTCAGCGGGTGGCGCGGCGATGGGTACATCCCTTGGCGCGCACGGCGCGTTCATGGGCAATAACAGCATCATGGGCCAGGGCTTCGCCGGCGCGCAGCAGGGCTACGGCTCGCAAGCCGGCATTCTTAACCAGCAGTACGGCAACCAGTTGGGCGCATGGCAGGCGCAGACCCAGGCCGATGGGCAGGCGTCCGCCGGGCTCTGGCAGGGCATCGGTACCGCGGCTGGCATGGGCATGATGGCCTTCTGATGGATATTCTGGCGCGTCACGCGCGGATAGCTCTGCAGTTCTCGGGTGGGCGTGACTCGCTCGCCTGCCTGTACCTGCTGCGCCAGCATCTGGACCGGATGACCGTGTACTGGCTCAATACCGGCGATGCGTTTCCGGAAATGCTTGAGATCATCGAGCATGCCCGCGAGCTGGCGCCGCGCTTCGTTGAGATCCGCAGCGACCGGGCCGGCATCATTGATCAGTACGGCATGCCGACCGACCTACTCCCTCGCAGCTCTACGCCGATCGGACTGGCTACCGGACAATCTACCGTGCGCATGCAGGACAGCTATTCCTGTTGCGCGCGCGTCGTCATGGAGCCCATGCACCGGCGCATGATCGAGGACGGCATCACGCTGATTATCCGCGGCCAGCGCGCCGACGACGGGCATAAGGCGCCGATAGTGTCAGGGACCATCGAGCAGGGGATTCAATACTATTTCCCTATCGAAGAATGGACGGCCGAGGACGTCACCGAGTATCTGGACAGCGCCGGCGCGCCGTATCTGCGTTTCTACGACCAGCTGGATACCGCGCCAGATTGCATGCACTGCTCTGGCTGGTGGAGCGAGGGCCGCGCGGCGTATCTGCGCCGCTACCATCCGCATGCGTATCAGCGTTACCGCGAAGCCCTGGGCATTATCTGCACAGAAACAGCGGCGCACATCGCGCATTTCAATCACGAATACACGGAGACACCGCTATGAGCAAAGGGCTTGGTGCGTTTATCGAGGGGGCGGCCGGCGGCATGCTGCTGGGCAAGAACCTTGTTGGCAAGAGCATCGGCGAAAAGCTGATCGGCAATGCCGAGAAAAAGGGCGAGTGGGGTCTGCTGTCGTCCATTATGGACGGCCTGGGGGGTGACTCCAAGGACGCGCCGGTCATCGACAAGTCCATTCAGGCGCAACCCCCGGTCGCGCAGCCAGCGCCGCCGGCGCAGCCGCAACAGCCCAGCATTCAGCCGGCAGTGCTGCGCACCGAAGGCGTGGGTATCCGGCGCCCGGAAAAATACGTTTTCTGAGGAAGCACCATGAGCAACTTTGGCATTGGTATCGGCAGTTTCATGGACGGGTTTCAGCGTGGCGCCAACAGCTACAGCCAGATTCAGGACGCCCGGCAGCAGCGCAAGATCCGCGACCAGCAATTCAAGATGCAAGAGCAAGAGCTGGCTGACCAGCAGCAGTACCGCGAGATCAGCGAGCAGGCCGTCAACGAGGCCAAGCAGGCGCGTCAGGCTGACATCGGCAAGTCGATCTACCGCGGATCCCCGGATTCGCCGGCTGGTCCGGTGGTGCCTGATTACAAGGTAGGCAACAAGTCATTCGCCAACGAAGCGGACGCCCAGGCCGAAGCGGAGAAGAGCGTGGGCGGCTTCATGGATTACTACATGAAAACCGCCGTGCCCAAGCTGCAGGAACACTGGCTGGCTACCGGCCAGCCGGAGAAGGCGCAGATCATGGGTCAGTGGATGGAGCAGGAGGACGTCAAGAAGGGCATGAAAGCCTGGGCTGGCGCCGTGCGCGCGTTCCAAGTGGGCGACCGCGAAGCCTTCAAGACAAATCTGATGGCCGCCTACAACCAGTCGGGCTACTACGACGACGGCTACGAGGCTATCGGCATCAAGGACATCGAGAAGGACGGCAACCTGCTGGGCTACGCCATCACCTTCAAGGGTCCGGACGGCAAGGAGTTCACCCAGGAGTTCGACGGCGACGACGTGGGCAAGATGGGTCTGTATGCGCTGGCACCGGACAAGGTACTCGAGTACGGACTTGAGCAGGTACAGGCCGGGCAGGAAGCCCGCGCCAAGATGGCCGAGAAGAAGATGGACTTTGACGCCGACATCGCCAAGGAAACCCACAAGTCGAACCTGCGCACCCAGGAAGAGCAGGCCAAGCAGCAGATGAACGGCGGCAGCGACAAGGTGCGCGAAGCGCGAGCGATTGCCGAAGAGCTGCGATCGCTAGGGTATGACGACGATTTTATTCGTCAATCCATGCCGGTCGCGCTCGGCGTCGAGCGACGAGGCCAAAGCGCCGCAGACCGGCTTAGCGAGACGCTGGAAGGCTTGAGAAAGAATGATACGACATTCAAGTTCTCCAAGCTGCCGCCGGACGAGCAGGTAAGGCAGGCTCAAGCTGTTATCGAGGCCCAGGACAGAGCGTTGCGTAAACAGCAACAACCAGCCCCATCCCCAGGTGCGCAGCAGCCGCGCCCTAACGTACAATCGGGCGGCGGTATCCCGATTTACGACCGCTCTACCGGCCAAACGATCTACCGATAATCAAGGAATAGAATCATGCCAAAAGCGCCGCTGTCGCCGCTTGAAAACGCCCTGGCGAACGCTCCCTCGTTCGGAATCCCCTCGGCACTGAAAACGGCGGCACCCGGCGCTGCCCTGCCCGGCAACACCCAGCCCGGCGGGGATCCCTCGCAGTTCATGCCGCTGTTCGAGAAGGCCGCGAAAACGCACCAAGTGCCGATCAATGTCCTGTTGGCGATTGCTGAACAAGAGTCGAGCTTTAACCCGGCCGCCATTGGCCCGCCTACCAAGTGGGGGCAGGCCCGCGGCATGATGCAATACCTTGATTCGACCGCCCAGGGCATGGGCATTGACGCGCTGGATCCGGCGCAGTCGATCGACGCGGCCGCCAAGCAGCTGGCCGAGCGTCTGCGCAAGGGTTACACCATGGACGATGCGGTCATGGAGCACTTTGCCGGCCCTGACCGTAACCAGTGGGGGCCGAAAACCGCGCAGTATGGCCTGGAGGTGATGAACCGCGCCGACCGCTTTGCCGAGCTGTACCAGCCGAGCAACATTGACCCGTCGCGCCCGCCGTCACCGCTGACCTTCGAGAATCAGCAGCAAGCCATGCTGGAGCAGATGAACGCCGCCGAGCCCGGCCGCTACAGCCTGCCGCCCGAGCAGGGCATGGGTATTAACCCGGAGCCTGCGCAACCATCCGAGCAGAAGCTGGAAGCCTGGGAGCCTACCCTGTGGGAGCAGGCCAAAGGTCTCTTTGCGCCGAACAAGGACGCCGCCACCGTCGAGCTGGCGATGCGCGAGGGCGCCAAGGAGAAGGGCATATCGGTGAACGAGGCGTACCGTCAGGCTGGCGGTGCGCGCCCTGTGTACAACCCCGAAGGTCGCGCGCCGGTTCAGGCCGCCAGCGAGGCAATAGGCGTGCTGGCGCCCCAGGCCAAGCACATTCTTCCGGCTGCGGCTAACACCGTCATGCGCGCGATGCGTAACGGCGACGTGGACATGGACGCGAACTGGCTGGATAACGCCATCGACGCGACAACCACCAAGCCCAAGGTGGGCGAACACGTTGATCCGAACTACGAGAGCTTTCAGGGCATAGGCGAGTCGCTAGGTTTCAGTCTGGTCAACATGGGCGCGGCCGCACTGGCATCCATCGGCGGCACGGCGGCTGCGGGCCCGGTCGGGGGTGCTGCGGCCGGTCTGGGCGCCAGCGCCGGCGTAGCCTATCGCGCCAGCCGTGACCAGTTCCTTGACCGCGTGCGGGAAAACTATTTCTACACCTACATGAAGATGCCTACCCAAGAGCAATGGGAGCAGATTCAGCAGGACGTCGATGCGGCCGCCACCAAGTACGGCGCATTCGAGGCGGTACCCGAATCCATCGGCAGCATGATCTTTGTCCGCGCCCTGTCGCGCCCCCTGGCTGGCGCCTCGCGTGCTGCCCGGCTGGCTGATGCGGCTGGTCGCGTAGGCCAGACCCAGGCATCCGAGCAAGTCACCGAGCTGGCTACCGGGATCGGCCAGAACCGCGCCGAGATCGAAGCCAATCTGACCGACGAGGAGAAGAGCGCCGCTGACGTATTCCGCGAGCAGGCGCTGAACGTACTGATCACAACCGGCCTTATGAGTGGCGCCGGTATGGCTGGTCGCGCCGCGTATGACGCAACCCCCATGGGCAAGCGCCAGCGCGAGCAGGCGGCCGTCGAGCAGGAAATCAACGACAGTATCAACGCCTGGGACGGCAACCTGAACGGCGCCCCGAAAGGCCCGCTTGGCCGTGCGACCGAGGCCGTCATTCCCACCGGCATGAACCCCGAGGACGAGCCGGCCGCCAATCCTGCCCCCCTGACAGAACAGCCTGACATACTGGCAGATCAGACCGACAGCGGGCCGAGACCGCGCTTTGAGTCCGACACAACCGGCCCGTTCGGTGAGGTCGGCGCGCGCGTCACCGTCGCCGCGCCCGGGATGGATGCCTTCGAGGCTACCGTCGAAGGCTACGTTGACGGCGACATCATGGTTCGTGACGCCAGCGGTAGCAGTTACCAGCTGCCCATGGGCGATCAGAGCATTGTCATCGAGTCCATCGCACAAGAGGGTGCGGCCGAGACGCAGGCTACAGCCGAAACAGAGGCTACGCCCGCGCCGCAGCCTACTGCCGAGCCGGCCCCGCAGGAGCGTCCGGCCAACTATGACGACATGGCCGAGCAGGAATTGCGCGACCGGCTCAAGTATCTGGGCGCCCAGGCGAAGAACTCTGGCGGCTGGAACAAGACGCTGATTGCCGAGCGCGAAAAGATCGAGCGGGCTATCGCCAAATTCAAGACGCCGGATCAAACGACCGTCAAAGACGCAGCCCCCGCAGAGCCCGAATCGCAGCCTGCCGAGCCGGTCAAATGGTTCGGCAGCCAGGACAAGGCCGATGCCTGGGTAGCCAAGCAGAAGAATGGCGCGTTCCGTGTCGTCGAGAACAACCGCCGCTTTGAGGTATACCCGGAAACTGAACAGACTGCCCGGGAGCCTGACGGGCAGAGTTCCGTCCGACTCCCCGGGGACAGTGTTGAAAATGGGTTCAAGGCCGCTCCGGACGGTGGACGTTACCGTGTCGGCGTCGTGCGCAGCGTCGGCGGCGCCGTGTCTTTGGAAAGGCGGCTGACTGGAGGAACCGCAGCTACGTTTTACGTCGGCAAAGACGGAAACCTGATTGACGGGGACAATGTTTCCCTAAACAACGCGGCAAGCAGGGACAGGCTGTGGGTGCCCGCTAACGAGGCCCAGGCCCAGGAGGCCGCTTCCATCTTGGACGAGATGGGGCGGACTGCGCTCGATGATCCGAAGCGAAAAGAAATAAAAAGCCGCCTTAAGTCTCTCGTAGAAGGCAGCACGCCGGCCAAGCCTGAAAAGAATGCGCAGCAGGCCGCCGAGGAAGTGTTAGAGCAGGGCGGCACAGAGCAAGAGCAGCCCGCCGATCTGGCGGCCGGTACCGAAGTATTACTAGGCAAAGGGCGCCGCGCTGGCACTGTACTGGAAGCCGACGCGACCCATGTAAATGTGCGCACCGGCGACACTGCCGAGAAGATGACCCGCGCGCAGTTCGACCGCCGGGTGCGCGATGCCGAGCAGACACCAGAGGCGCCGCAGCCACGCCAGGGTAAGGTAGGTGATGCGTTCGCCGCCGGCGAGGTCGCGCTGACCAGCTCCGGCCGCCAGACCACGCCGTTCCCCAAGGTCGACACAACCAGCGATCGCAAGGCCGGCAATACGGTCAAGCGCGTAGAACAATGGCTGATGCAAAATGCCCTGGCCGAAGCGCAGTCGCGCGGCGACGAGTTCAACGCGCTCCAGTTCGAGGCTAATCAGGCCAAGCCCAGTCAAGCCGACAAGGACGCCGCCGAGGAATACCTTTTCGGCCAGCAGCCCGACGTCGTGCCGTCGATCCTCAAGCCGATGACGCCCCGCGGCGACAGTAAGCCAAAGAAGCCGCTCCAAGAAGCGCAGGAGGCGGCAGGGAAGGTGCTAGAGCAGGGCGGCACAGAGCAAGAGGCGACCCGAGCCGCTACCGATGCGCTGATAGATCGCATGGGTGATGACCCTAGCATTTCTATTTCCGAGGCGGCACCGAAAGCGGTCGAAGAAGCCAAGCAGCGCGTTATCGAGGCACGCAAGGCCGGCGACGGCAAGGCCGAAAAGCAGGCTGTGGCCGACCTGAAAGCCGCCAAGTCCACCGCGCCCGAGCATGCCGCCGTCGGCGTTGATGACCGCGAGCTGAGCGATATCGTCAGCGAGTTCAACGAATACCAGCAGGGCATGATCGAGGACGGCGACAAGGTTCATCATCTGTTCGACGCGCCGAAGAAGAATGAGATTGTCCGGCTACAAGATAAGGTCAAGGTCTACCGCGAAGGCAAAGGCTGGATGACCGTAGCCGAAGCCAAGGCCGAGATTGCCAAGTGGAAGGAGCACGCCCACGCCCAGGCCAAGACGCACCGCCGCGAGAACAACGACCGGGTAGTCCTGTCGTTCTTCGACCTGACCGGCAAATGGTCGCAGCCCTGGGAGGATGCCGGGTATCAGGTATACCGCTTCGACATTCAGGATGATCCGGAAGTAGGCGACGTCAACAACTTCTCGGCCGAGTTCTTTGGCGACTGGTTCGGTGACTTCGAGGGCAACGATATCTATGCCATTCTGGCCGCCTGCCCCTGTACCGACTTTGCCAGCTCCGGTTCGCGCCACTTCGCCGCCAAGGACGAGGACGGCCGCACCGTGGCATCCGTGCGACTGGTTCACCAGACATTGGCCGCCATCGAATACTTCAAGCCGGCTATCTGGGCCATCGAAAACCCGGTTGGCCGCATCGAGAAGCTGGGCGGCCTGCCGCCGTGGCGCCTGTCGTTCGACCCGAACCATATCGGAGACCCCTACACCAAGAAAACCTTGTTGTGGGGGCGCTTCAACGCCGATATGCCGATCGCTCCGGTCGAGCCCACTGAAGGCTCGAAGATGCACAGCAAGTACGGCGGTAAGTCGCTGGCTACCAAGAACGCCCGCAGCGCCACGCCCGAAGGCTTCTCTTACGGATTCTTCATGGCGAACAACGCTGTGGACCATCCGGCCATGGCGATTGCCAACAAGTTCGACCGGCTGGACCGGGATCTGATCGAGCGCGCGGTCAAGGCCGGCGTCACCGAGAGCGAGATCACCGAGGCGGTCGAGGACTTCTACTACATGGATCTGGATGACGACGCGGCGAACGCGGCCATTCAGGATCTGATCGACGAGCGCAGCACGCCCGAGCCCGAGCCCGAGCCGACACCGAAGGCTCCCGCTAAGGAGTCCGGGCTGTCCGTTCAGGATCAAATCAAGAACGCCAAGCGCAGGCTTGCCGATGTTCGCCGCGTGCGCAAAGACAACAGCAAGGCGCCAGACGAGCGCGAACGCGCCATGGAGCGCGAGATTGCGATAGAGAGTGAGATTCGCGGCCTGCGTCGGCAGGCGCTGTCCGAGGAGATTGCACAAGAGGAAGCCGAATCGACGCCGCGCAACCAATCGGCCACTACCGAGTCCAAAGCCAAGCCAGCAGTAACCGAAAACAAGCTGTTTACCGAGGACGCAGCGGAAAAAGCTCGAGCGATTATTCGCGCCAAGCTGGCCCAGGTGAACACCGGTGTGGATCCGGAGCTGTTGCAGGCAGGTATTGCGCTGGCCGGCTACCATATCGAGAAGGGCGCGCGGACCTTTGCCGCCTACGCCAAAGCCATGACCGATGATATGGGCGATATGGTGCGTCCGTACCTGAAATCATGGTTTATGGCGGTCAAGTATGACCCGAGGGGTGCCACGCTTGAGGGTATGAGCAGCGCTGCCGAGGTTGAGGCGTATGACGTCAACGAAGGAGCAAGCAATGAACCTGAAAGCGTGGATCAGTCAGGCGCGGGCGCACTGGCACGAACACCGGCCGGAAATGTACAAGATGCTGAACCGGCAGGGGCAGCTGAACGTGGCGCTGAAAACGGCAGCGGAGCAGACACACGCGGAAATGAGCGAGCTGGAAGCGGCCGGAATGACAACCCACGAAGCGTGGGAAATGGTCAGGGAGCGGTATCTGTTCCTGCCAGCGGAAGCGGACAACGACCAGCCGGAGAACGAGGCGGCCGCGCTGTTCAACGAAGCGGCACAGATCCGGAGTCAGATGGCCGAGCTGTAAGCGCCCGCCAAAAGCCGGTCAACTACCGGATAGATCCGGAGCAGATCGGCCAGGGCGGCGCCAAGACCAAGTACCGCAACAACGTGGCGGCCATCCGGCTGCTGCGCCAGCTGCAAACCGAACAGCGCCCAGCCACCCGCGACGAGCAGGACGTATTGGCTAAATACGTCGGCTGGGGCGGCATTCCCCAGGCTTTCGAGCGCACCGGCGGCGCCGTATCGGACGGCTGGGCCAAAGAGGTAGCCGAGCTCAAGGAGCTGCTGACCCCCGAGGAAATGAGCGCCGCGCGCGCCTCTACCCGTAACGCCCACTACACCAGCCCCCAGGTTGTCACCGCCATGTGGCAGGCCATGGAGCGCCTGGGCTTCAAGGGCGGCAAGCTGCTGGAGCCGTCCGTCGGTGCCGGCAATTTCTTCGGCCTGATGCCCGACACCCTGCGTCACAGCACCGCGCTACACGGCGTCGAGCTGGACAACCTGACCGGCGCGATCGCTACGCACCTGTACCCCAACGCCAAGATTGCGACCCCTATGGGGTTTCAGGATTACGACATCCCGAACGGCTACTTCGATGCGGCCATCGGCAACCCGCCGTTCGGCTCCGAGAAGCTGTACGACGGCAAGCGCAAGGATCTGTCCGGCTTTTCGATCCACAACTATTTCTTTGCCAAGACGATAGACGCCCTGGCGCCCAATGGCGTCATGGCAATGGTCGTGACCAACCGCATGATGGATGTCGCCGGCGACAAGGCGCGCCAGTACATGAACCAGCGCGCCGAGCTGCTGGGCGCCATCCGGCTGCCCAATGATGCGTTCAAGGCCAACGCCGGTACCGAAGTCACGACGGACATCCTGTTCCTGCGCAAGCGCGAGGAAGGCGAGGCCGTCACCGGCGAGAGCTGGATGGAGGTCAAGGACTACACCGACAGCAAGGGCATTGCGGTACCGCTGAACGAGTATTTCCACCGCCACCCCGACATGATGCTGGGCGAGTTCGGCGCGTATGGCAGCATGCACAGCCCGACTGATCCCGCCCTGATAGCCAGAAGTAATCAGGACACCGTTGCAGAGCTGGCAAAAGCTATCGCCAAGCTGCCGCAGAACGTCGCCCGCCGGCCCAAGGCGCCGGTTGCCGAGAGCGTTCCGGACATGCGCGAGGGCGGCATCCCTGACGTCAAGGTAGGTTCGCTGTTCATCGACGGCGACAAGGTGCGCCAGCGTGAGCCCGACAGCCTGGGCGAGCGTCAGGCAAGCGACGTGGTATTCCCCAACGCCAAGGCGCAAGAGCGCGTCGTGGGCATGATCGGCGTGCGTGACGCGCTGGCCGAGGTGCGCCGCCTGCAGTTGTCCGACGCCGCGACCGACAGGCAGATCGAGGCCGCGCGCAAACAGCTGAACAAGGCGTATGACGCCTTTGTGAAGAAGAACGGCCCGATCAATGCCGACGCCAACAAGCGCCTGTTCCGCGATGATCCGACGTGGCCGCAGATTGCCGCGCTGGAAGAGAACTTTGACAAGGGCATTTCCGCAGCGGTCGCCAAGAAAACCGGCGAGACGCCGCGCGCGCCGAGCGCCGATAAGGCCGCCGTATTCAGCAAGCGCACCCAGGCGCCTTACCGCGCCGTGGACAGCGTGAACAGCGCCAAGGACGCCTTGGTGACATCGCTGGCCGAAACCGGCCGTGTGGATCTGTCGCTGATGCGCAAGCTGTACGGCAAGAGTGAGGCGGCGATCCTCAAGGAGCTGGGCGATCTGGTTTTTCAGGATCCGCAGAAGGGGATTGTCACCCGCGACGAGTACCTGTCCGGCAACGTCAAGGCCAAGCTGGCCGAGGCCAAGCGTCAGGCCGCCGCGGATCCGGCATGGCAGAAGAACGTCGAAGCGCTTGAGGCGGTCCAGCCCAAGGACATCGAGGCTGTCGATATCAACGTCAAGCCGGGCGCCCACTGGGTACCCAGCGAGGACATGAAAGCCTTTGTCGCGCATGTATCGGGCGACACTCGGCCGCGTATGGTCTACAACCCGGCCACCGCCGGCTGGCTGATCAGTGGCCTGAACCCGACGCAGGAGGCTACCCAGCAGTTCGGTACCGGCCGCGCCAGCCCGGACAAGATCATTCAGGCTGCGCTCAACCAGAAAACCCTGGCGATCTACGACGAGGCCCGCGACGGCACGCGCACGCTCAACGAGACCGAAACCGATCTTGCGCAGAAGAAGGTCGAGGCGGTCAAGGAGCAGTGGCGCGAATGGATCTGGTCGGATGATGCGCGCCGCGAACGTCTGGCCCGACTGTACAACGACACCTTCAACACCGACGTCCAGCGGGTATATGACGGCTCGCACCTGACCCTGCCGGGCAAGGTCGGGGATGACATCATCAAGCTGCGGCCGCACCAGCTGAACGCGGTCTGGCGCATCATTCAGTCCGACACCACGCTGACCGATCATGTCGTGGGTGCCGGCAAGACCTTTACCCTGATCGCCGGCGCAATGGAGCTGCGGCGCATGGGGCTTGCGCGCAAACCCATGTTTGTTGTCCCGAACCATCTGGTTGGGCAGTGGGCGGTGGACTTCACCAAGCTCTACCCGGGCGCGAACGTGCTGGCGGCTACCAAGAAGGACTTTGAGAAGGAGAACCGCAAGAAGCTGTTTGCCCGTATCGCTACCGGCGATTGGGATGCGGTCATCGTTGCGCATTCCTCGTTCGGCAAGGTGCAGGTAGATCCCCAGGCGCAAGGCGAGTTCATCGAAGGCCAGATAGCCGACCTGACCGCTTCAATGGACATGGTGCGCTCGGCCGAGGGCGCGAAGAGCCGCAACGTCAAGCAGCTCGAAGATCGCGTGACCAAGTTGCGCGAGAAGCTGAAACGGCTGTTCGATGCCGAGAACAAGGACGACAGCCTGTTCTTTAGCGAGCTGGGTGTGGATGCGCTGTTTCTCGACGAGGCGCACGAGTTCAAGAATCTGGCCTTCTCGTCATCCATGAACCGTGTCGCCGGCCTGGGCAACCAGCAGGGCAGCCAGAAGGCTGCCGATATGTTCATGAAAACGCAGATGACGCTGAAAGCCACCGGCGGGCGCAACGTGGTATTCGCCACCGGCACGCCGATCAGCAACACCATGGCTGAAATGTTCACCATGCAGCGGTATCTGGACTATACCAACCTGCGCGAGCGCGGGCTGGCGCACTTCGATGCCTGGGCGCGGATGTTCGGGGAAGTGGTCACGGACTGGGAAATCTCCCCGGCTGGCGTGTACAAGATGAACAGCCGCTTCGCCAAGTTCGTCAACATGCCGGAGCTGATGCAGAGCTACAACAGCTTCGCTGACGTGGTGAACCGCGACGATATCAACCGCATGCTGGCCAGCCAGGGCAAGAAACTGCCGGTGCCCAAGGTCAAGGGCGGCAAGCCGGAAAACATCGTGGTCACCCGCAGCCCCATGCAGGCCCGGTATATCGGTCTGCCGGTCAAGGACGCGGACGGCAACGATACCGACCAGTACGAGAAAGGGTCGCTGATCTGGCGCGCCGAGAATCTGCCGAAAAAGGCCGAGAAGGGCGCCGACAACATGCTCAAGATCATGTCCGACGCGCGTAAAGCGGCGCTGGATATGCGGCTTATCGACCCGTCCGCGCCGGACTTCCCGGGCAGCAAGGTCAACGTGGCGGCCGATCGCATCAAGGCAGACTATGAGACATGGAATGCTGATAGAGGAACGCAATTAGTATTCATCGACCTGTCCACGCCGAAGAAATCCAAAGGCGCCGAGGCGGCGCGGATCCGCAAGCTGATCGACGACGCCGAGAGCGGTGACGAGGCTGCCCAGTCACAGCTGGACGCCATGAGCCCTGACGAGTTCGATGCGCTCAACAGCAGCTTCTCTGTGTACGACGATCTGAAACAGAAGCTGATCGATCGCGGCATTCCCGAGAATGAAATCGCCTTCATTCACGACGCTAATACCGAGCTACAGAAAGAGGAGCTGTACGGCAAGGTGCGCTCTGGCCGGATCCGCGTACTGCTTGGATCCACCGCCAAGATGGGCGCCGGCATGAACGTGCAGAATCGCCTAGTGGGACTCCATCACCTTGACGCGCCATGGCGGCCGTCGGATCTGGAGCAGCGCGAAGGGCGCATTATTCGCCAGGGCAATGAGCTGTACGAACGCGACCCGGAAGGCTTCGAGGTAGCCATCAACCGCTATGCCACCAAGGAAACCTTGGACAGCCGCATGTGGCAGACCATCGAGGGCAAGGCCAACTTTATCGAACAGGTGCGCAAGGGTACCGGCTCGCGCGAAGTCGAGGACGTCGGGGCTGAATCGGCCAACGCCGCAGAAATGAAGGCGGCATCCAGCGGCAACCCGCTGATTCTCGAAGAAATGACGCTGCGCCAGCAGATCCGCAAGCTGGAAACCGAACAAACCGGCCATGAGCGCGAACAGCACCGCTTGCGCGACCAGCTGGCGTGGAACCGCCGCACACTGGAATACGAGCGCGCGGCGGTCGAGGTCTTGCGCGCTGACGCCAAGCGCAAGGTGCCCGAAGAGTTTACCGTCACCATCGACGGTGCCGAGTACGACAAGCGCGCCGACGCGGGCGCCGCGATCATCGCCTACGCCGAAGCCATGGGCGACGGAACCGAAGCGATCGGCCAGTATGGCGAGTTCACCATCGAGCTGGACAAGCGCAGTGACGGCGCCGACGTGGGCCTGGACATGACCCTCAAGGGCGACGGCGATTACACCGTATCGTTCGGCTTGAGCCAGGATCCGCAAGGTCTGGGCGTCAAGCTGAGTAACGCAGTCAAGAACCTTGCCGACAAGGTAGCCGCGGCCGAGGCGCAGATTCAGCGCGCCGAGCGCGACATTCCCAAGCTGGAAGCCATGGCAAGCCCGGTATGGCCCAGGCGGGCCGAGCTGGATGCGCTGCGCGAAAAGCATGAAGCGGTCATTGAACAGCTGCGGCCGAAGAAGAGGGAGGCGCAGCAGGAAGGGGGCGCCAGCGCGTCAGTGGGTGAGCCCGGCAAGCTGGATCGGCGCAGCCTGGAATCCACGCTCAAGGGTAGCCAGATCGGCAGCATCGTTGACGCGCTGCTGGCGTCCGGCAAGCTACAGCTCCACGAAACCCCGGCCAGCATCCCCAACTCGCTCGGCTACGGCGTGGCAGGCCAGTACAACGGCGACGGCATCATGCACCTTGCCGCCTCGAACCTGCGCCCGGAAAGCGCGGTGCCGGTCCTGATGCACGAGATATTTCATGGCGGCGTGCGCTCGATCATCGGGGATGCCCAGTGGAAAAAGCTGATTGGCCGCCTGGGCACCCTGCGCCAGCAGGCAATCGGCAGCCGTGGCCCGGTCAACGATCTGCACCAGCAGGCGCTACGCCGCATCACCCGCGCCGAAGCCGGTGGCGTGCGCATGAACGAGGCGCAGCGCAACGAGGAGTTCGGCGCTTATCTGGTCGAGGAATACGAGAAGCTGCCCAAGGCGTACAAGTCATGGGTGAATGAGGCCATGGGCGCGGTCAAAGCCTTCCTGCTCAAGCATTTTGGCGTCCAGCTGGGCAAGGTCACGCCCGAACAGCTGCGCAGCCTGACCATGGCCGCGCTGCGTTCCACGCGCCCGGTCGATGGCGGCACGCCGGCGGTCGCCAGCACCGACGCTTTCAACCGCTGGTTCGGCAAGTCGATCCTGACCGTAGACGGCAAGCCGGGCAGCGAGCCTATCCGGCTGTATCACGGCACCAGCGACGACATCACCGCCTTCGACCTGAACCATCCGAACCGCAAGGACACCGGATGGCTGGGCACCGGCGTGTACCTGACCGACAAGGCCGACATGGCGAACACCTACGCCAATATCAAAGGTGGTGCCGCAGAGCCGAATGTCATGCCGCTGTATGGCCGGCTGGAAAACCCCTACATGGCGACCCTGGCCGACAAGAAGCGGCTGATGGCGCTCGGACGGCAGACCGCCGACAACTTCACCAAGGAATTGCAGCGCCTGGGCCATGACGGCGTAATCCTTGAGTTCAAGGACGTGCGCGAGATCGTTATCTTCGACCCGGCCGGGGTGAAGTCGGCCATTGGCAACAATGGCGCCTTTGATCCGAACAACCCGGACATCCGCGCCAGCGTCACCGCCGAGGACATGGAGGTACAGGCGCCGACCAAGGCCGAGATTGACGGCTTTGCATCGCGCCTGCTGACCCGGGCTACGCCGACGCTGCTGGCGGCCGCGCCGATGGATCGCATGATCGAGGAGGTCGGCAAGCGGATCCCTGCGCTGCAAATGTACCTGCGCAGCAAGCGCGCCATGGACGCCTACCGTAGCGAAAAGCATGGCGTCTACGACGAGGTAGCGCAGCGCTGGCTTAAATTCAACACCTTCAACCGCAAGGCCGCCGGCGATCTGGCCGACATCATGCACGAATCGACCATCGCCCAGGTGGACCCGTCGGCGCCGTACAAGACGCTGCTGAGCCCGCGCGACCAGAAGGCGCTCGAGCAAGGCGAAGGCCCGCTGTTCGAGGCGGCACTGGGGCGCGCGGCCAAGGACCGCCAGCGCAAGGAAGCCTACGAGGATCTGCGCGCTCGTTATAACGCTCTGCCGGAAGGCGGCAAGAAGCTGTACCGCGAGATCCGCGACACCTACAAGGCGCAGTCGGCCGAGCTGGACCAGATCCTGCTGGACAACGTATCGAAGGCGCTGGACCTGTCGCTGGCCAAGGCTGAGCGCAAATACAAGCAGGCCATGCAGGAGGTCAACGATGACGGCTTGACCGGCGAGGAGCGCCAGATCGAGGTCGATCGGATCGAGAAGGAATACACCGCGGCCAAAACCAAGCAGGCATGGAACAAGCGGGCGCGCCTGACGCAGATGCGCAAGCAGTTCGAGAGCAACCGCCTCGAAGGTCCGTACTTCCCGCTGGCGCGCTTTGGTGATTACTTCGTGACTGCCCGCGATGCCAAGACAAAGGAAGTTGTCAGCTTCTCCCGCTTCGAGAACCCGACCGATCAGCAGAAGTTTGCCGCCGAAATGCGCAAGGCCGGGCGCAAGGTCGAAGTGGGCTACCTGTACAACAGCAGCGATGCGAAGAAGGGGGTAGATCCGCGTTTCATCGCTGACGTCGAGGACATTCTGTCGGCCTCGGACGTGGACGATCAGGTCAAGGATCAGGTGTGGCAGCGCTACCTTGAGAGCATGCCGGATCTGTCCATGCGCAAGAAGTTTATCCACCGTAAGGGTCGCGCCGGCTACTCAGGCGATGCGCTGCGCGCGTTCGGCTCGCAAATGTTCCACGCCAGCCACCAGATGGCGCGCCTGAAATATGCCCAGGACATGGCCGAGTACATCGAGCAGGCCAAGGAGCAGGCCAAGCAGGCTGCAGATCCGACGCGCGCGGCCATGGTGGTCAACGAGGTCGAGAAGCGTAACGCCTTCGTGATGAATCCCAAGGGCGGGTGGTTCGCCCAGGCTGTCACGTCAGCGGCGTTCGTCTACTACCTGGGCGTTACCCCGGCCGCCGCCATCGTCAACGCCTCGCAAACCGTAGTCATGGGCGTGCCGATCCTGGGTAACGAGTTCGGTCTAGCCAAGACGCAGGCGGCGCTGATGAAAGCGACCATGGACTTCACCTTTGGTCGCGGCTCGATCAAGAACGCCAAGATCAGCTCGGAGGAGCGCGTGGCGCTCGAGCAAGCCTACGCGACCGGCCTGCTGCAACGCACCCAGTCACACGATCTGGCCGGGGTGGGAGAAACCGGCGTCGAGTACAGCGCGCTGCGCACTAAGGTCATGGGCGCCATATCGTGGATCTTCCACCATACCGAACGATTTAACCGGGAGGTGACGTTCACGGCCGCGTACCGGCTGGCGCGGGAGAAGGGCATGGACACGGAGTCGGCGTTCGACGAGGCATCGCGCCTGACGTGGAAAACCCACTTCGACTACGCCAACACCAACCGCCCGCGTCTCATGCACTCGGATACGGCCAAGGTGCTGCTGGTATTCCGTAACTACCAAGTCAACATGCTCTATCGTCTGGCGCGCGACTCGCACCAAGCGTTCAGCGGCGCAACCCCGGCCGAACGCAAGGAAGCGCTGCGCCAGCTCGGCGGCATATCGGCTATCATGGCGATGAATGCCGGTGTGACTGGTACATGGTTGTTCGGCGCCTTCATGCTGATGATGGGCCTGTTTTGGGATGATCCAGAGGAAGAGCTGAAAAAAGGTGTCATCGGCGCTATCGGCCCGACGGCCGGCGGCATGCTGCTGTACGGCATCCCGGGGCACGTCACCGGCACCAACCTGTCCGAGCGTATCGGTATGCCGGATCTGTGGTTCCGCTCGGCCGACAAGGAAATGGAAGGCAAGGAAGCGTTCGGCTACTGGCAGTCGCAGTTGCTGGGCGCCGCCCCGGGCATCGTCGAACGTCAGGTGGTGGGCTTCAATATGCTGCTGGACGGACATGCCTATCGTGGCATCGAGACCATGGCGCCGAAGTTCATTCGCGACCTGATGCGCTCCGGCCGCTACGCGAAAGAGGGCGTGCTGACCATGAAGGGCGATGAAGTAGTGGGCGACCTGACGCCGGCCGAGCTGTTCTGGCAGGCGATGGGCTTTACCCCGGCCGTCGTGGCCGAGCGCTACTCCGGCAACCGCGCCATGTACAACAAGCAGCAGCGCATCATGTCGGAGCGCTCGAAGATCCAGTCACGGCTTGCCCTGGCTGAAATCAACGGCGACGACACGACCGATCTGATGGAGAAATTGTACGAGTTCAACGACCGCTACCCGGAGTATCCGATCACGGTTGATACGTTGCGCCAGTCGATCGATAACCGTCAGCGCGCCAGCGCGCGGATGGACGGCGGCGTAATATTGAACCCTAAGCTAGAGCGACGGATCAAAGAGGAGTCAGCGCCGTCCATCTATCGCTAATGTTTGGATATCGCAAACATAACGACTATCATCCGAGGCAGGGACTCCGCGCAAGAGGTGCGGCCTTTTCAGGAATGCCGCGCCTCGGAGTAGATGATGGATAAAGAGATTAACGGCGTACACGCCACCGCTGTAACCCTGTTTGGAATAGCAACAGGGCTGTATTTTGATACCTTGCTCGCCGGCTTTTGTGGCGGTCTGGTATCGCTGTCGTTCCTGCCGCCCATGGGGCCGGTTCGCCGGCTGTGGTCACTGGTGGTGTCTACATTGTTCGCCGGCTATCTGGCCCAAGCGGGAGCTTGGTGGTTTGAAACCGTCAATCCCTGGGATACGACGCCGGAAAAACTGCCAGTTGTAACCGCTTTTCTACTCGGGCTTGGCGCTCAGTTACTCATACCGATAGTGTTGGCACGCATGACAGCGAAAGCCAGCGCGCAGGAGCAATGAGCATGCCAATCGTTCTTATCGCAGTGAACACCATCTTGTCCGCGTTTGTAATGTGGTGCGCGATCTGCGCCACAAACCGGATGAACAAACAAACCCGCATGACCGTTCGAGCCGGCTACGTCGTGCTTGGAACGGCCGCCGCGGCAAGCCTGTTCTACCCGTTCTGGTTCGATGAAACCCCCGGCATGATCCGCATATCGATTCTGCTGGGCATCGCGGCATTGTTCTTTGGCGATAAGCGCAAGGGAGCGCTGGCATAATGTTCCGATTGAGCAAGCGTAGTCTGTCGCGCCTGGACGGCGTACACCCGGATCTGGTGGAAGTGGTCAAGCTGGCTATCACGCTGACCGAGGTGGATTTTGGCGTGACCGAGGGCGTGCGCACGGTCGACCGTCAGCGCGAGTTGCTGCGCGCTGGCGCTAGCCGGACCATGAACAGCCGGCATATCCCGGGCACCGATGGCCTGGGCAAAGCGGTGGATCTGGTCGCCTACATCGGCGCCGAGGTGCGCTGGGATTGGCCGCTGTATCACCAGATTGCCGACGCCATGAAGCGGGCGGCGAACGCGCTGGACGTGCCTGTCAAGTGGGGCGGTGACTGGCGAACCTTCAAAGACGGCCCGCACTTCGAGCTGTGCCGCAAGCGCTACCCCTGACGAAAGGAACCCAGCATGAGTAGCTTCACGTCCTTCTCTGCGCCGCTGAATATCGAATACGACGTCAAGGCCAGCCGCCTGCTTGGGGCTGACCATTGGCGGGTAACTGAAACCTTCCGATACATGATTGGCGGCCTGGACTCGGGTCGCTGGGTGACTGTGCCGGCGGGCTACCTGACGGACGGCGCCAGCGTGCCGCGCCTGCTCTGGTCGCGCCTGCCGCCCTGGGGACACTACGGCCAAGCCGCAGCCGTTCACGACATTCTGTGCGAGTCGCTGACTATCGTGGAAAACGGCCAGCCGGTACGCATCACGCGCCGCGAAGCCGATCGCGTTCTGGCCGAGGCTATGGAAGTGCTGGGGGTGGATCCGGCGACGCGCCGGGCGATCAGCCTGGGGGTGGCTGTGTACCGCGTTGTGGCACGGCCGCTACAGCCGAGCTGGAACAGCGCCAAGCGGGCGCTTGAGTCAGAATGGCGCGGCTACCGGGACCAAGCCGCAGTCTGAACGGTCTGTCTGGAAATCATCGCACGCCACTACCTTCCACGTCGCCGGCGCTTCGATAGGCCGGCGCTCAGGTGCGCCCACGGCCGCCGCCAGCATCAACAGGTGCGCAGCCAGGGTGATCCGGGCGGTCAGTAGCAGGGTTAGCTTAATCATCGCGTTCACTCCATGAAGCCCCGCCTTGCGACGGGGCTGGCGTCAGGTTTAAGCGAAAGGACCGATAAGGCGCGTGGTCTGCCCCTTGAACTCGCGCAAAAGGTCGACCGGGAACCGCAGATCGTACTTGAACTGAGTCGCGTTAGGCGCTGATCCGCTCCAGTGGCTACCGCCGCTCCACCACATGACGGGCACCTTGTCCGCGACCGCCTGCCGCATGAATCGCCGCAGCGCTTCGCTGCCGTAAGGTTCGCCGGTTTTCGGGTTGATAGTCATGTCATGCGCTAGATTCAGCTCACCACACAGCAGCATGGTGTTCTCCTCAATGGCCCACTTGCGGACGTCCTTGTAACGGTCCAGCAGCACATTGTCATCCATCGGCTCGGAGCGATTCTGGAACCGGCCTGACGCATCCACGTCCGGGTACAGGTGAAACTCGTGGATTACATAGCGACCCTTGATCGGAAAGCCGAACTCTTTGGGGTTTTTCTTCGCCCAGCCATGCGCATTAGCCCAAAAGTCGCCGTTGACCGCTACATGCCGGCCGGGCTCGATTGCCTGGATGGCGTTATAAGTTGCCTGGGCAATCCCGCCCCAGTGTGGCAGCAGCCAGTAACCATTCTTCTGGACGGCGTAAGGTTTCTTACCATTGGCGTTCGGCTCGTTCATGATGCCGTGCGCCCATAGCGCCGGATGGCCTTTGCACAGCGTGGTGAATTTCTGCCAGAAGTCGACCAGCGCCGTACCCGGCAAGTCATAGCCGATATGGCTCTTGCCGTGCGTGAGGTAAGAGTGCAAGTCAGTCAGAATCTTGAACCCGTATTCCTCGGACATATCCAAGAAGGCAATCATTTTATTGCATTCGTCGACGTCCAGCTCACCGAACGGCCGCGGCTGAAAGCGCTCCCAGCTCATGGGGAAGCGCGCGGTATTGCAGCCTAGTTCGCGCTGCCATAGCTCGAAGTTGCGTGAGTCCGGCTGGTTTTTCTCGATATGCGGCCAATGGTAATACTTGCCGCCCTTGTCGAACTCGTGCCCGGCGAAGTTGGTAGCCAGGATCTGCATATCAAAGTCCAGCTCCCGGGCTGGGCCTTCGCCGTCCTCAACGGGCGCTTCGGGCATGTCGATCGGAATGGTTACGGCATCCAGCACCGCAAGATGATGCGGGGCGCCGACCTTGTTGCCGTCCAGGTCTGGCACGCCATTGATATGCACGCTGATATTGCCGCCGTGCGCCTGGGGATAGTACACAGTGCCGACAATGCCGCCTTCCAGCACCACGCGCGTACCCTTGGCGAACTGTATCCGGTTTTCAGGCGTGTCCTTGATCGATATAGCCCAGCCCTGCTCGGCGCGCATCACGCCATGCGTGAAGTTGCCGCCAAAGTCATTGATTGGCGTGGAGTAGCTGCCGACAACTACCGGGTCTGGTTGCGGTTCGGGTTTTGGCTCGGGCTCGGGCTCGGGCTCCGGTTTCGGGTCCGGTTCGGGTTCGGGTTGCGGGTCGGGTACAGGTTCGGGCTTTGGATCCGCTACCGCATCGCGCAACAGCACCAGCTGGTTCGGCGCGCCGCAGACCTCCGGGTCAATTTGCGGCCCGCTCAGATGCGTATTCAGATACCCGCCGCTGACTTCCTGACTGGTAACGAAGCGGGCGTAATTGTCAGCCAGGGTGACGTTCGCGCCGGGCACGAAGCGCTCCCGGTTGTCCTTGGTATTCAGGATCTGCACGCAAACGGTCACGCCGACGCGAACGCCACGATCCCATACGCCGGGCATGCGGGTATTGACCAGCGGCGTGCGGTGAATGCCTGCGGGCGGCTGGGGTACGGGCTCGGGTTGTGGCTCGGGTACCGGGTCAACGGGAGCAGGGGGCAAGCCGGCGCGCACCAGCTTCATCACTTCAACCAGCTCGGCCAGGGCGCTTTCAATGCGCTCGATTAGTGCTTTGTCCATCGGGGGTTTCCTCATAATGGGCGCCGTCCCTGGCCGGTAGTCCAGACCGTATGTTACGGCGCCAGCGTTGCGATTAGGTAACCATTAGTCACAGGCGCAGGTTGCGCACCCATTCCAGATCCCGCAGGCGCGTGTTCTGCTCGGCCAACAACGCCGCATTGCCGGCCTGCTGGTGGCGCAGTATGACGTTCTCCTGGCCCAGCTGATCGAACGCCTTGCGCAGCAGCTTGTGGCTCAGCCGCAGCTTGCTGTACGACTCCGGCGCGGCAGAGGGCAGGGTAAAGGCTTCGCGGTCATACGGGCGGCCTTGTAGCGCCCACTGTACGCGCTGCGCTATCCACTCCAGCCGGCGGGTGCCGGTGCGGCTGTGCTTGGCGGTGCGCTCGATATGCGCCAGCGCATCCTCAAGGTGAGCGATACGTTCCAGTGCGGCCGCCAGGGTCTTATTGTTGTCGGTGACGATCACAGCCCGGCATCCTTCAACAGTTCCAGCGCCTGCGCGGCCAGCTGCTGACGCCCTTCCACTTCAATCTCCAGCCGAGTCTTGTCGCGGCAGTCGCCCATGCAAGGCTTGCAGCCGCAATCCAGCGCTACGCTGATCGAGCGCAGCATCCGCTTGACGTCGGCCAGGGCTTTCTCGGGCTCGGCCTTCACGCGCGGCGTTAGCAGCTTGGCGACCTTCGACGCAAAGCCGTTTACCGGTATCTCGTCACCGAATACATGGGTACAGCCCAGGCAGCGAGCCGCCGACGTTGTGACGCCGCAGCCGCCGCACATGGTTGTTTGCGGCGCCGGATCCAGCTCGGGGTTCTCGCGGCCGAAGCGGGCGCCAGCCTCGAACGCGCAGCCCATCAGCATGCGCGTGTTCGGGGCTACGTTCTCGCCCAGGTTGGCAAAGCGCGAATCGGCTACCGCGTTGACGTAGGTGATGCCGGCCAGCTGGGTAGCGCGGCAGTATGTTTTATCCATGGTCAAATCCTTGTGATGGGGCGCCGCAGCGCCCGCAGGTTAGAAAACGGTGGAATCGTCGATGCCGCCGAAGGATGTCACCAGCTCCGATAGCAGGTTCGCCATGGCATCGCCGGCAATCGCCAGGGTGCCTTGCAGCTCCTCGTAAGCATCCTCGGCCTGGATCTCGGCCAGACCGACATAACTGATCTTGCGCAGTACCAGCTTGTCATCCAGCTCGAAGTAAACCGAAGTGAAGCTATCGAGATCCATGTGTTCAAGCGATAGCCGCTCAACGATCATGCCGGCCTGCAAGTGACTGCGAACCTCCTCGCTATCCAGCTCGCGGTCACGAATGCGGATCTGGCCGCGATCGGTGTCCTGTAGCAGACAGTCCGAACCAATACGCAGATTGCCCGGGGCGGCGTGCGCGCGTAGCCAGTCGGTCATCAGCGAATAAGGCGGGATCCGCACATTGAGTGGGCGAACCGGCAGCGTTTCATTG
Source organism: Planctomycetaceae bacterium (assembly GCA_002709225.1). Lineage (GTDB taxonomy): Bacteria > Planctomycetota > Planctomycetia > Pirellulales > Pirellulaceae > UBA9264. The sequence goes on from PAQH01000135.1 coordinate 61,239, forward strand.
CATTCGCGCAGCAGGTTCAGGACGTCCATGGCGGCCGTTTCCGATGTCGCGTTGATGACGATATAGCCCGGCAGCAGCATGGCCGAAATATGCCTATGCTCGACGAAGGCGCGCGGCAGCAGCTCGGCCAGTACCTGCTCTTTGATCGCGTTGCGTTCGGTGCGGTAGACCTTGCGCCCGTCGCGCTTCTCGATCTCGTCCACCTTGGCGCTGACCGCCTCCTTGACGACCTTGCCCGGCAGGCGGCGCTTTGACGTGCGCAGCGTGATCAGACCGACATCCCCGATTTGCTCGAGCAATTTGTCCGACTCCTTGCCGAACGGCGGCACCCAGCCCTGGGCGTGCGTTTCCATCGGGCCGGGCTCGCGTGCCTTGTGCTTTTCCAGCACTTCATTAGTGATCGGGGTGTCCAGCTTGACGGTGTAAACCCTAGCGTTGGCGAATAGCATTATTTCCCTTCCTCTTGAGCGCCGGCCTCTTTAGCCAGCTGGTTTTCGTATGCGATGACGTCTGACAGGTGGTACTTCACGCCCTGGCCGAACCCGCCCTTGTGGCCGAGCGGGATCGGGTTGGCAATGAAATCCTTGCCGGCTTTCAAGCGCTCGCGCTTGCGCTTGAGGACGGTTTGGCGGTGGATGTTCCAGCGCGCGGCCAGAGCATCCACGTCCAGCAGATCGGTTTCACTCATTGGGAGTCCCTTTGCTGATGCGCACGCCCGGGAGCGTGGCGTGGAGTTCGGCCAGCGATTGCAGGACGGCCATATCGACAGTCAGCACGTCCGGCGATACCTGTCCGTCCGCGACCGCCTTGATCAGCGCCAGCTTGTTATCGACAGTCAGCACCAGCGGCGCAGGATCGGAAGTAGGTCTACTTTCCGGGTCTACTTTCTGGGTGCTAGGTCTACTTTCCGGGTCTACTGGCTCAGCATCGGCTACCGGCTCGGCCGGCGGCTCGGCGGCCTGCTGCTGCGCTTCGCGCTCTACCCGGGCAGCTTCGGCCGCAATGCGGGCCTGCTCGTCGTCGCGGGCTTTCTGTGCGGCTGCGTCGATCGCCGCCTGACGCTCTTTCTCATGCTCGGCAATGCGCGCGGTAATGGTCGCGTCCACCAACTCCGGATCTTTCAGTACCAGCTGGTTCACGTCCGGAAACAGCGAGCGGTACTCCTGCGCGCGGTCGCGCAGCGCGTTGACGTTAATCTGGATGTTGTCGGCTATCTCGTTGGCGCGAATCTTCGCCTTGGCCAGCTCGGTATCGATTGCGTTCTTTTTGCTGTCAGGTGTGCGCTTGTTTTTCAATGCTCCGGCAAAGTCAGCATCGATCGTCGGCATGTAGGCGCGGCCCAGGCGCTCATTCAGCTTGACGATATGCGCATCCAGTTCGGCGGTAGCGTCGTCGATATATTTCTGACGGATAGTGGTCTCGGAATTGTCGACCTCGCGCTTGGCTGCGAGTCGCGCCTGACGGATCTGCTCGGAAATAGCCCGCACCTCATTGATAAATGAGCTGACGTCGGTAATTTCACCCAGCACCTCGTCGCAGATATCGTCTAGCCGCTTCTCGGCTTCGGACATGGTTGTTAGCAGGGCTTTCCCCGTAGCCAAGTCTTGATCGGTGCGAATGGGGCGCTGCGACATTTCAATAACCATGGCTGCGCGGCTCTTGAACGCATCAAGGTTGGTGGTCAGTGCCAGACTGTTCTTGTCCAGCGAGTAGG